>PMXQ01000149.1:0-1138 GCA_003171065.1 Chloroflexota bacterium
ACACGCGGTCGGTTCTGGTCCATACGCCCCGCTCGGGTGTTGTTGTTGGCGGTGTTCGGCACTCAAGTAGTGGCGACTTTGATAGCCGTCTATGGGCTGTTTATGACGCCCCTCGGCTGGGGTTGGGCGCTGTTCGTTTGGGGCTACGCGCTGGCGTGGTTCCTCGTGAACGACCAGGTGAAACTGCTGGCGTATCGGATCCTCGATCCTGCCAAGGCCAGGACTCCGACCGCGCCGGCGCGACCAAAGAAGCAGGCGAGGTCGTTGGTCGAAGTCGCATAGCGGGGCTGCAGAACTGAGGCCCACTCGCTAGCGCACCGAGCGCCGGTGCACTGGCAGTCTGCGGAGAGCGCGGGCGCTGTCTTTGGACTCATAGGAACATCATCCGTGGGAGGCGCCATTGGAGGCGGTGGTCTTTGCACTTAGCGCGGCGCTGAGTCTCGGCGCGAGCGTCTTGCTCGTCTCGCGGCTTGAACGGGTCGGAGAGCGGCTTGGCGTGTCCGAGGCCCTGCTCGGTCTCATCGCGGCGCTCGCCGCCGACGGCCCCGAAATCACCTCTTCCGTCGCGGCCATCGCAGGCGGGCACGGGACGGTCGGGATCGGAGTGACGCTCGGCTCCAACGTGTTCAACCTCGCCGCTCTACTGGGCATCAGCGCACTCATAGCGGGTCGCATCAAGTTCCACCGCCGCGAGATCGCCCTCGAAGGCACAGTCGGACTTTGGATGGCATTCCTCAGCGTGATCGTCGTCGCGGGGCTTATCGCGCCCGCTATTGGCCTGCTCCTCGCTCTGGTCGTGTTCGTGCCCTACGTTGCCGTCAGCGCCGAACACCCCGCCGCCAGAGCCCGGATACGGCTGCCGGCGCGTTGGTTGGAATGGCTGGCACGCGCCCTGGCCGAGGAAGAGGCCGAGCTGGCGGTGGCCATTCGACCGCAGCGAGGGGACCGTCGGGACACCGTGGTTGCGCTCGCGGCACTCGTAGTCGTCGTCGCGGCGAGCGTGGCCATGGAGGAGCAGGCGACGACTTTGGGCGAGCGCCTGGGATGGTCGCAGATCATCGTTGGCGGCCTGATCCTGGCAGCTGTGACCAGCCTGCCGAACCTCGTGGCCGCGGTCTACCTCGCTTCGCGCGGACGC
>PMXQ01000149.1:1202-189820 GCA_003171065.1 Chloroflexota bacterium
CGGACTGACTCGTTGGACCGGGTCGATCATCATCGCCGGCTACTGCGTCTTCGTGGTCGCGATCGCGGCAGGATGACGGCCTTCACACAGTCTTTCGGCTCGCCGTATGCGGGGAAATGAGCGCGTACCCGGAAGTGATGGGTCATACGTCTGGTCGTCATCGCCAACAGCGAATATCCGGTTGGCGGGCGCAGCGAGCAGCAGCGCGAGCCGAAGCTGTGTTCGATCGACGTCCTGTGTCTCGTCCACCAACAGATGCGCACAGCGCTCGCGCCAGCGGCGAAGGAGGGGAGGCCGAGCCTCCAACAGCCGAAGCGCCCAGGCGACCAGGTCGTCGAAGTCGAGCCCGTCGGCGTCCTCGAGGGCTGATTCATAGGCGAGGAAGGCCCGTGCGACCGGCCCCGGCTGTGGGTCCGTGCCGACCTCGCGAGCCGTGAGGCCAATTCCCAGTGTGAGCCGGCTGAATGCGTCATCGAGGCGGCGCAGGACGCCACGTGTGATTTCGGGCCACATGTCGCGCAGCGCCGCCTCGCAGTCCAGGCGCCGCTTCGCTGCCGCTTATCGAGATGCCGGCCGCTTGATTTGGTCGGGAAGCGAATCGGCCGTCCAGGTACAGTGCCCGCATTGGGCTTCCAGGTGGCCGGATGGAGCGGAGCGGTGCGGTGAGGCAGTACAACAAGCTGGTCCGGGACCTGGTTCCCGGGACACTGCGAGCCGGCGGCCACAGGGTGTTCACGCGGACGCTCGTAGGGAAGGAACTGCTCGAAGCGCTCCGGGCGAAGATCGACGAGGAGGCCGCAGAGTACGACGCGGCGCTCGACGACGAGCAGGCCGCAGTCGAGCTGGTCGACTTGCTCGAAGTGATCATGGCCATCGCCAAACGGCGCGGGTTGACCGAGGCGGCGGTTCAGCAGCTTCGGGCGGCCAAGGCCGCTCAGCGCGGCGCATACGATCTGGGGGTCTTCCTGATCTCGGCCGAGTAGGTGACTTCCGCTTCTGAGCCCGCGTTGGCCCTGCCGGACCGAGAACTTGATGACCAGGGCGTTTGGTTTCCGTGAGGCCGAGAAGCTACGCGATAACCGGTGAACGGCCTGCCCGGGTCCATGGGAGGACGCGACTGCACGTGCGGCCGCATCCGCACGCCCCAGCGCATGGCGAGCCCGGCCCTCCTCGATGCGTTGGGACGACTCAAAGGCCGTTGATCCTGAGCCGCCAGGGGTCCGCCCCCGCCCCCGGCCGTCCTCAGTTCCGGGCGAAGATCGTGGCCTGGGAGTTCGACCAGATCTGGTGGTAGCCGGCCGCGGTGATCGGGGCCGGCAGGGTCGGATCCAGCCCGGCCGGTTCGAGCACGACGTAGCCGTAGTCGGATGCTAGCTCGGCCGGGAGCTGGTCGAAACCGAGCAGCCGGCCACCTACCGTGTGGATGCTGAGCTCGGGCTGGAGCGATATCGAAGTCTCCAGGGCGCCCGTGAACACTCCGATCGGAACCGAGGACCACTGCTGGAAGCTCGAAGCGATGTGGAGCACCCGCGTGGATGGCCCGAGACGACCGGCGCTGATCTCGGCGCGCAGCTCGTCGATGACCTGCTGCTCGGCAGGATCGACGATCAGGCGAGGATCCGGGTAGCCGACCCAGTAGCCCTGCTCTGCCTCGCGCAGCGCCAGCCCCAACGACTCGGAGCCACGATGCTCGCCGATCTGGACGTTGGTGATCAGAGGGCCCGGGTACGTGTACATCGTGTCGAAGAGCAAGGCGGCCAGGGCGATCGCGGTCAGCGCGCCCAGGCTGCGCAGCCGCATGACCGCGGCAATGCCGCCGGCCCCGCCAAGAGCGAGCATGACCGGCAGCCAGTACTCGATCGTCTTCGGGACCTCGTAGTGCACGGCCTGCTGGGTCAAGGTGTCGTATCCGACGAGACCCGAGGCGGCCCAGGCCGCCGTGCCGGCAGCGATGCCGCAGCCCAACACCGTCCAGCCCCGAGCTGAGCGCGCCAGTCCGAGCACCAGGCCGATGGTCGTCACCATCAGCAGCCGTGGGAAGAGGTTCCAGATCTCCGACCAGGGGTCATCCGGCGGAGCGATGTGCTGGCGCGCGACAATGAGGCAGGCCCAGATCGCTACCACCAGGAGCGTGAGTTGCATCCAGCGCGGCGTCGAGATCCGCTCCGAGAGCCGCACCGAAGACGGAATCCTCGAGCGAACCGCCGAGACGAGCCAGGCCAGGCCGAAGGCCATCGACACCGCAGCAGCGACGCATAGGGAGCCGACCCATGACGGCGCATCGATCCCGAGCATGGTCACTGCCTGGGGAACGGCGATGAGGGCCGCGGCGCCCAGCGCCGGAATCAGAAGCGGCCCGAGACGCCGGGGCTCGAGCAGCAGCATCCCGACCGCGGCCGTCGCCGCGACCATCCCGACGAGCGGATGGACGAGGATCGCGCCGCCCAGCGCCGCCGCGAGCGGAAGATTCGGCAGGCGGTGGTCGTCCGGCGCGCCCGAAGCGGCCGGCGGCCCGGCGTCCGACCGCGCCGCGCGAAGCTCGCGGGCGGTCAGTGCCAGGGCGTACGCGGCGAGCGGGAAGGCGGCGACGGTGCCGCGCGTGTCTGCCAGCCGCATGAACGTGAAGGTGAGCGGGAAGGTCAGGAGAACCCAGAAGCCGGCGCTCGCCCCGAACAGGTGTGAAGCCAGCTGACGCATCGAGATCGCCATGAGGATCGTCAGCGGGAGGGCGAAGGCGGCGACCGCCAGGATCGCCTCCAGGTTCGCGATGGTGGTCAGGTCGCCCAGCAGGCCGACGTAGCCGAGCATCAGGCGGGACGGGCCGTAGATCGGGGAGGGCGACGTGGTGAGCGTGGCGAAGCTGCCGAAGACGCGAGCGTGCTCCACGGGCGCCACCTGGTTCGGAAGGACATCCATGAACGGGGCTGCTGGCGAGGCCAGCTGGATGATCAGGGGCCCGGCCCAGATCGCCACGATCAGGAGCCACCACGCCGCGGGGCGTCGAGCACGTATGTGCGGCACGACGGCCATGAGCGGCCGCGACTCGCGCGTCCCGGCGTACGCGGCCAGGGCGGCGAAATGGAGCAGGAGCAACTCGGGCCATCCGAACAGGCCGAAGCTCCCCAACAGGAAGAGCGCCGCGGCGTCGAGCACGACGGCCGCGGCGAACCCGGCCAGGATCAGGTCCGAGAGCGACCGGAAGGCGGGCGCGCCCAGGAATCGCAGCACGATCGCGCCGGCCAGCACGTTGGCGGCGGTGGCCACGGCAACGAGAACGGCGGCGGAGAACGTGTAAGGGATCTGGGATAGCAGGCCGTCGAGGGCGCCGCCCCAGGTGAAACCCCAGTCGGCCGAGCCGCTCACCTGGCCGAGCCCGACGGCCAAAACTGCCACGCCGAACAGGAGCGCGACGCTGACGGACTGCACCTGCGCGTTGCGGCCGACCAGTCGCTCCAGAAGCCGCCTTCCCTGGAATGGCGGACGGCTCGAGGGCGCCGCCTTGGTGGCGTGGGGCTGAGTCACGGCGGCGATTCTCGCACAGCCCGGCTGGCGAAGGTCGCCCGCCCAAGTGGGACCGCCGGCCTCGATTCAGGGTCGCCCCCGACGCGGCGCCGCGCCCCGATCAGTACCATGCCGCTCATGGCTCGGGACATCTGCCCGCAGTGCGGCGCCTGGTTGATTCTCGCGGAGGTTGAGTACGTCAGCCCGGATGCTCGCCCGTATCGGGAAGCCGGCAGCTGCCTGATCTACGAGTGTCCGGCCTGCCGCAGCGTCTTCGAGCGGAGGATGCGCGACAACGAGCCGCTCCTGCCGATGGCCGATGCGGAGTTGTCGCTGCGGGCGCGCGTGGCCGCCCGGCGGCACGTTTCGGAAGTCTGAGGCGCCGCACCGCCCCGCAGCCGAGCCGCCCGCGCCGCCAACGCCCGCCGCCCGCCGCCCGCCGCCCCGCGACAGCCCGCACGATCGCTACAGCCCGGCGACCTCGTCCATCTCAGCGGCGCTAAGGCGCCACTCGGCCGCGGCAACGTTGGCCTTGACCTGGTCGGGCGTGCTGGCGCTGGCGATGACCGAGCCGATGATCGGCTGACTGAGCAGCCACCCGAGCGCCAGATCGAGCAGCGTGTGCTTCCGTCCGGCCGCGAAACGCTCGAGCCGGTCTATCCGTTCGAAGTTGGCGGCGGTCAGGGTCTCGCCGGCGCGGGCGCTTTCGGTCAGCCGGCCTTTGCCTTCTCCGGTTGGTCGGTACTTGCCCGTCAGGAAGCCAGACTCGAGCGGGAAGTATGGAATCACGCCGAGCCCGAATCGATGGCACGCCGGGATGACTTCAGCCTGGATGTCGCGAACTATCAGGTTGTAGTGCATCTGGGCCGAGATCGGGCGTGGAAGATGGGAGGTTCGCGCAGTCCAGTCGGCGTCCGCCATCTGCCAGGCGGCGAAGTTGCTGTGCCCGATCCAGCGCACCTTGCCGGCTCGCACCAGGTCGTCCAGGGCGCGGAGCGTCTCCTCGATCGGCGTCTGTGGGTCCGGAACGTGGATCTGGTATAGGTCGATGTAGTCGGTTCGCAGGCGGCGCAGGCTGGCTTCGGCGGCGCGGACGATCCACCCGCGCGAAGCGCCGCGTTCGTAAAGGGACTCGCCCATCGCGTGCCCGAACTTGGTCGCCAGGATTACGTTCTGACGGCGTCCGGCGAGCAGCCGGCCGAGCTGGTTCTCCGAGGCGCCCAAACCCTCTTCCGAGCCGCGGCCGTAGACGTCGGCCGTGTCGATGAAGGTGACGCCCAGCTCGAGCGCTTCGTTCAGGACGGCGCGCGCCGCTTCGTCGTGCAGCCGGCCGGCGAAGTTGTTCGTGCCGAGGCCAACGGCCGAAACCAGCAGGCCCGACTCGCCGAGTCGCCTGTACTCCACAGCGCACCTCCGTCGGGGTCGATCGGGAGCAGGTCCGGCTCCCGACCATCAGCCTACTGCTAGCTCGGTCCGGGCGCAGGTGCCCGAAAGTGGTCGTCAGCGGTCCAAGCCTCCGGGCTGTCCGGTCGAACGGGGACCCGCCTCGGTCCGTAGAATGTCCGGAACGAAAGCGCCGGCCTCCAGGCGCGGATCGGCCGGCAGGGTCGATCGAGCGAGCGAGCGAAGGAGAGGTGGAGGCGAAATGGCGATCACGCAGATCGGACGGGCCGGCGACGGCGAGGTAGCTGGAGCGGTCGTGAGTCAGCCGCTGCTGGGACTGACTTTCGACGATGTCCTGCTCATCCCGCAGTATTCCGAGATCCTCCCCGGCGATGCCAGCGTGAGGAGCCGATTCTCACGCCACATCGCGCTGAACACGCCGGTCGTCAGCGCCGCCATGGACACGGTCACCGAGGACCGGATGGCCATCGCCATGGCGATCGAGGGCGGCATCGGCGTAGTTCACCGCAACCAGGCGCCGGAGCGCCAGGCAGAGGAGGTCGCGGCCGTCAAGGCGGCCGCAGTGCCGGGCGGCGCCACGCTCGCCAACGTGGATTCCCACGGGCGGCTTCGCGTGGCAGCCGCTGTCGGCGTCGGTGCGGATTCCGTGGCGAGGGCCGAGGCGCTGGTCCGCGCCGGTGTCGACGCCCTGTGCGTGGACACGGCCCATGGGCACACCCGCAACGTGATCGACGCCCTCCGCCGCTATCGCGCCTCTTTCGGAGACGCGATCGACCTCGTTGCCGGGAACGTGGCCACGGCCGAGGGGACCGCCGCGCTCATCGAGGCCGGCGCGGACGGCGTGAAAGTGGGCATCGGGCCGGGGAGCATCTGTACCACTCGGATCGTGGCCGGCGTCGGCGTCCCGCAGTTCACCGCGATCATGATGTGCGCCGCCGCGGCACGCGCCGCCGACGTCCCGATCATCGGCGACGGCGGCATCCGCTACTCCGGCGATATCGTCAAGGCGCTGGCCGCGGGAGCGGATTCGGTCATGCTCGGCCGGCTGCTCGCGGTGGCGGAGGAGAGCCCCGGCGAAGCGGAGCGTGTCGGCGGGCGGGTCGTCAAAGAGTACCGCGGGATGGGATCGCTGGGCGCGATGTCGGCGGGCAGCGACCGCTATCCCCAGATCGATCGCCACAAGCTCGTGCCGGAGGGAGTGGAGGCGCGTGTCTCCGTCGAGGGACCGCTGGCCGGAATCCTCTACCAGCTCATCGGCGGCACCAAGGCGGGTATGACCTACTGCGGCGCCGAGTCGATCGCAGACCTGCGCGTCAAGGCGCGCTTCGTCCAGGTCACGCACTCCGGCCAGATCGAGAGCCACCCGCACGACATCGAGCTGGCTCGCTCCGCGCCCAACTACCCGTAGCTCGCTTCCGGAGCTCGAAGGCTCGAGCGGCGGGGACGCTCGGACGCGCCCGATCTCGCTCGGGCTTCAGGCTCGTCGCTGCCGTGAACCGGGGCGCAGGCAGCTGCGTATTGCTGATAGGCGTAGCCTGGAGACGCGACGCACCAGCGTGGCAGGCGCCAATGGGGGAGCCGATGGAGCGGGGTCTGCGGAATCGCCTTCGCGGGTTCATTCGACCGGCGCCGATCGTGCCCGAGACGAGCCCCGGCCGGCTCAGGTTCGGGAGGTCGGCCGAGCGGCCGGGGGCGCGACGCCGGGCCGCGGGAATGGCCGTCGCCGCGGCAATCGTCGTTGCCATCGCCGCCAGCGCGGCTGTCATCGCGGTCCGACAGGGCCAGGCGGAGCCTTCGCCCTCGGCTCCAGGGTCCGCGTCATTCGACGTCGAAACCGGCGGCTGGGGATGGTGGCGGGTGGGCGAGCCTGCCCCGGGCCTGGTCGCCCGCATTGCGAATGGATACCTCGGCGAGTGCGTCGCCAATGGGCTCCCAGCCGCCTGCACTTCGAAGGATGCGGTGAGTTGGGAGCTCCCGGCCGACCCCACCGTGTTAGCGGTGGACGGAGCCGCCCCGTTCGCAGGCTGGTCGGTGGCGCACGGCAACGCCGGCTGGGTGGCGACGGGAACGATCGATCCGGGCACATGGCGGTCGAGCGATGGCGTCCACTGGATGACCGTGGCGGTCGATCTGCCGGGCCTGCAGACTGCCCAGGTCCAGACTCTGACCGGCGGGTTTGCAATGGTCGCGCAGGTCCACGATGGCCAGCAGACAGCGTCGAAGATCCTGTTCTCGACGGACGGCGCCGCCTGGGCGCCGCTCGATCTGCCGGCCGGAGTGTCGCAACCGCAGCCCGGTGGCGCGATCGGCCTGGTCGCGGCAAAGAGCGAGACCGCAGGCGGCGCGCAGGTCGGCGGCGTCGTCTCTTCGAGCGACGGCATCGACTGGCACGCGCTCACACTGCCGGACGGCGTGTCGGGCCTTTCTTCCTCGATACACCTTGCGAGCGGCAAGTACGTCGCTGTCGGCACTGCCGGAGTAGCGGCCGGCGCGAAGAAGCTGCTGACCTCAACGGACGGCGTGACGTGGCAGACCGGGACCGGGCTCGGCACCTGGCTGGATTCTCTGGCCGTGGTGGGGCCGCGCATCGTGGCGATTTCGGTAATCCCGAACACGGCCCTGGCTGCCCTCTGGGAATCGACCGACGGCTCGATCTGGCAGCGCATCGCCCTCCTCGACGGGAATCCGCTGAGCGGGACACAGGTGGTCTCGCTCGGGGATCGCGTTGGGCTCTTCTCCGGGTCGAAGCTCACCATGGTCGGCGCCCCGCTGCCGGCCGGTTACCCGACGAGCCCGCCGCAACCGACTTCCAGCCCAAACACGGCCGCCTCCCCGACGGCTTCGCCCGCCCCGGTGCTCGTCGTGGGTGGCTGGCGCTGGCACGCGGTCGACCTCGCGCCCGATACCAGCACCTCCGTCGTCCGCGTTCCGAACGGCTACTTCGGCCGCTGCGGCACGTCAATGTGCACCTCGCCGAACGGCTGGTTATGGCAGGTCCCGGCCGATCCAGCGATCTTCGCCACAGACGGACCTGCCGTGTTCACGCCGCTATCGGTGGCCCATCGGCCGGGCGGCGGCTACGTCGTGAATGCCGGCGAGGGAGTCTGGTACTCGCTCGACGGCGTGCTCTGGAAGCCGGCGACGGTGCCCGCCGACCCCCACGGTTTCCGGGCCGTCGTCTATGGCGCGAGCGGTTTCACGCTGATCGGCTCGCCCGACGATGCGATCGGTGGCAAGAGCCGGCTGTACAGCTCGTCTGACGGGGTCACCTGGACCGCCGTGGGCATCGGGCCGATGGTCGGTGTCCTGGCCCAGGGCGACACGTCCGGCGGGCTCCTCGATCAGACCGGCAAGACACCCATAGGCGCCGCGATGGGCTACTCGGCCGACGGTCGCACCTGGGTGCCGGCGTCTCTGCCGAAGAACGAGTACGCGTCGAACAGTCCGTACCGGCTGGCGGATGGAAGCCTCGTAATTCAAGGCGGCAGTGCCATCCTGCGCTCCACTGACGGGCGATCGTGGGTGGCCCTGAAGACCGGCTGGGCCCCCGGCTCGATGGCCGTCTCGGGCGACCGAATCATCATCGTCGTAAACGACACGGGCAATGCCGGAACGGCCTGGGAGTCGTCCGACGACGGCGCGACCTTCCACAAGCTGATGGACGGAGTGAGCCGGGTCTACCAGTTCGGCGATCTCGTCCTGCTGGGCGCCAACGGCGGGGCCTATGTCGGCGCTCCGCTCTCTCCGTCCGAGTCTCCAAGCACCACGCCGACGGCAACCGGCCTGCCCGGTTCGTCGGCGGCGCCGGTGCCCACGCCGCAGGCTACGCCCGCCGGCGGTATCTCTCGGGACGAGGCAATCCGGATCGCAACGAACGCGGCCCATCCCACGGCGGACGAGATCGCCAAGGCTTCTGCCTCGGCCTACCTGGACAGCCGCTACGGGCGCTGGATCTGGTCCGTGTCCTTCAACCGAGGCTCCGGTGGATCGATGGCTCCATCGAGTACCGGTGGCTCGGGCACCTTCGTCGACATCGACTTCTTCAGCGGCGAAGTCCTGGCCTCCGGAGAATGGATCTCGTAGGGCAGAAGCGGGCCGGCAACTGAACCTTTTGGAGATCAAGCCTCGTCTGGACAGTTGAACCGATCGCCTCGATCGGGCCGAGCGAGGACGACCATCGTGGAGGGGCACCTGATCGTGACCGACGAGGAGGCTCTGAAAGGCGCCTCCACCGACTACGTCCGGGCGGCTCGGGCGGAAGTGAACGACGCCTACCGCCTGGCCGGCTACCTGCTCGGGGACGAGACGGAGGCGCAGGACGCGGTCCAGGAGGCCCTTGTCAAGGCCTGGCGGAACTGGGGCAGCCTGCGCGACCGCAACGCTTTCGGGCCCTGGTTCGATCGGATCGTGGTCAACGTCTGTCGGGATCGGATGCGCCGCCACCGCACGCTGAAGATGATCGAACTCGACGCGGCCGGCGATGTCGAGAGCGACGACGCCTTCCACTCGATGTTCGTCAAGGACGAGGTAGCCGCGGCCGTGGGCCGGCTGTCGGACGACCAGCGGCTCGTCATCGCCCTGCGCTTTTGGAGCGACCTGACCCTTGAACAGGTCGCCGAGCGTCTGGGCCTGCCA
Organism: Chloroflexota bacterium; assembly: GCA_003171065.1. Taxonomy (GTDB): domain Bacteria; phylum Chloroflexota; class Limnocylindria; order Limnocylindrales; family CSP1-4; genus Fen-1039. Next base: position 10,743 of record PMXQ01000149.1, read on the forward strand.
CTAGGAACAGTGAAGTCGAGATTGCACTATGCGCTCCGGGCGCTGCGCCGGGAGCTGGGGGGGCGGGACGAATGAGGCTTGATGTGGACGAACGCGAATTCGAAGACCTGGAGATCAGGCTGCGGCGATCTGCCGTCGGCCGCCGTCCGGAGGTCCCCGACGAACTGCTTCGATTCATCGACACGGTGCCAGGTAGCTACCGGCGACGGTCCAGGCTTGTCATCGGATTTTGGCGCCCGCGCGTCCGAGCCGGCATCGCCTTTGCGGCTACGGCCGCGGCGCTGGTCGTGGCCATAGTCGCTGGTCAGGCGCTCGTATCTGTCAGGAACGGTCAGCCGGGCGCGAGCATCGACCCCGAGGCACCCGTGACCGGCAGCGGTTGGACCTGGCAGCGCGCGGACGGCGTGATGCAGATGGCGACACAGAACCAGGGCTATCGAGTCGCCAACGGCTACATCGGCGCCTGCTATGTCGACGGTCCGGATGGCTGGCAGACGGTGCTGTGCAGCTCGCCGGATGGCCTTACGTGGTCGAACCCGGCCAGCCCGAAGATCGTGACGTTCGACGGGGGGGACTTTGTGCCCGATGCCGTGGCCCGGGTTGGGTCCACCTACGTGGCGACGTCTATGGTGTCGACGGCGGACGTGTGGCGATCCACCGACGGCGTGCATTGGAGCTTGACCGGCTCGCCTGTGCTCGCGAGCATGACCCTCCTTCTCGGCCAGCAGGGCCTCGGCGTTCTCGACGCGGAGTTCGCAGGCGTGGCCAGCGCATCCGACGGCAGTCTCTGGCTGGTCAGCTCGACCGACGGACTGACCTGGACGCGGACGAGCGCGATCAACGAGCCCAGCGTGCCGACCGATGTGCCGATCTTCGGTGCGGATCGCCTCTACGCACCCGCCAGCGCTGGTGGCTACGAAGTCACCCGGGACGGCTCTACCTGGGCCGCGGCGCAGTTCCCGGACGCATTCTCGCCCGCGTCCATCTTCGCCTTGCCCGGCGGCGGCCTGGTGGCCTTTGGTGAGGTCTCCGCCGGGACAGCCGGAACGTATACGCTGACCGGGATGGTCGTGAGCTCATCGGACGGCCTTTTGTGGGAGGTCGATCGATCGAACCTGCCCGGCTCTCCGTATGGGCTGGCGGTCTCGGGCAGCAGGCTGTTCGCGACCGTCATTCCCTCGTCGCCGGCTTCGGACCAGTCGACCGAGATGTCCGCGGCGACCGACGCCGGCTTGACGGCCTCGACTGGCCCGGTCGACGCCGGCCCCCGGTCGTTCCCGATATGGCAGTCGGCCGACGGCGGTCAGACGTGGCAGCCCCTCCAGGACTCGACGGGCCGCCAGCTGTCCGGACAGGTGGCCATGCAGGACGATCGTGTGGTCATCTCGACGGTCGGCGCCGACACCAACTGGCATATGAGCTGGGTGGGCACGCCGCCCGAGCCGGCTCAGTCGACGGCGACCGTGACGCCTCCGGCGTCGATCGCCACTCCCGGGTCCACCGCGGCGCAGGTGGGGTCCACCAGGGCAGCCGAGGGTAGCAACCTGCCCTAACCAGAGCAACGTGGTGCCTGACGAGCGGCAGCTACAGCGTGCTCCAGCAGACCAGCTACACGGCGGTTGCCTCCGGAACGCCGTAGGCGTCGCGGGGCGTCGTGGAGGCCCGGTCCACGGCTCCGACGAATAGAATCGCCGGGTGACCCCCGAGCTGGAAGCGACTCTCAAGCGACTGCCCGACAGGCCGGGCGTGTACCTGATGAAGGATGCGCGCGGGACCGTCATCTACGTCGGCAAAGCTCAGAGCCTGCGCAACCGCGTCCGGAGCTACTGGCAGAAGCAGGCCGGCGGCGGCGAGAGCCAGCTCATCCGCAGCGTCATCGATAGGATCGCCGACCTCGAATACACGATGACCGACTCGGTCAGCGAGGCGCTGCTGCTCGAGATCAACCTGGTCAAGCGCTACCGGCCGCGTTACAACGTCCGGCTCAAGGATGATAAGAGCTACCCGTTCATCAAGATCACCCTGGCCGAGGACTTCCCCCGGGTCGAACGGACGCGCAAGCTGCCGGCCGACGGCAGCCGCTACTTCGGGCCGTATGCCTCGGCGAGCAGCGTGGACGAGGCGATGAACCTCATCCGGCGGCTCTTCCCGTTCCGTACCTGCACGCTCGACATCCATGAGGGTCGAAAGGTGATCGAGCGGCCCTGCCTGCTCTACCACATCAAGCGCTGCCAGGCGCCGTGCGTCGGCTACATATCGAAAGCCGACTATCGGGCCCAGATAGAGCAGATCGAACTGTTCCTCGAAGGCCGCCAGGAGACCGTGGCGCGCGAGCTCAGCAAGCAGATGCGGGCAGCTTCGGAGGCGACCGACTACGAGCGGGCGGCAGCCCTGCGCGACAAAGTGCGGGCCATCGAGCGGACGATGGAGTCGCAGAAGATGGCTGCCCACGCCGCCACGGAGGAGGACGCTCTGGGGCTGGCCCGCCAGGACACCCAGGCCGCGGTGCAGCTCTTCGCGGTCCGTGGCGGAAAGATGGTCGGGCGGGACGTGTTCCTGCTCGACGCCCCGCGCGAATCGGACGACGCCACGGTGCTGGCGGGCTTCGTGCAGCAGTACTACACGCGCGCCACCAGCGTCCCGCCGGTCGTGCTCGTGCCCGCTCTCCCCGACGACGCGGCGGATCTCGAGGGGATGCTCTCCGCACGACGGGGAGCGGCAGTCCACCTCCACGTGCCGCGGCGCGGCGACAAGAGAGAGCTCCTGGAGCTGGCCGCTCGCAATGCCACCGAGACCCTGGCCCGCGAGCACGCCCGCTGGCTGGCCGACCAGGGCAAGACGCTGGCCGCGCTCGAGGAGCTGGCCGATGCCCTCGACCTGCCGGCCGCGCCCCTTCGCATCGAGTGCTACGACATCAGCAACTTCCAGGGGGCCCAGTCCGTCGGCAGCATGGTCGTGTTCGAGGAGGGCCGGCCCCGGACCGGCGAGTACCGCCGCTTCCGCATCAAGACGGTCACGGGCGCCAACGACTTCGCCAGCCATCAGGAGGTCCTTCGACGCCGTTTCGTGCGGGCGAAGTCGGGCGATGAGGGGAGCGAAGAGGAGCTGCGCTGGCGACTCCCCGACCTGGTTGTGATCGACGGCGGCAAGGGTCAGCTCTCGGCGGCCAAGGAGGTCCTCGACGACCTGGGCTATCACGATCTGGCGGTGGTCGGGCTGGCCAAGGAGCGCGAGGAGATCTTCCTGCCGGAGCGTGACGACCCGGTTCTGCTGCCGACCACGTCGCCGGCGTTGTACCTGATGCAGCGCCTGCGCGACGAGGCCCACCGCTTCGCCATCACGTACCACCGCGCGCTGCGGGCGAAAGCGGCGACGCGCTCCGCCTTTGACGACCTGCCGGGCGTGGGTCCCAAGCGTCGGGCCGCGCTGCTGCGAGTGTTCGGCTCGGCCAAGCGCGTGCGCGAAGCTCCGCTGGAGCAGATCGCCGCGGTGCCGGGGATCGGGGCCGCGCTCGCAGCCAGAATCAAGGCCGGCCTGGAGGCGTAGAGAGGGCGGCACCGCTGGGCCCGCCGCTCGCCGCCGGGGCAGTCGCACTCCGCCTGTGGTTGTCATCGCACGCCGCCGTGTCGCACGCCGCCGGGGCCGCCCTGCTATCATCCCGCCTCGTGCGGAGATTTCTTCCCTTCCTGATCCTGATCCTTGGCGCGCTCGCCATCTACATCGACATCCCCGGCTCGCAGTTCGTGGTGCTCAGCAACGTCAACGGCGGGTTCACCCAACCGCTGCACACGAAGCTGGGGCTGGACCTCAAGGGCGGCTACTCCGTCACGTACCAGGCGCAGCCGGTAACCGACCCCACGACCGGAGTCGTCAGCTACCCGGACTCGTCCGCCTTGCAGACGATCCAGGGCATCATCGAGAACCGCGTCAACAGCACGGGTACGCTCGAAGCGGTCGTTGAGACTCAGGGCGCGGATGAGGTCGTCGTGTCAGTGCCGGGCGCAGCCAACCCCGAGACCATCAGGAATCTCGTGGGCGCGTCCGGGTCGCTGACGTTCATCCCGCTGGATCGCACCACTTACGGCTACATGGACACGACGGCGAACCCGGTCAGCCAGGTGGCCGGCACGTTGCCAGTCCCCGTCGCGGGCAGCCAGGTTACCAGCGCGATGGGCACACCTCTGTTCTCCGGCGATCAGGTCGATGGCAGCCAGGTCCGCGCCTATCTTGACACTACGAAAACGCCGGCCCTCTGGACCGTCAGCCTCACGCTCAAGCCCACCGGGTCCGCGGCCCTCTCGACCTGGAGCACCAGCAACGTCGGCAGCTTCTTCATGATCGTGATGGACGGCAAAGTCGTGCAGACGCCGCCGTACATCGCAGAAGCGATCACCGGCGGTCAGGCCCAGATCAGCGGCAACTTCACCTCCGACAGCGCGAACCAGCTGGCGACTGTCCTCAAGTACGGAGCCCTGCCGTTCCCGTTGAAGTTTCTGACCGACAAAGACGTCCCAGCCACCCTGGGGCAGAGCTTCCTCAACGAGACGCTGCTCGCGGGCGCCATCGGCATAGGCCTGGTCCTGCTCTTCATGCTCGTCTACTACCGCCTGCCCGGCGCGATCGCGTGCCTGGCTCTGGCCTACTACGCGCTGACTGTTTACGCCATGTTCCGGATCATCCCGGTGACGCTCACGCTTGCAGGAATCGCAGCTTTCGTGCTCTCGGTAGGCATGGCGGTCGACGCCAACATCCTGATCTTTGAGAGGACCAAAGAGGAGCTCCGGGCCGGCAAGACGCTGGTTTCGGCCATCGAAGCGGGGTTCAACCGGGCCTGGAACTCGATCTTCGACTCCAACGTCTCGAGCCTGATCACCGCGTCGATCCTCTACTTCCTCGGATCGGCCACGATCAAGGGCTTCGCCCTGGTCCTGATCATCGGTGTGGCCACGTCCTTGTTTACGGCCATCACCGTCTCTCGCACGCTGCTTCGCGTCATCGTCAAGCAGAGCTTCGCCGCCAGAGCCTGGCTGTACGGCGTGACGGACTCGGAGTTCCAGGCTAGGGCCCTGCCCGGTCGCTATCGCAGGGAGGCCCGCGGTCGTGTTTGACATCATCGGGAAGCGGAACTGGTTCTTCCTCTTCTCGGGTCTGATCGTCGTCCCGGGCTTCATCTTCATCCTGCTGACGCCGCTCACCAACGGCAAGGTCGGCCTCCAGTTCTCGGTCGACTACACCGGCGGGACCGAATGGCAGGTCCAGTTCAAGAACGTCAACGCCTCCGCGGACGAGGTCAGGGCCGTCTTCGTTCAGAACGGCGTCGCCGACGCCGAGGTGAGCGAGGACACGTCCAACATGTTCACGGTCCGGACCAAGCAGTACGGACTGTTCCCGCAGCCCACGCTGCCTCCGCCCACGCCAACCCCGAACGCCTCCGCGTCGGCCAGCGCATCTGTCACGCCGAGCGCCTCGCCATCGCCGAGCCCGAGCCCCAGCCCGACTCCGGCACCCACCGCGACGCCATCCGCAACGGGGAGCACGGGCGCATCGCCGGGCGCCGGCGCGTCGGCGACCGCGGGCGCCGGCGCATCACCGAGCGCCAGCCCTTCGGCGAGCGCGACAGCGAGCCCAACGCCTTCGCCTGCGGCATCGCCGAGCGCAAGCGCGTCTGCGTCCGCCACGCCGACCCCGACTCCGGCGCCTGTGCTGAACGGCATCGGCCAGAACGGCAAGGCCTGCGCCCTGCAGGTCCCCACCGAGGGCAAGCTCGCCGGGATTGCGCTGGCTCTCGAGGCCGATCCCAAGCTTGGACCCATATCCTGCACCGGTGAGGAGACGACGGTCGGTCCGATCGTCAGCGCCCAGCTCATCCAGCAGACCGTCCTGCTCATCCTTCTCGGCTCGCTCGGCATCCTGATCTGGGTCGGCATCCGTTTCCATAGCATCAAGTTCGGCGCCACGGCGCTGGCGGCCCTGCTGCACGACGTCATCGTGGTGGTGGGCAGCTTCGCGATCATGGGAACCCTGTTCGGGGTCCAGATAGACTCGCTCTTCGTGACGGCCATGCTGACGGTCATCGGTTTCAGCGTCCACGACACGATCGTCGTCTACGACCGGATCCGCGAGAACAAGGCCCGCCATGCCGGCGAGCCGTTCGATGCGATCGTCAACCACTCGATCCTGCAGACCTTCGGCCGGTCGATCAACACCAGCTTCACCGTGGTTTTGACCCTGTTTGCGCTCCTCTTCTTCGCCGGCGCTTCGGTCCATTACTTCGTGCTGGCGCTTCTGATCGGCATCATCTCGGGAACGTACTCGTCGATCTTCAATGCCAGCCCGCTGCTCGTGGTCTGGCAGCTCTGGGACGACCGCCGGCGGGCCGAGCAGATAGCCCTGGCGCGCAGCGGTCGACGCAGCAACGGCTGATTGTGGTCTTCGATGGCCCGGCGGCCCTTCAGGGTGCCCGGTAAGCGCCAGATACGTCGCCGATGAGCCAGTCGTGGCATCCTGACCGGCATGGTCGAATCGCTCTACCAGTGGGTCGCGCCGCCCGACGTTGACGTGGACGCGGATTGCGTCGCGATCGGCGCGGCCCGGGGCATCTCCGGGCGCATGCTGCGGCTGCTGGCGGCGCGCGGCGTCGCAAGCCCTGATGAGCTGCGCCTTTTCCTCGCCGCTCCGGAGGATGGGCTCCACGATCCGCGCCTGCTCCCCGATGCCGAGACCGCTCTCTTGCGGGTGTCGGCGGCTCGGGCACGGGGCGAGCGCGTCCTCGTATACGGCGATTTCGACGCCGACGGGCTGACCGGGCTCGCAATCCTGGCCATAGCGCTCCGGCGCCTGGGCCTGGATGCCGCGGCCTACGTACCTGAGCGGCTTGGCGACGGTCACGGCCTGTCACTCCGGGCCATCGAGCGGGCAGCGGCCGACGGGCGGACACTCATCGTGACCGCCGACTGCGGGACGAGCAGCGGCGCCGAGATCGAGGAGGCGGCCCGGCGCGGCATTGACGTCCTGGTCACCGATCACCATCACGCGGCCACGTGGCCGTCTTCTGCCGTGGCGGTGGTCAACCCGCAGCGCGGCGACAGCGCCTATCCAGACCGGCGCCTTACCGGCGCCGGAGTTGCCTGGAAGTTCGCCCACCTCCTCCTGAACCCGCCGGACGGTGGCAGCCTGTCCACGCCAGTTCGTGAGCTGGCGGATCTGGCGATCATCGGCACAGTCGCGGACGTCGCACCGATCCTGGGCGAGAATCGCTCGATCGCCCGGCTCGGCCTGGAGCAGCTTCGACACACGGCTCGACCGGGCCTGGTTGCCCTGTTCGCCCGCGCCGGGATTGCGCCCGAGAAGATGGTCCTCGACGACATCGGATTTGCCATCGCGCCGCGGCTGAACGCCGCCGGGAGGGTTGGAGAGGCGGCCCGTGCCGAACGGCTGCTGCTGGCCGAGGACAGCTTGGAGGCCGGCTCCCTGGCAGACGAGATCGAGGCGGCCAACACCGAGCGACGGAGGTTGACGAAGAGCTACCTGGCAGAGGCCAGGCTGGCGCTCGGACTCCGTCCGGCCTCCGGCGAGGTCGCGGACGCGGGCCAGGACGTGAAGTCCGGCCAGGGCGTGGAGCCCGCCATCGTTGCCCGCGGAAACGAGGCGGACGGGTCGCTACCCCCGGCGCTGCTTGTCCGGGGCGAGTGGCCGGTCGGGCTCATCGGCCTCATCGCCGGCCGCCTGGTCGATGAGACGGGCCGCCCTGCGGTCGTGGCTTCGCCGATCGATCCGGAATCTGGTCTGCTGCGGGCGTCGTGCCGGGGACCGCAGAGTTGGAACCTGGCCGAGGCGCTGATCGCCTGCGATGACCTGCTGGTCCGCCACGGCGGCCACGCCGCTGCCGCCGGTTTCGACATCGAGGCAGATCGCTGGCCGGAGTTCGAGCGTCGTTTCCTGAGCCTGGCTGCCGCAGCGCCATCGCGGCCCGGACGCACTGAGCTGCGCCTGGATATCGTTTTGCCGGCGACCGAGGTCGACTACCGTCTTGTCCGGGAGCTCGAGATGCTGGAACCCACCGGCCCCGGCAATCTCGCGGCGACCCTGGGCCTCACCGGGTTGAAGGTTGTCAGAGCACGTTCGGCGAGCGGAGGGCATACTCAATTGGTATTGGGACGCGGACGAGACGTACTCGACGCCGTCGCATTCCGAAGGCCGGATTTGGCCTCGTCGCTCCGGGAGGGTGATCGAATAGACATCGTCGCGCGAGCGGCAAGTCGCCGCTTCGGAGGTTTCGAGTCGATCCAGCTGGAAGTGCTTGACGTAGCGTGCGAGGGCGAATTAGCGGCGGTTGCGTCGTCGCGCGCCGGCGCAGGCACCTCCGCGCCAGGCAGAGGGCCGATCCCCGCATGACCGATCCGGTTACACCTGCCGATCAGATCGAACCTGCCGGCAAGCCACGCTTGCGCAGAGCCTTCGCGGGGGGTCGCAGGGGCGCCGCTCCCGCGCTGTCGCTCGTCGGCCTGCTCGTTGTCGGGCTGCTAACGGCTCAGCTTTACATGAACTGGACGCCGACGCTCTCCACTTCCGAGGAGGCGACGCCTACACCCACGCCTGTTCCCGTTCCAGTGGCCAGCGGCCAGACCCCGACGCCTGCCCCGACCGGCACGCTCGTCACCAATCCCGCGATCGCCGTGCCCGGCATGCTGGTATACGCGAAGTCGGGCGTCCTGTGGGTCCAGAGCGGGACGACGGCTCACCAGCTCACGGAGTCGGTGAATGGCTCGCAGGCGTCTCAGCCGGCCTTCTCGCCGGACGGCCAGTGGATCTACTACGTCGATACCCGGATCACGACGGGGCAGTGGTACGACCCCGACAGCGGCGGGGCGATCACCGGCTACTCCCTCACCTACCCGGTCCTGTGCCGCGTTCATCCCGACGGAACCGGCAAGAAGGACGTCCTCTCCTCCCTGATCCGACAGGGCTCTTTGCGAACTTTCTTCTGGATCATGGAGCCTTCGATCTCCCCCAACGGGTCAACCGCGGCGGTCGCGTCCGACGGCCCGACTGTTCCGACCGTTCAGGACGTGATGATCCATTACGTCAACCTGACCACGGGCAAGCTCGGGCCCGCTCTGCCTCTCCATGACAACCCCCTTCTGGGCCTGTCGGATCCCGCGTTTTCTCCCGATGGCGGGTCACTCGCCTACACCATGGAGAGCGTCTCGCATAGCTACGGCTCGCCGAGCATCTGGATCTACCGCGGCGGCGTGGCGCACGAACTGGCGGGCGGGTACCGGGCGGCGTCCTGGTCGCCTGACGGCAAATACATAGCTGCCACGAAGGTCGTCGGCAACACTCTCAACGTCGCGGTTCTTGACGCAACCACGGGCAAACAGGTCGCGCAGGTGACGACCGACGGCGCGTCGTGGGCTCCGGTCTGGTCGCCCGACGGCGATAAGCTCGTCTACATGCATCTCACCGGCGCAATCGTGGACCTCAACATGGTCTACATCTCAGACGCCGCAGGGAACTTCACCTTCAGAATCGAACCCCACCTGACGGACTATTCGGGCCTGGACGGGCAGTCGACGGCGGCGTGGTACATCCCGGGCTATGGATCCGCGCCGAGCCCGACCGCTACGGCGGCACCGAGCGGCTCTGCAGCGGCGCCGAGTCCTTCCGTTTCGGGCTTGCCATCCGCTCTCGCCCCTACTGCAACGTCCCAGTGATGGCATGACCGCCGTCTGCCTACCCCCTGGGCGATGAACTCCTATCTCGAGCGCTTGGGCGCGCGCACCCGATCCATCGGGTCGGTCCTGTGTCTCGGCGTGGATCCCGTTCCTGAGGCGCTACCGGCGGGGTTCAGCCGCGACCTCGCAGGGGTCGAACGCTTTTGCGAGGTGCTCCTGGACGCGGCCATGCCCTACGCCTCGGCCATCAAGCCGAATCTCGCCTTCTTCGAGGCGTTCGGGTCGTCCGGGAGCGCGGCCCTGGAGCGGCTGCGGGCCAGGGTGCCGGCCGAGGTCGTCTTCATCGGCGATGCCAAACGTGCCGACATCGGGACGACGGCCGCGCGCCAGGCGACCGCGCTCTTCGACGTGCTGGGCTGCGACGCGGTCACGGTGAACCCGTACCTCGGATCCGAGGCAGTCGAGCCCCTGATCGGACGGGGCGACAGGTTCGCGTATGTCCTCTGCCGGACCTCGAATCCCGGCGCGGGCGAGCTGCAATCGCTCGAAGTGGCAGCCGATCCGGCCCTCGGGGCGCCGGCGGAGCCGCTCTATGCCAGGGTGGCCCGGCGGGCACGAAACTGGGGTCCGGGCGGGACCGTCGGCCTGGTCGTCGGCGCCACGGCACCTGCCGAGCTCGAGAAGATCCGCAGCATCGCGCCCGAGCTGGCGCTGCTGGTGCCCGGGGTCGGGGCTCAGGGCGGCGAGGTGGACCCGGTCCTGCGCCATGGGCCCGCGGTGACGCCGCCCGCCGGAGAGTGGCAGGGTGGGGGATTGCTGGTAAACGTGTCGCGTGGGATCGCCGGCGCGGCCTCCGGGTATGACGGGCCGGTCGATGTGGCCGAGCGCCTCGCCGCCGCCGCCGCTGAGTGGGCCAGGCGCCTCAGAGTTCCGGCGTAGCCCGCCGGTTGCGGCCGCGCCACCCGGCCGCGCCCCCGGCCGTGCCACCCCCCGTGCCACCTGGCCGTGCCACCAGGGGCGCCATCCGGCGACGGCGCCGCGTAGGGCCGGCGGCCCCGCCGATCGCTATAGACATCGCTATAGACTTAGGCAATGCGCAGCAAGGCGGATGTGGGCGAGAAGTCCGGCGAATCGCCGGCGTCGCAGTCTGCGCCCGTCTCGGGACCGGCTCGCATGCCCGCAACCCGACCTCGGCCCCGCCCCGAGGGCACCCCTGCCACGGATCGGGGATTGGCGGCGAGTGCCAGCCAGGCCGCTGCTGCCGCTGGTAGGGCTCTCCGGGCGGACCAGGCCCGGCGCGCCGGCCACTCCGCGGACCTCACCTCCGCGGGCCACACGCCTGCCCGTCGGGAGTCCTCTGTGAACGAGGCCACGGACAGTCGATCTCGACGCGCCAGAGAGCTCGATCAGCGGATCGTGATCCTGAGCGGCCTCTCCGGCGCCGGCAAAACTTCGGCGACGAAGCTCTTCGAGGACCTCGGCTACACGTGCATGGACAACCTGCCCGGCGAGCTGCTGCCGGCCCTGGCCGAGCTCGTCTCGGAGGATCGCCTCCGGTTCGAGAAGGTGGCGATCGTCCTGGACGTCCGCGCTGGAGACGCGCCGCTCGCCCTGGCCGCGATGCGCGGGGCGCTGGAGGGTCGCGGCATCAAGCCGCGCGTGGTGTTCCTGGAGGCGCGCGACGAGGTGCTGATTCGGCGCTTCTCTGAGACCCGCCATCGCCACCCGCTCGCCGGCCGGCGCGGCATCGCCGGCTCGATTGCCGAGGAGCGCCGCCTCCTCGATCCGATTCGGGCCGAGTCGGACATCGTCGTCGACACCTCGGACCTGTCGCTCCGCCAGCTCAAGGAGCGCGTCTTCGCCCATCTCGCCGACAACGCGTCCGACGAGGGAATCGTTTTCCAGCTGATCAGCTTCGGCTTCAAGTACGGCGTGCCGCTGGAGGCCGACCTCGTCTTCGACGTTCGGTTCATGGAGAACCCGTACTACGTGGACGAGCTCCGACACCTGTCGGGCCTGACGCCGGCCGTGCGCGACTATGTCATGGGCCAGCCGATCGCCCAGCAGTTCTTCGACTTCCTGGCCCGTTTCCTGGATCTGACCGTCCCCGGCTTCAAGAGCGAGGGCAAGACGCGCCTTACCGTGGCCATCGGCTGTACCGGCGGCTACCACCGTTCCATCGTCATCGCCGAGCAGCTTCGAGGCTGGCTCGAGAAACGTGGCTACGGCACCGTGGCGGTCTTCCATCGGGAGCTTGAGCGCGAATGAGGTTGCCCCGTGTTCGGAGGATTGCTTCTGTCCTGAGGGGCTGGATGAGGCTCGGAGTCGGGGTCAAGCGCTGGCTATTGCTGGTCTTCGTCGGGGAGCTGGGCCTGGCCCTGGCGGGGGCGCTGTGGCTGCGCCAGGTCTATCGCGATTTCGTGGTGACCGGGCCGCCACAGGCCTTTCTCTCGGCCATCACCCTGCAGTTCCTGCCCTACGGGATTCGAGCCCTGATCGTGGGCGCCGCGGGCGTGGCCCTCTTCGCCTTCGGCGCCTGGCGGATGGTTCGCGTCCTGGTCACGCCGTTCGTGCCGGCCGAGGCCGATCAGCCCCTGGTCGACGTGATCTACCAGAAACGCTTCCTGGCCCGCGGGCCGAAGATCGTCGTACTGGGCGGCGGGACCGGCCTGTCCACGCTGCTGCGCGGCCTCAAGGTGCGCACCAGCAACATCACGGCCGTGGTCACGGTGGCCGACGACGGTGGATCGTCCGGCCGGCTGCGCGAATCTCTCGGCATCCCCGCCGTCGGTGACATTCGGAACTGCATCGTCGCTCTTGCCGATGCCGAGCCGCTGATGGGTGAGCTGCTGCAATACCGCTTCCCCGGGGATGATGCCGACGCGCTCGGCGGCCACACCATCGGCAATCTGCTGCTGGCCGCGATGGCCTCGGTTCAGGGCGGTGACTTCGAAGAGGGTGTCCGGCAGATGAACAGGGTTCTGGCGGTCCGAGGGCAGGTCGTTCCGGCGACGGCGACGGCGGTCACGCTTCATGCCAGCCTGGTTGACGGTTCAGAAGTCGTGGGTCAGTCCGCGATCGCCAAGTCGACCGGCATCGATCGAGTCTGGTTCACGCCCGAGGACGTGGTTGCGTGTGAGGACGCGCGCAAGGCGATCGGTGAGGCCGAGCTGATCGTCATCGGGCCCGGCAGCCTCTACACGAGCATCCTGCCGAGTTTGCTCGTGCCGGGCATCATCGGCGCGGTCCGCGCCTCGCAGGCGCTGCGGGTCTTCGTCTGCAACGTCGCCACGCAGCCTGGTGAAACGCAGGGCTACGATCTGGCGGACCACCTGGCTGCGGTCGAACGGCACACCACCCCGGGGCTCCTCGACGTGGTCCTGGCCAACAATCAGTTCGCGGCCAGGAGGCCGGGTGCCTACTCGGCCGAGCCGGTCCGGCTGCGCTGGCCTCCGGCATCCGTCTGGCCGCAGTCGAACACGCCGCGCCTGGTGCTCGACGACGTGGTGAATCCGGATAACGCGCACCACCACGATCCGGCTCGACTGGCGGCCTCGATCATGAAGATCTACGAGCGCGAGTCTCTCGGGCGCCGCCGGTCGCGGGCCGCGCGGACGGCGTGATCGAACCGGCAGTCTTGGGGCATCCGGGGGCGCGGGCTTGACCACGGCAGAGCGCGATCTGGCGGAGGCTTTGCGGGCCGAGCTGGCGGCGATCGATCCGCCTCGGTCATGCTGTCGTAGGGCCGAGAGCATCGGCCTCGTGGGTGCCTTCGAACCTCGACGCCGGGCCATCGCTCGACTCGAGGTTCGTCTGCGGCGAGCCAGGGCCGAGGCCGAGGCCGCGAACAACTCCGGCGACGTCGGGCGCACGGCCACCGACTCGTCGCTCGACTGGGCGGGCTCGGCCGAGCACTGCCGGGCCGCGTATCTTCGCGGCCTCTTCCTGGCCCACGGATCGCTGAGCCTGGCTGCGGGGCGAACCCATCTGGAGTTCGTCGTGGGCGCCGATGAGGCCGAGTCCCTGGCGCGCCGTCTCGGCGAACTGGGACTTCCCGCTTCGAGGCGACTGCGCCGGGGTCGCGGCGTGGTCACGTGGAAGAGCTCCGAAACCGTGGGCACGTTCCTGCGCATGGTGGGCGGGGGAGCGGCGCTGCTCGAGCTGGAGGCTCGCCAGGTGTCGCGTTCGGTGCGTGGCGACTTGAACCGCGTCATCAACGCCGAATCGGCGAATCTCCAGCGGGGCGTTGCAGCGGCCGCCCGCCAGCTGGAGGCGATCGACGCGGTCGAGGCCGACGGCAGGCTGGCCCGGCAGTCGAACCTGGTCCGTCTCGTGGCCGACACCCGACGCGAGATCCCCGAGGCCACCTTCACGGAGCTGGCGGAGCGGCTGCAGATCCACCGTTCGGCCGTTCAGCGGGCCCTGGATCGCATCGAATTCCTGGCGCTCCATGCCGACGAGGGAGTAGGGAAGCGCTCGCGGTCTCGAAGCGGGGCCGACTGACACACCGGCAGGGCCCGTCGGTCGCGGGCTGAGGGGCCGACTGTCCCTCCGGCACGTCCTCCCGCTCTGTCATCATTGGCGGCATGAGACCTGTAATCATTGCCGCCAACTGGAAGATGAACACCACCCCCGCGGACGCTGGAGAGCTGGCCGCGACCATCGCCGCCCGCACCGAGGAGCCGGGCGTCATCCGAGTCATCTGCCCACCCTACGTATGCCTGGCCGCCGTTCGGGACGCGCTGGCCGGCAAGAACGTCGCCGTCGGCGCCCAGAACGTCCATCACGAGCAGGCCGGCGCCTACACCGGCGAGATCTCCGCGTCGATGCTGGCCGGGTTGGCCACGTGGGTCATCATCGGGCACTCTGAGCGACGCCGCGACGAATTCGAGAGCGACGAGCTGATCGGCAAGAAGCTGGCTCGCGCCATCGGCGCCGGCCTGCGCCCCATCCTGTGCGTGGGCGAGGTCCTGGCCGAGCGCGAGGCCGGCCGCGCCGTGGAGGTCGTAGCCACTCAGCTGCGTGGCGCCCTGGCGGGCAAGGACGTCGAGGCGCTGACCGCCGCCGGCTTCGTCATCGCCTACGAGCCGGTCTGGGCCATCGGCACCGGCCGAACGGCCTCGAGCGCGGATGCCGCGGCCATGGCGGAGGCGATCCGCTCGACTCTCGCCGCCGACCTCGGCTGGGGCAGGCTGGCAGAGGATGTGCCGGTCCTGTACGGAGGCAGCGTGACCAGCGCGAACATCGGCGAGTTCCTCGGCGAGCATTCCATCGATGGCGGCCTGGTCGGCGGCGCCTCCCTCAAGCCCGACGAGATGGCCGGCATGGTGGCTCGCGCCGCCATGACCGCGAAGGCTCGCGCCGGCGCCGAGGGCGAGCCGGCATGAGCGCCTCCAGCGCCGCAGGCTCGAAGCGCCCCCGCCCGATCGTTCTCGTGGTCCTCGATGGCTTCGGCATCGGGCACGATCCCGCCGTCGACGCCATCGCCCAGGCCCACATGCCCAACTGGATCGAATTCCTGGAGCGCTGGCCGCATTGCTCCCTGGAGGCTTCGGAGCAGTACGTCGGTCTACCTGAGGGTCAGATGGGCAACTCCGAGGTTGGACACCTCAACCTGGGCACAGGCCAGGAGGTCCTGCAGGATCTGCCGCGGATCGACAGGTCGATCTCCTCGGGTAACTTCTTCGCTCGGCCGGTCCTCCTGGAGCTGTGCGCTCGCGCGAAGGAGGCCGATCACACCCTTCACTTGATCAGCCTGGTCGGTCCCGGAGGCGTCCACGCCAACGACCGGCACCTGGTCGCCGTGGCCGAGCTCGCGGCCCGTCAGGGCGTCAAGCGCGTCCGCATCCACGGGCTCCTGGACGGTCGCGACACGCCGCCGCGATCCGCAATCGAGTTCGTGCCGGACCTGGAGAAGCGCCTGGCCGCGGTTCACCCAAACGCGAAGATCGCCACGATCGGCGGCCGCTACTACGCCATGGATCGCGACAAGCGCTGGGAGCGAACGAAGAAGGGCTACGACGCCATCGTGCATGGCGTGGCCGACTTCCACGCGCCCTCTGCCGTGGCCGCCGTGGAGGCGGGCTACGCGCGGGGCGAGAACGACGAGTTCATCGTTCCGACCGTGATCGACGGCGTCGACCACGGCACCATCGCCGACGGCGATGCCGTCCTGCACTGCAACTTCCGCGCCGACCGCGCCCGTCAGCTCTCCCACGCCCTCGCCGACACCGACTTCACCGCCTTCGACCGAAATGCGGCCGGACCGGCGCCAAAGGGAATCCTGTACGCCACGATGACCGCCTATGAGGCCGATCTGCCGGTCCAGGTCGTCTTCGGCCCAGAGGTCGTCCCCTCGCTCGCCGAGGCCGTCTCGAAGGCGGGCTGGACGCAGTTCCACGTCGCCGAAACCGAGAAGTACGCTCACGTGACCTACTTCTTCAACGGCGGTCGCGAGGAGCCGTGGCCGGGCGAGGATCGCAAGCTGATCCCGAGCCTCAAGGTCGCCACGTACGACCTGCAGCCGACCATGGCAGCGGCCGGCGTGTGCGACGCTCTCGTGGAGGCTATCTCTGGCGGCAAGTACGACCTGATCGTGGCCAATTTCGCCAACCCGGACATGGTCGGGCACACGGGCGTGTGGGATGCCACCGTCAAGGCCTGCGAGACGGTGGACACGTGCCTGGGTCGCGTCGCGGACGCGGTTCTGACCGTGGACGCCGGCAATCCCTTGGCCCCCGGCGCGGTCATGTTCATCACCGCCGACCATGGCAACGCCGACGAGATGAAGGACGAGGCCGGTAACCCGGTCACCAAGCACTCCCTCAACCCCGTCCCGTTCCTGGGCATCGGCCGGTATGTGGAGAGCGAGCGCCTCAAGGACGGGCGGCTTGCCGACGTGACGCCGACGATCCTGGAGATCGGCGGTTTGAAGCGGTGGCCCGAGGTCACGGGCCATTCCCTGCTCGCGCCGAAGGATTGACCAGGCGCTCCGTCGCACGGCGCGGCCCTCCGGCGCTCACAGCCGGGAGGCCGCATTGGTGTGCTACCATGCGCCGGTCCGCTCTGGGGCGAAGTCACATAGAGGTTGCAGCACACAGTGAATCCACCCCTGGCCTTAGGCCAAGACCTGGTAGGCATCATGTTGATGCTCGCCATCCTGTTCCAGGCGCGCGGCTCCGGGCTGTCCGCCACCTTCGGCGGCGATTCTTCCGTGTACCGCAGCCGGCGCGGGGTCGAGCGGCGCCTCTGGCAGTTCACGATCTTGCTGACGGTCATGTTCTGCGTCTTCTCCGAGGCGAGCTTCCTGCTGCCGCACTGATCCCCGACCCAGGCGTCCGGGTACCAGGCGAAGGGCAGTCTCGAGCCAATGAAACGGCGTGATCGGTTTGCCGTCGCCGGCCTGATTCTGATGCTGGCGATCGTCGGCGGGGCGATGTACGCCACGGACTACGGAGAGTCTCCGGAGCCCACACCCATCTACGCCACGCCGACGCCGGCCGTCACATACCGCGAGGGCGTAGTCGGTCATCCGAGCTCGATCGACCCGTTGACGGCGAGCACGCAGGTCGACCGGGACCTCGTGGCGCTGCTGTTTCGTGGTCTGCTGCGTGCGGGCCCGAACGGCACGCTGCTGCCCGATCTGGCTCGCTCCTGGGCGGTCTCGCCGGATGGTCTGACCTACACGTTCAACATGCGCACCGACGCCCGTTGGGAGGACGGCCAGCCGGTCACGGCTGCCGACGTCGTCTTCACCGTGGGTCTCGCCCAGGACGCGAACTACGACGGTCCGCTCGGCGGGTCGTGGCAGGGGATCACGGCCACTGCAGTGGGTTCCAACGTGGTGCGCTTCACGCTGACGACTCCCCTCGGAGGTTTTCTGCGGCAGACATTGCTGCCGATCCTGCCTCAGCATCTCCTTGCCCAGACGGACGTGACCGACCTCGCCGACTCGGACTTCAGCGCCCAGCCAATCGGCGACGGGCCATACCGAATCGCGGAGATGGACGACACTCACATCTTGCTGACGCGCGTCGCAGACGTACCGACGGCCAGCGTCAGCTCAGCGGCCGGCGACACACCGGGTTCGGCTGGCGCCTCGGGCAGCGTCGCCGGTGCCACTGTCACCGCAGGCGTCACGACCGGCGCCACGGCCGCCGCACCTGGGAACATCGACAACATCGACATGATCTTCTTCGACAGCGAGGCGTCCGCGGTAGCCAGCTTCCAGGCCGGCAACCTGGATACGCTGGGGGGCCTTACGCCCGAGTCGGTCGAGGCCGCCGCGACCCGTGCCGGTGCCGGCATCAGTCGGTATCCGTTGACGAGCTTGTACTCGGTCGTCCTGAACCAGCGCGCCTCTCATCCTGAGTTCGGAAAGCTGAGCGTGCGCCAGGGGCTGCTCGCCGCGATCGATCAGTCGACGATCCTCGAGACGGCTCTGCTCGGCCTCGGGACCGTGGCCGACGGGCCGCTTCCGAACTGGTCGCCCTCGTACGACCCGGCCGCGGTTACGGCCACTGCATACAGCACGTCCGATGCCGCAGCTGACCTCGTCGCCGCCGGCTGGATCCACGCCCAATCTGGTTGGACGCTGCCAAACGCGAAGAGCCCCTACGCGATCAAGCTGCTCAGCCCGGACGAGACGACCAGCCCCGTCACGTACCAGATCGCCGTTGAAGTCGCGGCGGAGTGGCGCGACCTCGGGCTCGACGTCAGCCTGCAAACGGTCGATGCCGCCGACTACACGCAGAATCTGTCAACAGGCGACTTCGACGCGGCCGTGGTCGACTACCAGCTCGGGCTCGATCCGGACGTCAGCCCGCTTCTGCTGTCGTCGCAGGCGGCACCGGCCGGGTCCAATCTCTCGGGCGTCACTGACGCCTCGCTCGACCAGCTGCTGACGGCCGTCCGGACAACCTCCGACCCTGCCGCTCGCCAGACTGCCATTTCGGCCGTCGAGAAGTACGTGTCGACAAACGTCCTCATGCTCCCGATATGCTTTGCCGACTACGAATTCGTCATCTCGGATCGCGTCCAGGGGATCTCGACGAATGAGATTGCCGATCCCTCGGGTCGCTACTGGGATGTGCTAGACTGGCGCCTCGCCAGCGACGGGTAGCCCCGCCGCTGTGTGCGCCGAGGTGGCGGAATTGGCAGACGCGCTGGTTTCAGGAGCCAGTGGCCGCAAGGCTGTAGGGGTTCAAATCCCCTCCTCGGCACCAGGAATCATTCAGGCGGCGCGGAGGCGTCGCGACAGTGCTCGTGCCCAGGTGGCGGAATTGGTATACGCGTACGTTTGAGGGGCGTATGACTTCGGTCATCCGGGTTCAAGTCCCGGCCTGGGCACCACCCTCTTCTTGAGATCTTCGGCCGCGAGGCGGCCTGCGCGAAACAAGAAACCGGCCGCGAGGCGGCCTGCGCGGCCACCGCGGCTTTCCGGGCGGTTAGCTCAGTGGTTAGAGCGCCTCGTTTACACCGAGGATGTCGCAGGTTCGAATCCTGCACCGCCCACCAACCCACATCGGCCACGTCTGCGCCGGTTTCTCGATCGGGCTGCGCCCGGTGTTGCCCACTCTCGAACTTGGACATCTGCAAATCGGGGCAGCACGGGAGCAGATCGACTGGACCGGAACGGGCCGAAACGGCCTGCGGAACGGGATTGGCAGCCGTGGCTGAGCGTGGATACCCATTGCGAACCCCGATTCCAGGGCACCAGGCCGTCGCGACGGCCGTCGGAATCGCCCTCGTGCCGCCCGGGTTTGCATTTGTCCAAATCTCCTCGCGCCTGGGCTGGGGAGGATTCGCCGGCGGCCCGCAGGCCAGGCCGCCCGGGCAATGGCGCCGAGCGAACCTTCGGCCGGTCCCGCAAGTCGAACGAGCGTGAACGCCATCAGGCGGCTGCGCGCCGGGCCCTGCTCCGCGCCGCGGACCTTCAGGCGTGGCTCAGGTGGACGCCTGCTAGACTGACGCCGCACGCTCCTGTGCGGCCCATCTCGATCGGAGGAGGGACACGTGGTCCCGCTCATCATCATCATCGTCGTACTGGTGGTCCTGGTCCTGATCCTGGTCGGGATCTACAACGGTCTCGTAACGAAGCGCAATCGCGTCGACGAGGCGAACTCCCAGATCCAAGTCCAGTTCCAGCGCCGTCACGATCTGATCCCGAACCTCGTGAACGCGGTGAAGGGCTACATGGACTTCGAAAAGGGAGTCCTCGAGGCGGTTACCACGGCACGCGCCAATGCCGTCGCCGCTGGCTCGCAGGGCCCGGTCGCGCAGGGTCAGGCCGAGAACGCGCTAACCGGCACGCTGCGGTCCCTCTTCGCGGTCGTCGAGAATTACCCGGATCTCAAGGCCAACCAGAACGTGCTGTCGCTGCAGGAACAGTTGACGACGACGGAGAATCAGATCTCGTTCTCTCGCCAGCATTACAACGCCACTGTCTTGGAGTACAACAATTCGCTCCAGGTCTTCCCGAACGTACTCATTGCTGGGCCCATGGGCTTCACGAAGCGTGAGTTCTTCGCGGCCGACGCGGACGCCACGGCAGTTCCGGTCGTCAATCTCGGGTAGCACATCTGGGATCGGAATTGGGCCGCGCCGCAGACCGTGGCGCGGCTTCACCCCCTGAGGCTGCGTCTGTGACAACCACCACCTTCTATTCCGAGGAATCGGCCAACCGCCGCAAGTCCTTCGTGTTGGCCCTTGTCGTCATCGCCTTCCTGGCTGCTTTTGGATTCGTGATCGGCTACAGCATCGGCTATGGCAGCGGCGACGAAGTGGCGTTTGGAATCGGCGCCCTGGTCATCGCCGTCGGCATCGGCACGGTCGGCGCCCTGTTCTCCTACTACGGCGGCGACAAGCTCGTGCTGTCGAGTTCGCACGCCCAGGAGGTCAGCGCGCAACAGGCCCCGGCGCTGTACGACGTCGTCAACGAGATGGCGATCGCGGCTGGTGTACCGATGCCCAAGGTCTACATCATCACCGACCCCTCGCCCAACGCCTTCGCGACCGGCCGTGACCCCCAGCACTCTTCAGTGGCCGTGACGAGCGGCCTGCTGCAGAAGATGAATCGCGAAGAGCTTCAGGGCGTCCTCGGCCACGAGCTGTCACACGTCCGCAACTACGACATCCGCTTCACTCTGATCGTCGGCGTGATGGTCGGCAGCCTGGCGCTGCTGGCGGGCTTCTTCCTGCGATACACGTTCTTCTTCGGTGGCGGGCGCCGCAATAACAACAGTGGAGGAGGCGGTGGGTTCGCGATCATTCTGCTGCTGGTCGGGGTGGTCATGGCGGCCGTCAGCTACGTGTTCGGAGCCCTCGTGCAGATGGCGGTCAGCCGCCAGCGCGAGTACCTCGCCGACGCGTCGTCGGTGGAGCTGACCCGCAACCCGCACGGCCTGGAGAGCGCCCTGGCCAAGCTGGCTTCGGACAACGAGCCGCTCCATTCGGTCAACGGCGCCACCCAGCACCTCTACATCGTCAATCCCCTCAAGAAGCTCGGCGGCGGCTCGGCTCTCTTTTCGACCCATCCGCCGATCGTCGATCGGATCAACCGCCTGCGCCAGCTCACGGGCGATCCGCCCATGAATCCGACCGAGGTGCGCCAGCTGACGGGGCTCGAATAGGCGATCGGCCGGGGCCCGAAAGGGTGCGGGCGGTCGCCTTGCAGCGTTTCGGCCCGGCGTGGTACCTTTCCCCGCGCCGACGGGCAGCCAGTCCGTCAGACCGGGCCGAGATAGCTCAGTTGGTAGAGCACGCGACTGAAAATCGCGGTGTCGCCAGTTCGATCCTGGCTCTCGGCACCATATACGGCTGGCATGGTTTTCGAGCGGAAGTGGCTCAGTTGGTAGAGCATCACCTTGCCAAGGTGAGGGTCGCGGGTTCGAGTCCCGTCTTCCGCTCCACTCCCTCACAGCTCCCGACCCTGGCGGGCGTCCGCCGACAGNNCTCGAGGGGCAGCCAGTCTGACCCGCTCCACGCCGGTTCCCCGCCGGCCCGCGTCGAGGCGACGTACCCAAGTGGTTAAGGGGGAGGTCTGCAAAACCTCTATTCAGCGGTTCGAATCCGCTCGTCGCCTCCACTTTCCCCTGGCATCCTACGCAGGCACAATTGCGCGGCGTGCGGCCGAGTACGTGAACCTCCGACGATCGAGCGGCATCGAGTGATTGAAGGCGTCGAAGGCGTCTGAAGATGCGACAGGAGGGGCGATCCGTGATCGAGGCGGGCCACCAGCGGTCGCTCGTGGACCTTGCCCGCGCCGGCGATGTTGCCGCCTTCGAGTCGCTGGTGAGAAGTCGAATGGACGCGATCTACCGGCTCGATCTCGCGATCCTGGGCGACGACGCGGACGCGGCGGACGCGGCACAGGAGACCTTCATCGCGGCCTGGCGCAAGCTCGCGGACCTGCGGGATTCGGACCGCTTCGAAGCGTGGCTGCAGCGGGTCAGCGTCAATGCCTGCCGGATGATCCGGCGGTCGCGCGGCCGCCGTCTTGTACGCGAGATGCCGATGGCGGAGCTGGAGGCGGCACGCTCTGCGGTTGCCGCGCCGCGGCCATCCGACGGCGATCTCCTGCGGACGGCCCTGAGACGGTTGTCGGACGACCATCGGGCGGTGCTCGCACTCCACCACATCGATGGTCGGCCTGTGGCCGAGGTCGCATCGACGCTCGGCATCCCGGAAGGGACGGCAAAGTCGCGACTTTTCAAAGCGCGTGCGGCGCTCGAAAAGGCGCTCCACGAGGAGGAGCACCGATGACCGGTTGGAGCGACGAGCGTCTGGATGCGGCATACCGGACGATTGCGGACAAGCCGGCTCCGTACGAGCTTGCCGCGGCGACGGTCGAAGCGGTCCGCAGGGCCGCCGAGGAACGGCCGAGCCGGCGAGGCGCGCTAGGTTCCGCCTTGGGGCGGCCGGCCTTGCGGCTGCTCGGCGGCGCGGTTGCCGTCGTGATCGCCGCCGCGATCGTCGCTGGCCTGGCGTTCCGATCGACGACCGGCCCGAGCAGCCAGACGGAGCCGACAACGGTCGACGGTCTGCCGGTTCAGACCGTGAGCCGGGCCCTCGCCGCGGAGAAGGGTGGCGCGATCGTCGGCGACGCCCTGGTGGCGATCAAAGGCTGGTACGACCCGACCTTCCCGATGGGCTGTCCGGCCGAAACGCCCGGCCCGGCCCTCGTCGAGACCTGCGCGTCCGCAAAGCTCTTCGTCTCCGAGACCGCGGAGCGGCTGGTCGAGTTCGAGGGCAACGGGGTCAGCGGGAAGCAGACGCCCAGCGGCCCGTACATCGCCGCCCTCGAACCGGAGGGTTCCGGCGTTGGATCGCTGTTGCCGGTGAGCGACCAGTCGTCGCCCGGCTCGTACGACCCCTCGCCCGTAGTCATCGTCGGGCACTTCCACGACGTCCGCGCGGCCGCCTGCGGATCCGACGAAGCGGTCTGCGACGCCGCCTTTGTCGTGGACCAGCTCGCGTGGCTGGACGGCAAGAGCTTCGGCCCGAACGTCTGGATCGGCGCAGACAGCACGGGCCAGGCGCTGACGCCGCGCCTGGACGCAAACCGGGTCGCCGCCGCGCTTCGGTCCGCGCTCGACCCTGAGGATGCCATCGTCTCGATGGACGCCGTGGGTCTGGTGGACCTCTACACGCTGCAACCGGGCCGGGGCGTCTCGGGCGGCTCCTCGAGCAGCGACCCCAACATCCAGTGGTACGTCCGCGTCGCCGGACCAGAGCCCCGCTGGCCGGAGATGGCGTTTCAGGGCGGGTCGAGCGGGTGGTTCGTCGTTGGGGACGATTCCGGGCAGCTGAGGTCGGTTGGTGGCTGGGGCTTCGTCGCGGCCGACGATCCGTCGTACGTGCCATCGGTACGAACGCTGCCGTCGGGCGACCTGGCATTGCCGACCATCAACCAGCTCCCCTACAACATATGCGCAGGAGTCGGAGCCGATGCCGTGCTGCACGGGAGCGCGACCGATCCGCGGATTGCCTGGCTAGAAAGCTCCACCGGATCGACGACGCCGCAGCGCACAGACGTGGTCTGGCCGGCCGGATATCGGGCCCGCTTCGCACCGAGCCTCGAGATCCTCGATGAGAACGGCAATGTCGTCCTGACCGATGGCGCGCACATAACGGGGCTGTGCTCCGGCGGCCCGCCTGCTGTGCTGGAGCCGCCGTTCCAGTAGCCCACGGGCGCCCGACCCGCGCTACGCTTCGCGGCGAGTGCCGGAGTGGCGGAACAGGCAGACGCAGCGGACTTAAACTCCGCGGCCCGCAAGGGCGTCAGGGTTCGAGTCCCTGCTCCGGCACCAGAATTGAGCGTGCACACGGCGCTGCTCATGCGCTGCCGTCGGAAGGGGGCCGAGAGTGACCTGTCCGGCAGGGCCTGGTCGGACGCTAAGGGCCGAGCCGGAGCGCAAGCCGCAGATAAGCAGCGCTCGCTACCCTGGCGCCGGCCCCCGCTCCGCTAGTCGGCTACGTCGGGGGCTCAATGTCCTGAGGCCAAGGAAGCAGGCCAATGTGCACGTACAGGCTGGCCGGGTCGTCGTGACCGCCCCTTGGGTAGTAACTGAAGCTGACGGTGTCCGCTAACGCCGCGACAATCGAGCGGACCGCCGCCTCAAGGTCGTCGTCGCTCTGGACAGTGGGTATCGCTGAACTCAACTGCCTCACGATCTGGTTACGGACGGCAGGCGCAACCTCGTCCCTTACGAATAGCCTGATGCCCAAGTGACCAGCGTATGGGCAGTTCCACTCAGCAATGGGTTTGATCTCCATTCTCGACACCTCTTGGCGGAGTCGGGACGCGCTCAAATGAACTCTACGCCGAGGGCGAGGGGTCACAGCGCAGCGGCGATCACCGGCACCGTGCGAGCGTAGCCTGCCGCTTTGGGCTCTACCTTGCCTGACGCCCGATCTGACACCCGATCGCGGCGCGTCGCCGACGTTCCGCGGGCCTGGTGCCGGCCAGTTCGAGCGGCTGCGTCGGGGCCCTAGACTTGACGCAAATGGGGAAGGGATCGCGAGCAATCAGGCAGAAGAAGCTCAACCCTGGGAAACAAGTGGTGAGTCCCAACGAGCCTGCTGCCGCGGAGGCGGACACCCTCACCATCGCCGAGGCCTTCCTGCTCAAGTTCGGCGATGGGATCGGCGACCCCACCAAACAGGACTCCCACGCCAAGTTCTACGCCACCATCATCGGCGTCCGGGCCCAGAGCCTCTACGCGAACTTCATCCACTCTCTGTCGAGCCCGGCCGAAATCGGACCAATCCTCGCTCTGCGTCCCCTGGTCGAGGCGGCGATCCTCGCGAAATGGATATCGCTTGACCCAACGCTCCACGGAGAACTGTGGTTCGCTCAGTCAGAGGATCGCGACCTTACGGCCATCCGCGAGGCGGAGAGGCACCTTGGCGTCCGGGTCCGAGGTGACCTTACGACCGCGGCCATCGTCGAAAGCATTGAGCAGAAGACAGCGTGGCGTGACGAGGCGGTCACACGCAGCAAGGCGGCCGGCAAGAACTACGGCGACCGCCCGATGCCGCACATTGACCGGATGGTCACGGAAATCGAGCAGAGCGACCCCGGCCACAAGATGGCGATGCGCCAGGCATACGATGCCGTGTATCGGTCCGTCAGCCCATGGGACCATACGGAAGCCGCGTCCTTCAAGGCGACCGCCGAGGACTCCGAGACGGGCCTGAGGTATCTAGGAGACGTGTCGCCGTACCGGCTCGACCTCCTGCGCCTCATCGCGGGCGCGATGTTCGCGTACGTCCTGGAAATCGTCGGACTTGCGGCTGGTGACGGGAGCGAGGTGCCCGCTAGGTTCATCCGGGACTACCTTACGATGGCCCACCCGACAGACGATCTCCAAAGCCTCGATAAGCCGCCGATAAGCAGCACCAGCTAGTCTCGCCCCGGCCCCCCGCTACGCTGGTTGGCTACGTCGTGACAGCTAGGCCGGCTGCGAGCTCTCCGCGCTCCTCGGCTCTCAGGCCCGCGGACGAGGCCGCGGTCGATTGGCGGGCTTTCGACCCGTTACCTCTTGACTATGGTCGGGGTCAGGAACCCGAGTGACACTCGCCTGTAGCCAGTGGGAGTTCCCAGTGCCGTGAAGCAACCCCTTATCGTCATCTTCAGCATCATCGCCGGGTATGTATTTGCGACGTTCCTCTCCGTCGGCCTGTTGGTGGTCGGCATCGACATCCCGGCCATGTTCGCCAATTCGGGGTCGCAGTACGACACGTACGGCGGGGTCGAGATCCTTCTCATGACCATCGGCCTCAGCTGGGCCATGTACCGAGTCCTCGCGCGCCGCTTCCTTGAGAACAAGGCATCGGAACCGACTTTGACTGTGTCGTC
This sequence comes from Chloroflexota bacterium, assembly GCA_003171065.1. Lineage (GTDB taxonomy): Bacteria > Chloroflexota > Limnocylindria > Limnocylindrales > CSP1-4 > Fen-1039. Next base: position 36,777 of record PMXQ01000149.1, read on the forward strand.
GCCAGTCGCCACTGCGGTCGAGCGGCAGCCACAGGCGCCGTTGGCTGACACGCCGTCGCTTGCCCAACCAGAGTCCATTGCGCCAACGTCGCCTCGGAGTTTTGCTACAGCCCGCCGCCCCGTCACGCCGTCGCCTGCCCAACCAGAGTTCATCGCGCCTGTGTCGTCGCCAGTCGCCACTGCGGTCGAGTCACATACCCCGGCCTCGGCGAACGCACAGCCGATGGCGGTTCCGGGGCAGAAGCAATGGGCCCGACGGACGCCCTGGCTTCTGGCCGCGGGCGTTGCGCTGGCCTGGGCGATCCTGTCGGTCGGGCCAACGCGACTCGCGTCGGACATAGGCGCACTGCAGCCGCGGGATACCGTGACGGCGCCTGTATGTGACTACGGCAAACTAATCGGGGGCCTGTGTGTCTATTACGACTCCGGTTCCGTGATAGTGATCGACGGGATGAGCAGTCGAGCCCCCAGTACGCAGTACTCGGTCCCCATGTGCCTCGCCCCTGCGGCTCTCGGGATTGGCGACATGTGCCACCAACACTTCGATGCCGATCCGAAGCCCCTGGTTAACGACGTACTCCTCGGTGTTCAGAACGGGCTGCTCGCATTCCTGGCGATCGGCGCAGCGCTCCTGCTCTGGCTGAGCCTACGAGCAGCCCTCCTGCTTCAAAACGCGCCAGTTCAGCCCGCGGCGCAGCCCAAGCCCGCAGCCCCAGCGCCAATCGATCCGCTGGAGCAAGTGAGGAAGCTGGCAGCACTCCGCGACGATGGGATACTCACCAACGCGGAGTTTGAAACTAAGAAGGCGGAGCTTCTCGACCGACTCTGAGGGTGGGGCGAGGTCTGGGCACAACGGGCGAGACCGCCGCGGCGCTCTTGAGTCAAGCGGCCGATTAGGCGCCGCACTCCGGCCTGGCCCCGACCCCCGCTCTGCTGGTCGCCGACGATCCCGGCCCGGCGCCGGCCAGCTCGCGGCTGCGTCGGGGGCTCGGGCGCGGGCTAGACTGGCCAGACACCGACTCCAAAGGGGGGGCGAATGGGACTGCTCCGCAGGTTTCGAGGCCAATCGGCCGAGCCCGCTGTGTCGCCGACCCCCGCCGCCACGCCCACACCGCCGCCAGCGCCGGGCACAGCGGGCGAGCGGCCGTATGCAGGGACGGCGTGCCCATCGTGCGGCGTCGTCTTGGACCCACCGCCGAAGGCGAAGCGCAAGTGCCCTACATGCCGGCAGCCGATTTGGGTACGGTCAGGGCCGGACGGACTGCGGCATCTGTTGGCCGAGGGGGACCTGACCGCGTTTGAGGCGCAATGGACTGCCTATCGGCTCGGGCAGGAGCGCGAACAGATGCGGCGCCGTGCTGTGGAATGGGCTGGCGAGGACGGCGTCGCCCGCATTGAGGCTGAGCTTGCGGCCAAGGGGCCTGGGTACACCGGGCGCGACGTCTGGTGGGTAGCGGCAAACCGTTTCTGCCTTGAGGCGTTGCGGCGTGGGGCCTGGCAGGACGCGAGCCATGTCTACTTCGAGCTGGCGCTCCAGCTGTACCGAGAGCAGGACGAGGACCGGTCCTCCCCGCAGGTGCTCAAGCTCGAAGCCGAGGCCGCGAAGGCCGAGTTACGTGCGTATGCCGCCCAGGGTGTGAAACGCGTTGACGTGTCCGGCTGCGGCTGTGAGGTCTGCTCGACCGGGGCGGATCGAGTAGTGCCCATTACGGCCGAGCTCCAGGCGCCTAGGGTGCCACACGCGGACTGCGAGTTGGGCTGGTGCGGCTGCAGCTATCTAGCCTTCGTTGAGTAGGGCGGCCGCGTGAAGCCGGCTGCCACGTTCTGGCCGCTTATGCCCAGGCGTCGTCCGCCGCCCGGAGACTCCGTTCAAGCCCGCCGAGGCGCCGCTTGCCAGCCAGACCGGCCCACGGCAGGACCGGCCGAAACATGCCGGAGTCGCCTCAGTGGTAGTCCACGGGTCCCTCTTGGGTTGCCGCCGCGCCCGGCCTGGTGCTGCACGGGTCACCGGGGCGGGCCCCCGGCGGACCTTTGCGGGGCATGTGAAGGGGCCGGAAACGGGCCGGGCGCTGGCGTAGACTGGAGGTGCTCTCGGGTGGATGGTCCGCTAGGAAAGGTGCCGCCGGTGGAGATTCCGCTGCTTGTCCTCGCTGACGCTGCGAACACGACCGGCTCGGGCAAGCTGAACATCCTGGGCATCTTCAATCGCGTTCAATTTCCCCGGTACCCATTCGCCCTGCCCATGTGCGCCCTCGTCTTCCGGCTTGTCGGCGGTCCGACCGAGTTCGGCACCACAAAGGCGCTGAAAGTCTTCTTCATGGATGCGGACGGGAACCGCTTGATGGAGTTGGAGTCCAGCCTCACCGTCCCCGAGCAGTCCGGCCAACTCGTCTTCACAGGTGACAGCATCCTGACCCTCGCCAACCTGGTCATCCCCAAGCCGGGCACCTACAGCTTCGAGATCACCGTCAACGGCGAGCCCAAGGCGCGGGTCGCCTTGGAGGCCGTGCAGATTGCGGTTGAGCCCGAAACGTGACTCGCGGCCGCAAGCTCCTCCGGCGGATGAAGGCCAGCCGGAACGGTTGGCGGCCCTCAGATCTCGAAGCCCTCTATCTGGCTTTCGGCTTCGAAAAGGACGAAGGGAGCAAGCACTCGCTGTTCCGCCACCCAAAGTACCCCTGGTTTCAGGCAACGGTCCGACGGGCCGATCCCCTGCCTACCGGTTATATTGATGACGCAGTGAAGCTAATCGACCTACTGCTAGATTTGGATCCTGACCTATGACGCTCATCGCTGACCGCATCGATGTCCAACGCCCAGAACCCGGCTTCGACGTTGAGATCGCGCCCGAACAGTACGGTGACGGCGTGATCTACGTAGCCCGACACCCCGGCCTCCCAGGTTGCACGAGCCACGGGAGCACTCCCGATGAGGCTCTAGAGAACTTGGCGGATGCCCGCGAGATGTACCTGGAAGGCCTGCGTAGATCGGGTCAGCCGGTACCTCAGCCGCACGATTCGCCTCGCGTCAACGTGCTGACCGCCTTCATCGACCAAGCGCCAACCGAGGGGTCCCTCAGGCTGTCGTGGCGCTTGGTAGCCCACGAGTAGAACGGCGCGCACGTCCTCCCGCTAGTCTCGCCCCGGCCCCCGCTCCCGCTGGTCGCCGACGATCCCGGCCGGCCAGTCGAGCGGCTGCGTCGGGGGCTGCTTACCGGAGTTCTGGTAGCAGTCCTCGGTAGCATACGGGCTGGAATCGGCCGCCTTCGCTGGCCCGCGACTCCTTCCCTCCGTGCGTGAAGGGGGACTGTATCGGCCAGTATCGGACAGCCAGCCCGGCACCTAAACTCCCTGGCCCGCACGGTCGTGCGAGTTCGAATCTCGCCTCCGGCACCAGCCCTTCGCGCGCCGACCCAGAACGCGCGCCCGGGTCAGGGGAAGCGGGTGGGGGAGGATCCCCGAACGGGTATGTTGTGGGCCGCCGCCGTGGCCGCCGCGACGAACTCCGGGATCAGGACCGCAACTCGCAGGGCGAGGACCTCGGGCGGCTCTGGGTCGTCCATGTTCAGCGTCAGGTCGGGCGAGGCAGGCTCGTGCCACGGGATGTCCACGCCGACGACGTTGCTCCCCTGCCCGGCGTTGGCTCGAGCGTAGACGCCCCGGAGATCGCGACGGGCGAGCTTCTCCAGAGAGGCTCGCAGGAGGACTTCGCGGTAGCCCGGCAGGTTCGCTCTGTTCCAGGCCAGCCGTTCCGGATCCGAGCATGCGTCGGCCACCACGACGATGAGCTTCTGCATCGCGAGCAGGCGGGCGATGCGGCCGAGGCGGGCCGACTGAGTGCGGCGGTCCTCCGCCGAGTAGCCGAGGTTGTCGTCCACCGCCGCGCGAACCGCGTCGGCATCGAGGACGGCGACCGAGGCGATCGGAGCCAGCGCGCCGCGCAGCGCCTCCGCCAGCGTCGACTTGCCCGAGCCGGAGAGCCCCAGGAGCCAGACGACACTCATTGGCGCTCGGCCGGCCAGGCGCCTCGCCGCGTCGAGCAGCAAGAAGGCGCAGCCGCCTTCGGCGGAAGCTGATACATCATCGGCGAGGTGGTCATCCCGAATGCAGGGCGGCTGGCGTCGACCGGGGACGTCTCTGTTGAGCAGAAGGACGTGGCGGCGCGGTAGGTGCCCGTGGTCTGCCATATTCGGCCGCGTCGGGAGCGCCGTAAAGGCGGCATCCGGGGCCCCGGCCCGGGGTGGTGCGTACGTCCCAGCAGCCGTCATCTCAAACCAAAAGGCGGGCCGCTTGCGCAGCCCGCCTCGGTCCAGCCCATGACGTCCCTAGATGTTGGCTCCGATGTGGCTGATCTCGGAATCCAGATTGCCGCCGAAGAACATGAGCGCTGCGACAGCGAGAATCGCGATCAAAGAAAGAATGAGTGCGTATTCCGCGAGACCCTGCCCTTCTTCGCGGTGAAGGAAAAAGAACAAGAACGGCCTCCTTTCACCAGGACTGCCTGGCGACTCCGGACCCTGGCTGGTTGGGGCTCGGATCGGTCAGGCGACTTGCGGGTCGTCGGTGGCATGGATGCTCATCAGAGAGCCTACTTAGGAAAACCGGCGCTGGGTAGGGTTACTATCGTTTACCCCTTGGAGCGACGAGCCGATTGGCTGGCCCGGCGCTCCATCCTGCTGAACCTAGAGCGCGTGGCCGATGGTGCTGAGGATGGTGTTGATCTGGCCGCTCAGGAAGAGCAGGGCCGTGATCGCGAGAATGGCGATGAGGGCGAGGATGAGCGCGTATTCCGCCAGACCCTGTCCGTGCTGACGGGCTCTGGGTGCGTTGGACGACATCTTGCGTCTCCTGATCTACGGCCCAACAAACGACGGCTACGGGCCGATTGACGTGGACAAGCGTACGGCGCGAGCCGTGCAAACGGCCGTGCAAAGTGCCGCTCGCGGTGCGGTTTGACCACACCCAGCAGTACCCGGCCGGCCATGGCCCACAAGTCGCGGGGAGCAGTGCCACGGGTGCCTCGGCGGACGCGGTCGGCAAGGGGCCGGGGCGCCGGGCGTCGGGATCGAGCCGCTTCGAGGCTGGCACGGCGTGCGGCGGCCGGCGCGGCGCGAGGCGCGACGGACATCGGGCTGCTAGAATACGGTGGTCCTTTCGGCTCCGACCGGATGGCGTTGCCATGCGCGCATCGGAGCATTTCCCATGGGAAGGAGTCTTTGGCGCATGCGCCGTTACGAACTCATGCTCGTGCTGCGCCCGGATCTTGCGGATGACAAGGTCCAGGCCTCCCTCGAGCGAACTGCCCGGGCCATCGCGGCCGGCGGCGGTCAGATCGTCAAGCAGGCCCCCTGGGGCCGCCGGCGGCTGGCCTATCCCATCGACCATCATCGTGAGGGCTCGTACTACGTCGTGCTGTTCGAGGCGCCGGCTACGGCGATCTCTGAGCTCGAGCGCGGCCTCCTGATCAGCGAGGAAGTGCTGCGCCACCTCATCACGCGCGTCGAGCGGCCCGTGAGGGCCGCTCGCGGACATGACGCCGAGGGCGACGTCGAGGTCGAGCTTCCGATCGACGAGGAGGAGCTCGAGGATGAGACGCTGATCGACGAGTCGGAGAGCGAAGCGGCGCCCGCCGCCATCGACTGAGGCCCGCGCAAGGCGGAGCTGGAGGTACGCTCTATGTCGCTGAACAAGGCGATGATCATCGGCAATCTCGGCCGAGACCCGGAGATGCGGTACACGCCCAACGGCCAGGCGGTTACCCAGTTCACGGTCGCCGTCAACCGCAACTACAAGGACGCCAGTGGGGAGTGGAAGGAAGAGACCGAGTGGTTCCGGGTGGTTGCCTGGGGCCCCCTCGCCGAGCGGACAGCTGAGTACCTCCGCAAGGGCCGCAAGGTCTACGTCGAAGGTCGACTCCAGACACGCACCTGGGAAGGCCAGGACGGACAGAAGCACTACACCACGGAGCTGGTGGCCAGCACCGTCACCGGGCTGGACCCTCGACCGCGCGAGGACCGCGAGGACGGTGCCCAGGAGCCCGCAGGCGCTCGACCAGCGCGCGGCGGCGCCCCGGCGGGCCCGTCCGAGGATCTCGGCTCGAGCGACCTGGACGAGCTGCCCTTCTAGACCTGGCCGGCTTGGCGCCGGTTTCCATGAAGCCAATCGCCGCGCTCCGAGCGTGGCACTGTTGATGAAGGAACGACTCAGATGCCTGCATATTCCCGAGAGAAGCCCAGGGGTAAGCGCGACGATATGTACCGCGATCGTCGCCGCCGGAAGGTGTGCACGTTCTGCGCCGACAAGACCGTGATGATCGACTACAAGGAGGTCAACCGGTTGCGGCGCTATCTCTCCGAGCGCGCCAAGATCGAGCCGCGCCGCAAGACCGGGACCTGCGCCAACCACCAGCGCCAACTGGCTGTGGCCCTCAAGCGGGCCCGCATCGTCGCTTTGCTTCCGTACGCGCCCCAGCACGTCCGGCCCTAACCCCATGAAGCCTGGCGCTCCGGCCCGGGTCGGTCGCGCCGGGTTCGGGCCGATCCACGGCCGTGGCTGAGCTGCTACTGCTGATCGGCAGCGGCGTGGCCGCCGGCGCATTCGGCGCGCTGCTCGGCCTGGGCGGCGGGGTGTTGATCGTGCCGCTCCTCACACTTGGCTTTGGGTTGCCACTTCGGGAGGCGGTCGGCGCCAGTCTGGTCTGCGTCATCGTGACCAGCAGCGCGGCCGCCTCTGTGTATCTTCAGCGTGACGTCGCGAACCTGCGGCTCGGCATGACGCTGGAGATGTTCACGGCAACCGCGGCCATGGCCGGAGGGCTGGTGGCGTTCATCGTGCCAGATCGGGTGCTGGCCCTGATGTTCGCGGCGCTGCTCGCGTACGTCGCGGTAACGATGGCCCGCGTTCGGGACGCCCGAGGCGACGCGGACGCAGGTGATGCGCCGCACGCCCGACACGTCAGTCGCCCAACTGGCCGAACCACCGGCGACGCGCCAGATGCGGACCCGCGAGAGGCGGCTGAAGAAGACGAGCGACCGTCAGCCAGCGTCGAGCCTGATGGCAGTGGCGCACTGACAGCCTCCCTGTCCGGTCCCGGCTATCGCGTTCGCAACCTTGGTCGAGGCGTCCTGGGTAGCTTGCTGGCCGGGGTAGTGAGCGCCCTGTTCGGCGTCGGGGGCGGGATCGTCAAGGTTCCGGTCATGAACCTTGTCATGGGCGTGCCGATTCGGGTGGCCACGGCAACGAGCAACCTCATGATCGGCGTGACCGCCTCCGCGGGTGCTCTCGTCTACCTGTTCCGCGGCGGTATCGATCCCTACGTGGCCGCGCCCACGGCCGTGGGCGTCTTCGCCGGGGCGAGCCTGGCGTCGCGCCTGTCTCACCGTGTCGACCTGGGCACTCTCCGACTGCTGTTCGTCGCCGTGCTGGTTGTTACTGCCGCCCAGATGGCGCTGCGAGGCATCGGATGAAGGCAGGGCGGCTGGAGCGGACGGTCGGCGTCGTACTCGGGGTTGGAGCGATCGTCAGCGTTGCGCTGCTGGGGATGGGCATAGCCGGCATGTGTGCCGCGCACGTCGGCCCGCTGGATCGGCCCTTTCCGCCGTTTGACCTCGAGAGACTGCCGGCCGATCTGGCGTCGCTGAAGCCCGCCGGGTTCCTGTGGCTCGGGCTCCTTGCTGTGATACTTACCCCGTCGATCCGGGTGATCGCATCGCTGGTTGGCTTCGCCGCGGCGGGCGAGCGACGGATGGTCGCGGTAGCCGTGGTTGTGCTTGCGGCCATCTGCCTGAGCGCCGCGTTGGGGGCCGGAGGCTGAGGTTGGACGTCGTCCTGCTTGTTCTGTCGTTCGGGGTCATTCTCGGCGGCGCTGAGCTCTTCACAAACGGCATCGAGTGGTTCGGCCACAAGCTCGAGCTGGGTGAGGGGGCCATCGGCTCCGTGCTCGCGGCCATCGGTACGGCCCTGCCGGAGACGATGGTTCCCCTGATCGCCATCGTGTTCGGCGGTGGTCTGGCCGCGAGTGAGATCGGCGTCGGGGCCATTCTCGGCGCGCCGTTCATGCTGGCCACGCTGGCCATGTTCGTGACCGGAGCCGCGGTGTGGCTGATGCGAGGGCGCCGGGCAACCGGCACAACCCTGGCCCTGGACATGGGCGTGGTTGGCCACGACATGGCCTATTTCGCGCTGGCCTACGGCGTTGCCATCGGCGCGGCCTTCCTCCCCGTGGAGTTCGAGTGGCCGCGGCGGCTGGTGGCCGTCGCCCTCATCGCCATCTACGGCCGCCACGTGTGGGGGCACCTGCAGGCCGAGGCAGCCGAGCACGAGGGTCTGGAGCCGCTGCGGTTCCACAAGCTGGACCGCCGCGCTCCGCAACACCCGGAGCCCCCGCGGCTGCTCATCGTCTCGGTCCAGGTGGTCGTCGCCCTGGCCTGCATCATCGGGGGCGCATGGGCGTTCGTCCGGGCCATCGAGGACCTGGCGGCCGGGCCTGGCGTCAACGGGACGCTGCTGGCGTTGCTCATCGCCCCGATCGCCACGGAGCTTCCGGAGACTCTCAACAGCGTCCTATGGGTTCGCCGCGGCAAGGACACGCTGGCGATGGGCAACATCACGGGAGCGATGGTCTTCCAGGGCGCCATCCCGACTTCCATCGGGCTTGTCTTCGCCCCGCAGATCTGGTCGGCATCGGGCGCCGGCCTCGCCTTCGCCTCGGCCGGTATCACTTTCCTGTCGTCTGCGGCAATCGTTCTGCCGATGCTCCTCCGGCGCAGGCTCGATGGGCGGGCGCTACTCGTCGGCGGTCTGTTCTACCTGGTCTATGTGGCGGTCGTCTTGGTCACGCTGACCGGCGGCAACGGCTGATCGCCTGCCGCGTCCAGACCGGCGGTAGGGCGAGTTTCTCGGGCGAAGGGTCGGGCGGTATACTCGCGGGTACGCTGGTCTACGCCGGCGGTCAGCACCAGGAGCGCCGAATAGATGGTCACTGAGCACGCCCAGGCCCCCGCCGCTGGCGCGGCGGCCACGCCCGATCAGTCCAACTTGATCTGCTACTTCCAGGGCGGATACGTAAGGCTGGGCGAGGCGCGCATTCCGCTCATGACCCATGCCTTCCTGTACGGCACGGGCGTCTTCGAGGGCATCCGGGCGTACTGGAACCCTGACGAGAAACAGCTCTACGCGCTCCGGATCAAGGAGCACATCGTCCGCCTGCGCAACTCCAGCAAGATCATGCTNNTACAAGAGCACCGAGGCCATCGGCGTCAGGCTCCACGGCCTGACCCACGACTACTACGTCCTGGCCGTTCCGATGGGCGACTACATCGACACCGAGAAGGGAATTCCCACGGGCACGGTGTCATGGCGGCGCACCAGCGATACCTCGATCCCGTCGCGCAGCAAGATCACGGGTAGCTACGTGAATCCGGCCTTCTCCAAGAGTGAGGCCATGCTCAATGGCTTCGAGGAGGCGATCGTCCTGACCGCCGACGGGCATGTCTCGGAGGGCTCGGCCGAGAACCTGTTCATGGTCCGTGACGGCGTCCTGATTACGCCCTCGGTCAGCGACGACATCCTCGAGGGGATCACCCGGGCCGGGATCATGGAGATCGCGAAGTACCTGGACATCCCGGTCAAGGAGCGCCAGATCGACCGGTCCGAACTCTACATAGCCGACGAGATCTTCCTCTGCGGCACCGGCGCCCAGGTTTCGCCGGTGGCGTCCGTTGATCACCGGTCGGTTGGCGATGGGCACGTCGGTCCGATTGCGAAGAAGATCAGCCGGACCTACTTCGACGCTGTGCGGGGACGACTCGACGCCTTCCGGCATTGGGTCACGCCCATATACACGAGTGAGTGAGGTAGCCGCGCGCGACTCGTCGGCCGTTCGACCAGGCTTCTCCGCCGCCCGGGTGGAGGGGCAGGTCGAAAAGAGGGCCGCGCGCCGATACCGGGTCCTGGAGATCATTCCCGGGCTTGTCACCTGGATGCTGATCCTGGGCCCCATCCCTCTGTCGCTGCGCTATCCGCAGGTCGTGGGCTGGTTCGTTCTGTGCTTCGACTGTTACTGGCTGTATCGCGCGGCGGAGCTGGCGGTAAGCGTGTGCATCTCGTTCCGGCGGGTGCGCCGGGTCATGGCAATCGATTGGCGCGAGCGCGCCTTCGCCTTGACGGATCCACAGGCTCGCTATAACGAGTTGCCCGGCCTGATCGAACTCATCGATCGGCGTGTCGAGGAGCTGCGCCGGTCCGGCAACGACCTGGCCGCGCGAGGGGGGCGCCGGGAACAGCAGCGCCTGCTCGCGGAAAGGCGCGACCTCGGCCGGGTGCTGCGGCTGACCGCCTCAGGAGAGCCGCTGCCGGACCCACGCCAGATCTGGCACGTCGCGCTCATTCCCACATACACCGAGCCGTACGAGAAGCTGTACCAGACAGTCAAGGCGCTGGCCGACTCCGACTATCCGCGCGACCTGAAGATGGTTGCGATCATCACCCGCGAGACGGACCTCCAGGGCCGCGAGAACGTGGTGAGGCTGCGGGAGATCTTCGGGTCGAGCTTCCGCCACTTCTTCCACATCCTCGATCCGCTCGAGCCTGGCGTCGTGGTTGGCAAGTCGAGCGCGATGGCCTATGGCGGACGGTGGCTGTACCGGGAGCTTTCCGAGCTGGGCTTCGATCCCGGGAAGGTAATCGTCACCGATCTGGACTCGGACTACCGCGTCCATCGACAGTACTTCGGCTACCTGACCTACACGTTCGTGACGGACCCCGACCGCCACCATCGGCTCTACCAGCCGATCCCGATGTTCCACAACAATCTGTGGCAGTGCCCGCTGCCGGTCCGGCTGGTCGCGGTGACCACGACCCACGTCCAGATGTGGCGGCACCTGACTCCTGAGCGATTGGTCAGCTTCAGCTCTTACGCCGTTTCGCTGCGGACCATCCACGAGGTGGATTACTGGGCGACGGACGCAATTCCCGAAGACAGCCGCTTCTACTGGAAGAGCTTCTTCCGATATAGCGGCCAGTTCCACTCGGTTCCGCTGTTCATGCCGGTGTACGGCGATGCGGTGCGAGCACGGTCGTATCCGCGCAGCCTGGTCCAGCAGTACACGCAGATCAGGCGTTGGGCCTGGGGGATCACGGACATCCCGTACTACATAGACAACGCCCTGGACCACTCCGAGATCCCGCGCCTTCAGCGGATTACGAGGTTGCTCTCCCTTTGGTCAGACCACATCAACTGGGCGGTGGCGCCGTTCGTCCTGATGTTCGGGCCCACCCTGCCGCTGCTGCTGAACGACTCCTTCCGGCCGACCACGCTTGGCCAGCAGCTGCCGGTGTACGCCGCCTGGTTGCTCACCGGCGCCCTGGCGTCGCTCATCGTGCTGGTCTTCATCGAGGATCAGCTTGCCCCACCGCGTCCGAAGGAGTGGGGGATCGGGATGAAGATGGTGTCGTGGCTGCAGTGGCTGTGCCTGCCTGCCGTCGGCGTTGTCTTCACGAACCTGCCGGCGCTTGACGCGCAGACGCGCCTTTTGACCGGGCGCTACCTTGAATACCGGGTAACCGAGAAGACTTGACGGCGACCAGCGGCGTGGGGCACCGGCTGCGGCCCCGGGGCAGCACCGGCTGCGTGTGGGGCACCCGGCTACGGCGCAGACAACTCGACGTGGGCGCAGGGCCCGGAGCGGTTCGCGGTGATGGCCCGCCACGAACTCGGCGCGTGATCAATCCGGGCAGCGGAGCGGGATGTCTGGGCCGACCAAGGCGGCCGCCGGGGTCGCCCTGGCAGCTTGATGGAACGAAGCGCCGTCAGTTCGGCGCAGCCGAAAGTGCGGGCATATTCGTGCCGGTCACGACCACGAACTCGGTTCCCTCGTTGGTGTCAGTGATGGTCTGGATTGGGGCAGATGGGCTGGCCGAGGGCGGACCAGTCAGGCCCAGCGTCTGTTCCAGTTGCGTCAGCGTCGCGGGGTACTGTGTGTCGGCGCCGTTGAGGCAGAGCAGCTCGGTTGGGCCGCCCAGCTGCGCCGGCTGGTCGGCACTCACCTGGGTGTCGAGGCCCAGGTTCTCGAGATAGGTCGCAACCGTCTCGTCCTGACCGGAGAGTCCCGTGCCGTTCTCGACGATGATGGGGGCATTCTCGGCGACCGCCGCCTGAAGCGCGTCGGGGACCGTGCTGCTGGGGGCGATCGCGGACTTCACGACGGCCCGGATCGCCGAGTAGTTGGGATTGGAGGTCGCCCAGACGTAGCTCTTGATGTCGTCCGGCTTGACGGTCTTCGCCAGCTGGATCATCGGCCCGAGCACGTCGGGGCCCTCCGGAATATCAGTGTGGACGGTCTGGCCCAACGCATCCACCAGATCGCCGAGGTGGGACGAGATGTCGTTGAAGTTGGCCTGCTGCTCCAGGGCGACCACGACCTGCTGCTGGCGAATGGTCCTGGCGTAGACGCTGGAGCCAAGCACGTGACCGATGCGGGCGTAGGTGAGTGCCTCGTTCCCATTCATGTGCTGTATGCCGGCGGGGAAGAAGACGCGCAGGTGCACGGCGTCGCTCGAATTGCTGGGGAAGCCGTTGTCAAAGACGGGGGCGGGGACGTTGATCGTCACGCCGCCCAGGGTGTCGACCACCTTCTCGAATCCGCTGAACCCGACCTCGACGTAATACTGGATGGCGTTCTGGTTGCCGAAGAAGGTGTAGCCGAGAGCCTGCTTGAGCGCGTCGGCGCCGCCGCCGGGGAACAGATTTCTGTACTTGTCCGCGAATTCCCAAAGGTTGGTGAGTTTCGAGTTGAACGTGGGGCCAAAGAGCTGCGAGAGCCGTGACTTGGGCGGCATCGGAACGCCTGTCGCGTCACGCAGGATGCTGAACAGGGCGACCTGATGGCTCACCGGGTCGATGCTGACGACGATCATCGAGTCCGTTCGGATGCCGCTCCGAGTGTCCGCGCCGACGAGCAGGATGTTCAGGCGACTCGTTCCGGTCCAGGGCTGGATGGTCGCCGCTGGAGCCAACGTCTCCTGAGGCGGGAATGTGAACGTCGGCTCCGGCGTCGCCGAAGGACCGGGGGTCGGTTCGTCGATCACGAGGGGCGCATGAATGTCCCTCGCGAGGTTGTAGAACTTGAGATCCCAGTAGCCGACGATGACGTGGCCGGAAACGAGCACGGCCAGGATCAAGCCCAGGCCGGCGATGGATATCGGATCGATCTGTCCGGACTTGCGGCCGATCCGCCGCATGCCGGTTGCCGAAGGCGCGGCCGGCTCGATGGCCAGCCGATAGGCGTCCAGGGAGGCGAGAGCCCGGTAGGCCAGGAGCACGACGTTCGCGATCGCCAGGGGTCCGAGGACCGAGGACTGGCTGATCCACAGGCCGAAGTCAACGATCCCGCTGGTGAGAACGTAGACGATCGAAATGGCCACGGCGATCAGGAGAGGAACCGCCAGCACCAGCCCGCGGACGTATGCGCCGGCGTACGCCTGGCCCAGTCCCGGGTAGAGGAAGGACAGAAAGGCAGCGCTGAAGGCGGATCGACGAGACGGTGAGCGGACTGCAGTGGTCACTGGTTCGCTAGGATAGCCGCGAACGCATTGCGGCGTTACGGAGTCGACGGCCAGAGGCAATGCGCAGCCACGCCGACCTGTCGGTCGACCTGGGCGAGGTCGTCGCCGAGCCAGTCCACATATCTACGAGCACTCAGAGCACCGAGGACGATGTTTCGACCGGTCAGCTCCAAGCCCGATCTCGTCGCTCAGGAGCACGAGATCCTGAATCTCTGGCACGATCGCCGGGTCTTTGCTCGCCTGCGAGCCCAGAATGCGGGCCGCGAGCGCTGGAGCTTCCTGGACGGACCGATCACGGCCAACAACCCGATGGGCGTCCATCACGCCTGGGGTCGCGCCTACAAGGACCTCTTCCAGCGGTTCTGGGCGATGCAGGGCCGCGATCAGCGTTACCAGAACGGCTTCGACTGCCAGGGGCTGTGGGTCGAGGTCAACGTCGAGCGGGATCTCGGGTTCACAAGCAAGCGTGACATCGAGGACTACGGCATCGCCGAGTTCGTCAGCCTGTGCAAGCAGCGCGTCCTCACTTTTGCGGCGCGCCAGACCGAGCAGTCGATCCGGCTCGGGATGTGGATGGACTGGAACGACCCGCACGAGCTGCGCCGGCTGCGTGATCGGCTGGCGGAGGACCCGAGCCAGCAGGTCACGATCAGCAGCACCGATGGCACCGAGATTACCGACACGGCCGAGATGCTGGTGGGACGGCTGGGGCTGCCGGAGCTGGGTGGCAGCTACTTCACGTTCTCCAACGAGAACAACTTCCTGATCTGGTCGTTCCTGGCCGAGTGCCACCACCGCGGTTGGTTGTACAAGGGCCACGACACGATGCCCTGGTGCGCGCGGTGCGGTACCGGCATAAGCCAGCACGAGATGACCGAGGGCTATGCCGACCGCGAGGACCCCGGCCTGACGATCAAGCTCCCGCTTACCGAACGCCCCGGTGAGTCGCTCCTGGTCTGGACTACGACGCCCTGGACCCTCACCTCCAACGTGGCTGCGGCCGTCGGCAAAGAGCTGCGCTACGTCAGGGTGCGCCAGGGCGACGAGGTGTACTGGCTGGGCCGCGGGACGGTCAAGCAGGCCCTGGACGGGCCGTTCCAGGTCCTGGAAGAGCGGCCCGGCCGCGAGCTCGAAGGCTGGCGCTACGCCGGCCCGTTCGACGAGCTGCCCGCGGTCCAGGCGGCGTTCGCCGGGTCGGACGGCAAGCCCGCCTACGAGCACCGCGTCGTCGTCTGGGACGAGGTGGGCGAAGAAGAGGGTACCGGCATCGTCCACATCGCCCCCGGTTGCGGCGCCGAGGACTTCGCCCTGGGCAAATCTCTCGGCCTGCCGATGATCGCGCCACTCGACGAGAACGGCGTCGTCATCGCGGGCTTCGGGCCGTACTCGGGCCGGGATGTTCGAGACGTCGCCGAGCCGATCCTCGACTCGCTCCGGCATAAGCGCCGCTTCTACCGCCTCGAGACCATCACCCATCGCTACCCGCACTGCTGGCGCTGCGGCACGCCGCTCGTCTTCCGCCTGGTGGACGAGTGGTATGTGAGCATGGGCCCGGTCTACGACAAGCCGCGAGAGCAGCTGACCGAGGCCGAGGTCGACGCAAGCCTGCGCTACCAGATCATGGAGTCGGTCGACCGGATTCAGTGGATCCCGGGCTTCGGATACGAGCGCGAGCTCGACTGGCTCCTGAACATGCACGACTGGATGATCAGCAAGAAGCGCTACTGGGGGCTGGCGCTGCCGATCTACGACTGCGCCTGCGGGACGGTCAATGTCGTCGGCAGCCGCGAGGAGCTGGCCGAGCGAGCGGTCGAAGGCTGGGACGAGTTCGAGGGCCACACCCCGCACCGGCCTTACGTGGACGCCGTCAAGATCCGCTGCTCCGGCTGCGGCGAGCCCGTCGCCCGCATCGCCGACGTGGGCAATCCCTGGCTGGACGCCGGCATCGTGCCGTTCTCGACGATGCACTACCGCTCGGACCCCGATTACTGGAAGCAGTGGTTCCCCGCCGACTTCGTGACCGAGAGCTTCCCTGGCCAGTTCCGCAACTGGTTCTACTCGCTGCTGGCGATGAGCACCGTTCTGCGCCGCGAGCCTCCGTTCAAGACGCTCTTCGGCTACGCCCTCGTCTTCGGCGAGGATGGCCGCCAGATGCACAAGAGCTGGGGCAACGCCATCGAGTTCGACGAGGCGGCCGAGCGGATGGGCGTGGACGTCATGCGCTGGATGTTCGCCAACGCCCGGCCCGAGGACAACATCAACTTCGGCTGGCACGCGGCGGACGAGGCGCGACGGCGGCTACTCGTCCTGTGGAATGTGTATTCGTTCTTTGTCACGTACGCGCGTCTCGCCGGCTGGGCGCCGAACGCCAAGGCGCCGGCCGTGGCGGAGCGCGGGCCGTTGGATCGATGGATCCTGGCACGCGTCGCGAGACTGGCGAACGCGGTGGAGATCGATTTGCGCGGCTACGATGCCCTCGCTGCGGCTCGCGCAATCGATGTCTTCATCGAGGAGCTCTCGACGTGGTATCTGCGGCGGTCACGCAAGCGCTTTGCCCGTGGCGCGGAGGCCGCCGACCGGGCTGCCGCGTTCGAGACACTGCATTTCACTTTGGTCGCTCTGGCAAAGATCCTGGCGCCGATTCTCCCGTTCTTGAGCGAGTCGATCTACCAGAACCTGGTGGTAGCCGGCGGGGTCGCCGACGTACCCGACAGCGTCCACCTGACGAACTGGCCAACTGAGGAGTTGAAGACCCTCAACGATTGGTCGCTCCAGAGCTCCATGGACGTGGCTATGCGGGTCGTGGATCTCGTCCGGACACTGCGCAGCCAGGCCGGGATCAAGGTTCGTCAACCGCTTGCACGCATCTGGCTGGCGATGCCGGGTCCAGACCGCCTTGTGGAGCGTGCCGCGCTCCTCGAGTTGGTCAAAGACGAAGTGAATGTCAAGTCGATCGAGCTGATCGGCGATGAGTCGGAGCTGGTCGATCGGCGAGTCAAGCCGCTGCTGCCGAAGATCGGCAAGAAGCTCGGGTCGGCGATTCCGGCCGTGATGGCCGCTGCGCGAGAGAACCGTTTCGAGATCCAGCCCGACGGCTCCGTCCTGATGGGCGGCGTGACGCTGGCTGCCGACGAGGTCGAAATCCTCGCCACACCGCGGCCCGGAACGGTGGTCGCCCACGACGAGGGCCTGGTCGTCGTCATCGATACCGAGCTGACGCCCGAGCTGCGAGCCGAGGGCGATGCGCGCGAGCTGCAGCGCGCCATTCAGGATGCCCGCAAAGAGGCCGGTGTCGAGCTCGACGACAAGGTCAAGGTTCGGGTGGACGCGCCCGCCGCCGCGCGCGCCACCCTCGATCGGTACATCCACTCGGTCGAGGCCGAGACGCGCAGCACGATCGTCTTCGGGGTGGTCCCGCCGTCCGCCGACACGATCGCCGTGGAGCTGGATTCCGGTGTGGTCACGATCGGCTTGGCGGGGAGGGCCGCCGCACCTTAGGCTTATCGGAACATCCATGGAGGCCAAATCGCTGGACCCTATCGAAACGCACCCTGAGCCATCGCCGGCCGGCGTCGCGGCCGGCCCGTCGCGGGAGCGGCGCCGCCACGCCGCCTGGACGCTCTTCGCCGCCATCGCGGCGGCGATCGTCGTGAGCGACCAGCTGCTCAAGCAGTGGATCGTGGCCAACTACACGCCCAACAGGATCTATCCCGTCGTCGGCGATTGGCTGCGGATCGATCTCATCCACAACGCCGGCGGGCTCTTCGGCCTGCTGCAGGGCCAGGCCCTGGCCTTCGCCGTCGTGACAGTCGGAGCCGTCTGCCTCATTTGCTGGCTGCAGCTCCGGTGGGGTTGGCGGAGCTGGCTGATCACGCTGGCCCTGGGTCTCCTGCTCGGTGGCGCGATCGGCAACTTCATCGACCGCATCCGGTTCCGCTACGTCGTCGACTTCGCCGACATCGGCATCGGCACGTGGCGCTGGTACATCTTCAACATCGCCGACATGGCGGTGACCTGCTTCTTCCTGCTGCTGATCGGGATCTGGCTTGTCGCGCCCAGGCTGCTGGCGGGCGGGGATGGCGGCGAGGAGGACGCGACATCGCCGAGCGACGCCGGGGCATCGAGCGACGCCGTGACATCAAGCGACGCCAAAGGGCCGGTAGCCGAATGAGGCGGCAGACGATCGTCGTGCCGGAGACCGCTCAGGGTCGCGTCGATCGTTTTGTCGCCGATGTCTCGGGCCTGTCGCGCAGCTATGTTCAGAAGCTCATCACCGAGGGCCACGTGACGGCGTCCGGTTCCGCCGTCAAGGCCAACGACACGATCATTCCCGGCTGGGTTCTCGATCTGGATGTGCCCGATCCCATACCCCTGGAGCTGGAGGCGGAACCCATCCCGCTCTCCATCGTGTACGAGGATGACGACCTCCTGATCGTCGACAAGGCCGCGGGCCTGGTCGTCCATCCGGCCGTGGGCCATCGGAGCGGGACGCTGGTCAACGCGCTGCTGGCACGCGATACGGAATACGGCGGCATAGCCGGCGTCCAGCGGCCGGGCATCGTCCATCGCCTCGACCGGGACACGAGCGGCCTGCTGATGGTCGCCAAGAACGACAAATCCCAGGCCAGCCTGATGGCTCAGCTCAAGGCACGCGGCGTCAAGAAGACCTACCTGGGGCTCGTTCTCGGCGCAGTTGCGGCCACGACGGGGCGCATCGAGGCTCCGATAGGTCGTGATCCGAGCCATCGAACCCGAATGGCCGTCGTGCCCGACGGGCGGGACTCGGTGACCGGCTATCGGGTGCGCGAGCGGCTGGGCGCCTGGACGCTGCTCGAACTCGATCTCGTGACCGGCCGAACGCACCAGATCCGAGTCCACCTGGCCGCGATCGGCCATCCGCTGGCGGGCGATCCCGTGTACGGAAACGGCACATCGCGCCGAGGTCCCGAAGGCACGACCAGGCTGTTCCTGCACAGCTGGCGGATCGAGCTGCAGTCACCCACGGACGGGCACCTGATCCGTGCCACGGCGCCGCTGCCGCCGGAGTTGGAGGTGGTGCTCAACGGGCTGCGGGCGCAAGCGCTGGGCTCGATGGGCGTCGCGCCGGTCGACGAAGGGGAGCCTGAATGACCGCGAATCCCCTGGACCGCTCCACGGGCACCGCCCGGGCCGCCGGCGGCCCCCCGGCGATCGAGGCATCGGATCCACCGAACCCGATGCTCGTCATCATCTCGGGGCCGTCCGGCGTGGGCAAGGACACAATCATCGACGCCCTCCAGCGGCGCGGCCACCTGCCGGCGTACCACTACGTCGTGACCTGCACCACGCGGCCCCGGCGCGGCAACGAGATCGACCGCGTCAGCTACAACTTCGTCAGCGTGCCGGAGTTCCTGGCGCTGCGCGACGCCGGCGAACTGCTGGAGGCGAACGAAGTCCACGGGAACTGGTACGGCACCCCGCGGGCCGGCGTCCGGGACGCTCTGGCGCGCGGCCAGCACGCCATTCTCAAGATCGATGTCCAGGGGGCCGAAGTGGTCAAGCGCGAGGTTCCCGGCGCACTTCTGATCTTCGTCCTGCCGCCGTCGCTGGAAACCCTGGTCGAGCACCTCAAGGCTCGACGCACCGAATCGGCCGAGCAGCTGGAGATTCGCCAGCGCAACGCGGCGCTCGAGCTTGCCCGCAAGGACGACTACGACTACGTGGTGGTCAATCAGGAGAACCGCGTGGACGCGACGGCGGAGAACATTGAGCAGATCATCACCCAGGAAGAGCGGCGTGAGCCGCGCCAGGTGACCGTCTGAGGAGACCGACGGTGGATTCCGTCTGGGGAACACTCGACGAGGGCGGCGACGAAGGCGAGGCCGATGGCCGGGATCCGGTATCGGGTGCGCGTGTGGAGCCGCCTGGCGACGGAGTGGGAGCCGATGGCGGGGCTGGAGCCGCGGTCGGAGCCGGGATCGATGGGGGCCAGCGCGCCGAAGGTGGGGCCAGGCCGGTTGAAGTCGCGGTCGATGCGCCCGGCGCCTCGCGGACGTACACGTACCTGCTGCCTGCACGGCTGGCCGACATCGACGCCGGCGAGGCGGTGCTGGTCGAGTTCGGGCGGGGGCGGCAGGCTCTGGGAGTGGTTCTCGGGCCGGCTGTCGGCGAGCTGGCCGGGGAAGCGAAGCCCGTCCTGGCGCGCGTCAGGGCCGACGGACCGCTGCTGCCGGCGCTGTCGCTGGCCCTCGCGCGGTGGATATCGGAGGAGTACCTGGCACCGCCCGCCGCCGTTCTGCGGTCGATGTTGCCGCCCGGGATGCTCGAACGTCTGGACCTCGTGGCGGAGCGGCTTCCGCCACCCGCCGGCGCGGTGGGCAGAGAGACGCTCGGTGCCGAGGCAGTCGACCGGGCGGAGGCGGAACTGCTCGGGAGACTGGAGAATGGGCCGCGCGCTGTTCGCGATCTCGAGGGGGAGGACGGGCGAGCAGCCGCGTTGAGGCGACTGCGAGCGATGGCGGCACGGGCTCTGGTCCGTCTGGAATGGACTCTCACCGCCGCGACGGCAGGGCCGCGATACGAGCGCTGGCTGGCGTTGACTGCCGAAGGAAGGGGAGTGGCGGGGGGCTTGGCCGGGGCCGGGCTGCGGCTGGGGCCGCGGCAACGAGACCTGCTCGCCGATCTCGCCGCCGCGGGCGAGGGCGGCCTGGCCGGCGCGGTGGCGGCGGAGCGCCACGGGACGGGGACGGCGACGAGCCTCCAGCGGCGCGGCCTGGTCGCGGCGGAGTTGCGCGAGAGGCCGCGCCGGCCACTCGACCGGCGCATGCCCGGGCGGCGCGGGACGCGGCCGGAGGGAGCGGCGCTGACGACTGCGCAGCAGGCGGCGCTCGACGCAATCCTGGCGGCGGTCGCGAGTCGGGACGCCACACCGCTCCTCCTGGAGGGAGTGACGGGCGCGGGCAAGACGACTGTATACGCCGAGGCGATCGCCGAGACCCTGATCGCCGGCCGGCCGGCTCTGATCCTCGTACCGGAGATCGCGCTGGCGATGCCGCTTGTCGACCGGCTTCGGGCCGACCTCGATGCGGAGATCGCGATCCTGCATTCGGGGCTGGGAGAGGGTGAGCGAGCAGACGAGTGGCGCCGCATTCGAGCCGGGGGCGCGGATGTGGTCGTGGGAACGCGCATCGCCCTGACCGCGCCCCTTGCCGACGTCGGTCTCATCGTCGTCGACGAGGAGCACGACGCCGCGTACAAGAGCGACCGCACGCCGCGGTTGCAGGCCCGCGATGCCGCCCTCGCGCTGGCCCGCCTGGCCGGTGCGGCGGTGGTGCTCGGCAGCGCGACCCCGTCGGTGGAGAGCGTCGGCCACGCCAGAGAGGGTCGCTATCGCCACGCGGTGCTGCCGGAGCGCCCCAGCGGCGCACCGCCCCGTGTCGAGGTCGTGGATCTTCGGGCCGAGCTCGCCGCCGGCAATCGAGGTCTCCTTTCCGGCGCCTTGAGCGCTGCCCTGGCAACCCTGCCGCGGGGCGAGCGAGCCATCCTCGTCATCAATCGCCGCGGCACGGCCTCGGTTGTCGTCTGTCGCGACTGCGGCCACGTCCAGCGCTGCCCCGAGTGTGAGCGAACGCTCGTCTTCCACCAGGCGGGCGTAACGCTGCGCTGCCATCACTGCGGGACCGCGACGCCGCTGGCCACGCGCTGTCCCGTCTGCCGCTCGCCGCGCATCCGCTACCTCGGCGGCGGAACCCAGAGGGTGGAGGAGGAGGTCAAGGTCGCCTTCCCGCACCTTCGAGTCGGCCGCCTGGACCGCGACGTGGCCGAGCACAAGGGCGCCGTCGAGCGCGTCCTCGACGCCTTCGCCGAAGGTCGCCTCGACGTCCTGGTCGGCACCAGCCTGGTGGCCAAAGGCCTGGACGTCGCCGAGGTGACGCTGGTCGGAGTCGTGTCGGCCGACATCGCTCTCAACCTGCCCGACGAACGAGCCGCCGAGCGGACGTATCAGCTGCTGACCCAGGCCGTCGGTCGCGCCGGGCGCGGCGAGCGACCCGGACGGGCCATCATCCAGACGTACCTGCCCGACCACGCCGCGATCCAAGCCGTCGCCACTGCGAACGCCGCGAGCTTCTACGACGCCGAGCTCGAAGTGCGTCGCCGGTTCGGTTCGCCGCCTTTCGGGCGCCTGGTCAAGCTGACCGTCGGACTGCCCGACCAGCTGGCTGCGGAGCAGGAGGCTGCCGCAATGGCCGATCGCCTGCGGGCCGCAGGTTCGGCGCGCGGTCTCTCCGTCGCGGTTCTGGGACCGGCTCCCGCCTACATCGCCCGCCGCTCCGGCCGCTGGCGCTGGAACGTGGTGCTTCGCGGCGATCGGCCGCTCGAGCTGCTCAATCCTTTGCCGAGCGCCGCCTGGTCGATCGACGTGGACCCCGACTCGCTGCTGTAGGCGGTCCGGCAGGCAGGGCGGGAGCGGGACTGTTCGGCGGCAATGCACCGGAATCCGCGGCCGGCCGGGGGCCACGACCCTGTACCACTCGTGCTTTCGGACCAGGCTTTGCGCCAGCCGACCGTGGATGCCTGTTCCTTTGCCGCCGCGCTGAGTGCTGACGATCAGCATGGCGAACCACGCCAGGAACAGCAGCGTGCAGATCCACGCCAGGGCCGGGATGGTGGATGCGATTCCGGCAAAGGCCCATCCGTACAGCGCCAACCACCGGATCGCCCCTTGCATGTGGCTCGGTCAGCCAGTGAGCGGCGGTGCTCGACCGGCGCATCCGGGCGTCGTTTCGGCCACCCAGAATGGGGCGGATTCCTACGTGACGACGCTGGGTATACTCTGCGGCCATGAGTGTCCGACCCATCGTTCTTCTCGGTGACTCCCGCCTGCGAATGAGGGGCGAGCCCGTCGAAAGCTTCGGCAAGTACCTCCATGAGCTGCTCGACGATCTGACCGACTCGATGCGCCATGCTCCCGGCGTCGGCCTTGCCGCGCCGCAGATCGGTGAGGCCAAGCGCGCCTGCGTGGTCGAGGTAGCCGGCCAGCTGCACGAGCTGGTCAATCCGCGCATCGTTCGGGCGGACGGCGATAGCCGCGACCTGGAGGGCTGCCTCTCGATCCCGGGTTACGTGGCGTACGTGACGCGGCGCGAGAAGATCTGGGTCGTGGCCCAGAACAGGCACGGAAAGAAGATCAAAGTCGCCGGAAGCGGTCTCCTCTCGCGCGGCATGCAGCACGAGATCGACCACCTGGACGGCAAGCTCTACATCGACTACCTCGAGTCGCTCGACGACCTGATTTCGACCGAGCACGGCGACGAAGAGGACGAGGAAGGTCGACCGGCAGCCGCACGCACCGCCGTCGGATGAGCGACGGGGCGGCGGCCGAAACTTCGACCGTCGTTCGCGCTGCCTTCTTCGGCAGCGGTTCGTTCGCCGTCCCGATCCTCGATGCGCTAATCGCCCTGCCGGGCATTCGCCTCGCGGCCGTCGTTTCGGCGCCCGATCGACCGGTCGGCCGAAAGGCGATCCCGACGCCGACTCCCGTAGCCGCCCGAGCCCGAGAGCTCGGCCTGCCGCTGCTGCAGCCGATCCGGGTTCGAAAGCCCGAGGCCGTCGAAGCCCTGGCGGCGGTGGCGCCCGACCTGGTCGTCCTGGCCGACTACGGCCAGCTCATACCGCGGGTGGTGCTCGATCTTCCGAAGCGCGGCTTTCTGAACCTGCATCCATCGGCGCTGCCGCGGTGGCGCGGGGCGGCGCCGATCCCGGCCACGATTCTGGCGGGGGACGTTGAGTCTGCGGTCGCGCTGATGGTCGTTACCGAGGAGATGGATGCCGGCCCGATTGTGGCGGTGGAGCCGCTGGAGGTGCGGGTCGACGACACCGCCGTGACCCTGGAGGAGCGGGCGTCCGCAGCGGCAGCTCGACTGCTGGTCAGGGCGCTGCCGGAGTGGCTGGCGGGGCGGCTCGTAGCTCGACCGCAGCCCGCTGAAGGCGTGACGCTGACGCGGCCACTGCGCCGCGAGGACGGGCTCCTTGATCCGAAGCGCTCGGCCGCGGAGCTCGAGCGGCAGGTCCGAGCGTATCAGCCCTGGCCTGGGAGCTACATCCAGAGCGTCAAGACCGGGGATGAGCGGCTCATCGTTTGGAAGACTCACGTGGCTGAGAGCGAGCCCGGCGATGTAGCCGGGTGGTTCGTGTCCGCGGCCGACGGCGGCCTGGCACTGGCGACTTCGGACGGTCGCCTGATCCTAGACGTGCTCCAGCGAGCCGGCGGGCGTGAGATGTCATCCGCCGATCTGCTTCGCGGCCGCCCGGGCTTGGTCCGCTGACCGTCCGGCGGCCCGGCGAGGCGGCGGGGGCCAGTCGGGGCGGCCTGCCCGCGTGCGATAATCGCGGCCCTGTGACTGAGCCTTCTGCGGCGGCGCGCGCCCCGCGCCGTTCCAAACCCGCCATCGACCCGCGCCCCGGCCTGAGCGGCCTGCCTGAGGGCGCGCTGGAGGCGTGGCTCGCGGCTGAGGGGCAGCCCGCGTACCGAGCAAAGCAGATCCGCGACGGCGTCTGGCGCCAAGACATCGTCGCCGTCGATGAGCTCCGCAATCTCCCGGCTGCCCTCCGACAGAGCCTGGACCGAGACTTCCGCGTCGACACGATCGCCGCCGACGAGGTCACCGTCTCCGACAAGGGGCTGACCGAGAAGACGCTCCACTTGCTCTCCGATGGCGCGCTGATCGAGTCGGTGCTGATGCACTACCCGGCGCGCGGCCGCGGCGAGGACGGCCGGCCGGAGCACCGCGAGCGGCATACCCTGTGCATCTCCAGTCAGGCCGGCTGCGCCGTGGGGTGTCCGTTCTGCGCCACCGGTGAGCTTGGCTTCGGCCGCGATCTGGAGACAGCCGAGATCCTCGATCAGGTTCGTCACGCCGCCCGGCGTCTCGCGCCCCGCGGCGACCACCTGACGAACGTCGTTTTCATGGGAATGGGCGAGCCGCTCCTCAATCTCGATCGCGTGCTGGAGGCGGTGGCCGCCCTTTCGGACCCGCAGCGGTTCGGCATGGGCGCTCGCCACGTCGTGGTCTCGACCTCCGGGGTCGTGCCGGGGATTCGGCTCCTGCCGGAGCTCAACCCGCAGTTCACGCTGGCGATCAGCCTGCACGCCGCCCGAGATCCCCTGCGCGATGTCCTCGTCCCGCTGAACCGCCGCTGGCCCGTGGCCGAGGTCGTGGCAGCTGCTCGCGACCTTGCCCGCACAACGGGCCGGCGCGTCAGCTACGAGTACGTGATGATTTCGGGCGTGAACGACACCGACGTCGACGCGGATGCACTGGCCGGCCTGTTGCGCGGCGACCTTGCCCACGTCAACCTGATCCCGATGAACCCCGTCGCCCACACGCCCTGGCAGGCCAGCAGCCCACAGCGGGTCGCGCAATTCGCCGCACGCCTGCAACAGGGCGGCGTCGGCGCCACGGTCCGGCGAAACCGCGGCCAGGACGCCGGCGCGGCGTGCGGCCAGCTGGCGGCCGATCGGGCCGGCGAGCCGCCTGCTCCCACGGTGGCCCACCGGCGCGCGGTCATCGTCCGCCAGAGCGAGGCGGCACTCCGGGGCGACCGCAGCGCCGAGCGCCTCCCGGCGGATCTCGAGGCGGCAGTCGCAGGCTGGGCGGGGAACCGTTGATGGCCCGCCGCCGCACGCTGGTCAGCACGAGCATCCTCGATTGCGACCTCTCTGACCTGGCCCGAGAGTCGCTGCGGGCGTTTGCGGCCGGCTCTGACCGTCTCCATCTCGACGTCATGGACGGGCACTTCGTCCCGAACATCACCTTCGGCCCGACGGTCATCAAGCGCCTGCGACGCATCGGCAAGCAGCCGTTCGACGCCCACCTGATGATCTCCGAGCCGGGCCGCTACGTCGACCAGTTCATCGCTGCCGGCTGCGACTCGATCACGTTCCATGTGGAGGTCGAAGAGCCGATCGAGCCGACGCTGCTCAAGATTCGAAAGGCCGGCCGGCAGGCGGGCCTGGCACTGAAACCGGCGACGCCGCTGTCGGCCCTGGAGCCGTACCGCGAGCTGCTCGACATCGTCATGGTAATGACCGTCGACCCGGGCTTCGGCGGGCAGTCGTTCATGACGGACGCAGCCACCAAGATCCTGCCCGCGCACCAGATCTTCCGCGACCGTGCGGCGGAGCTGCCCGGCGGACAGGTCCACGTGGACGGTGGGGTCAATCGCCACTCGGCGGAGTTGTGCGGCGGGCTTGGGGCAGAGGTGCTGGTGGTCGGCTCCACGCTGTGGGAGAAAGGCGTCGACATCGGTCGGGAGATGCGGTTGATCAGGGCCCTCGCCGACGAGGGTTACGAGAACGGCGTGGGCCGGGGCGACGCGGATGCCGGGGCCCGAGCTGAGCGAGGAGAGACTGCGTGAGCGAAGAAGCGGCTGCGGGCCGGGAGCTGGCGCCGATGGAGGCGTTGCCGGCGGGGGCCGTGGGCACGCATGGCGCCTCGGGCGAGGTCGGGTCGGAGGTACCGCATGCCCACCTGGGACGTCGCAACGACCGGCTGCTGCTGGCCGCGGTGGCATCCTACGCAGTCCTTCTGTCGATCCTGATGATCGCCCGCGGCATTTCGGTCACGCCCGAGCTGATCGTCGTCGCCTTCGGCCTGGCCGCCCTGCTGCTCGGCCGTGGGAAGCTATTCGTGCGCGACTGGATCCCGTTCCTGGCGCTGTTCTTCGCCTACGAGCTGATGCGCGGCTACGCCGACAAGTTCGGCCTGCCGATCCACGTCACCGACGTGATCTCGATCGAGCGGATCATCGGCCTCGGCGGCTTGCCCACGAGCTATCTTCAGCAGCTGCTCCACTACGGCCCGGCGTCGGCCCCGGACAACGTGGCGACGATCTCGGTCATCTTCTACTTCCTGCATTTCCCCCTGCCGCTGGCCGTCGGATTCCTGCTCTGGATCCACCAGCGCCGTTTCTACTACGACTTCGTGGCCGCATTGATCCTGCTCTCCATGGCGGCATTCGTGACGTTCCTGCTGCTGCCCGTGGCGCCGCCGTGGTGGGCCGCGCAGAACGGCTACATCACTGGAGTTCTGCACCTGCGCGACACGGGCTTCGACGGATTGGTGAGTCTCTTCGGCTTCGGCAAGAACAACTACCTCTACTCGTATTCGCTCTATAGCATCAGCTCCAACGACGTGGCCGCATTCCCGTCGCTCCACGCTGCCTATCCGTTCCTGGCGTTCCTCTTCGCCCGGCGCGCCTTCGGCAGGGCAGGCTGGCTGATGGCGGCCTACACGGCCTGCGTCTGGTTCGCCATCGTCTACCTGGGCGAGCACTGGGTCGTCGACATCATCGGCGGGGTGGTCTACGCGTCGGTCGCATACCTGGTCATCGTGCACGGGCCGGCCTGGGGGCGGCGATTCCTGAAGCAGGTGGCCGACGAGGAGATCGAAGCGGGCGTGGAGGCGGAGGACGCCGGCGACACAGGCGCGCTGCGGAGGATGGGGCGGCGGGTGCGTTGGGCGCTGGTCATCCAGGGGGCGGTGGTGGCCGTGCTGGGTCTGGCCGTCGCCTTCGGGATCAATACGCAGGGCTGGCTCGGCGGGTCGCAGAGCGGGCTCTATCTGGTGGCGTGGCTGGCGATGCTCGGCGGGTTGTGGCGGGCCGCCGTCGGCCTGGTCAGCCGCTGAGCCGGCCACGCGAGAGGGTCGCAGATGCGTGCGCTGCTGCAGCGGGTATCCCGGGCGGAGGTCCGGATCGACGGTGATTCCGTCGCCTCCGTCGGGCCGGGGCTGCTGATACTGCTGGGCGTTGGTCCGGCCGACGACGAGTGGGTCGCGTCGGGCCTGGCGGCCAAGGTGGCGGGTCTGCGGATCTTCGCCGATGCCGAGGGCCTGACGAACCTGTCCCTCTCCGAGGTCGGCGGCTCGGCGCTGGTGGTCAGCCAGTTCACGCTCTACGCGGACACGCGGCGCGGCCGCCGGCCGTCGTTCATCGCGGCGGCCGGGCCTATCATCGGCGAACGGATGTACGAGGTCTTCTGCGAGATCCTGGCCAGCACCGGCATCCCCGTGGCGCAGGGCCGCTTCGGCGCCGACATGGCGGTCGAGCTGGTCAATGACGGGCCATTCACGATCTGGCTCGACTCGGACGAGCTGGGCATTCAGCCGAAGCCGGGCCCCTAAAGCCGGCCTCCGGCCGGCGGTCCGCGCCGAAGGCCGCCGCGCCTCGGCGCCAGGCCCCGGAAGCGCGATCGGCGCCGAGCCTGGGGCTCGACGCCGAGTGAGTGCGCGTATTGCCGGCCGCAGCGGGCCGGCATGGGCTTATCGAACGCCGCGCGACAGAGTGCGCTGGCAGCGAGTGCAGACGAGCGTCTTCACCGGCTTGCCGTTCTGCTCGATCGTGGTCTGCTGGAGATTCGGGCGAAAGCGCCGGTGGGCCCGGACCCGGTTCATGCCGGACGACTGCGGGTTGAAGCCGTCCATGGAGACCTTCCCGCAGACGGCGCAGGAGCGAGCCATTAGGTCCTCTCGGGTTCGTGGGTCAAGGTGCGACCCCGACTGGGGCCGACCGGGGCGGTATGATAGCACACCGTTTCCCCCCACCAGGTCGGGAGTCGCACCCATATGCCCGAGCGTTCGGTGGCCGGCAGATCGATCGTAACGCGGCGTGCCATAGTCGATATCGTCCGAACGGCCGTTCAGAGCAGCTATGGCGTGACCGGCTTCAGCGACCCGTCGTTCAGCCGCCGGCTCTCACGCTGGATCGGCCTCGATCGACCCGGTATCGAGCTTGGGGCCGGAGACGTTCTGTGCCTCGACCTGTACATCAAGGTGGCTTATGGGATGCCGGTCGCGGAGGTCGCGCGCCAGGTCGATTCGGCCGTGCGCTACTCGCTCCGCCGTCTGGTCGGGGTGGAAGTCGCCAGGATGACGATCCACGTCGACGGCCTGGGGTACCAGCCCACCGCCGTGGAGCGGGCCGAGGCGATCGGACGCGAGTCCAGCGAACTGGACGAACCGGTCCGTGTTGCCGCCGAGGAACTGCCCGGCATGGATCAGGCCCACAAGGCTCCGGCCGAGGGGGAGACGGCTCCGAGACGACGCAGGACCAGATGACCTATCGAGTTTCCCGATGACGCGGCGCGCCGGTGACGGAGCCGGTCTGCTGGCGGCCTTCAGGGCTGCTGTCGACAACCTCGCCGACCATGTCGACGAGGTCAACGCCCTGAACGTCTTCCCCGTGCCCGACGGCGACACCGGCAGCAACATGCTGGCCACGGTCCGCGCCGCCCTGGCGGAGGCGGAGGGAGTGGCCGAACCGTCGGCCGATCGCGTGGCTATGGCAATCAGTTTCGGGGCCCTGATGGGTGCTCGGGGCAACTCCGGTGTCATCGCCTCGCAGATCTTCCGGGGCATGGCCGAGGGGCTGGGTGGGAAGGAGCGCTTCGACGGCGCGGACCTCGCCCGATCCCTGACGCAGGGCACGGCCACCGCCTACAAGGCGGTCGTCAAGCCAGTCGAAGGGACGATCCTGACGGTCATCCGCGAGGCGTCTGCGGCCGCCGTGGTCGTGGCCGAGGAGGGTGGCGATCTCGAATCCGTCCTGATCGCGGCGGTTCGGGGGGCCGAAGAAGCGGTCGCGAAGACGCCCTCGATGCTGCCGATCCTGCGTGAGGCCGGCGTGGTGGATGCGGGCGGGCAGGGCCTCTTCCGGCTGCTCGAGGGCGCGCTCCAGTACATCGTGGCCCACAACCCGGCCCCGGTTTCGGCGGCCGAAGGCACGGCGGCGCATCGGCGGATCGCCAGGCCGGCTGCCCTGGCCGACGGGGAGTTCGGCTACGAGACGATGTTTCTGCTCCACACCCGAGACAAGCCACTGGACCTGGAGCGCCTGCGGGCGGAGTTCGAGCGAGTGGGAGACTCCGTCCTTGTGGCCGGCGACGGTCGCGCGGCGAAGGTGCACGTCCACAACGACCGACCGGATCAGGTCATAGCGCTCGGGTTGTCGGTGGGGTCGCTTACGCGCATCACCGTCGAGAATCTCGACTCACAGAGCCAGGAAGTCCGCGACAAGAGGGAGTCCGAGCTGAGCGTCGGTCAACTGCCGGCAAAGGTCGGGGCCGAGGACGGGCCGGGCTCTCATGGTGCCGGCGGTGCCGGACGCGCGCGCGCCGGCCATCACGAGGGGCGTCCGCATGTCGACCTCGAGACATACGGCGCCGAGATGGAAGGGGCCGCGGACGGGACGAGCGGGTCCAGTGGGGCGGGCGACAGGGCCGTGCCAGAGGAGACGGTCCCGCTGGCCGTCGTGGCGGTCGCCGCCGGCGACGGGCTGGCGCGCATCTTCGACTCGTACGGCGTGGCCGCGGTCGTGCACGGCGGCCAGACCAACAACCCGTCCACGGGCGAGCTGCTCGACGCGGTCGAGAAGATCGCCGCGGACGAGATCCTCCTGCTGCCGAACAACCCTAACGTCGTTCTGGCGGCGCGCCAGGCCTCGGAGATGGCCACGCGCAGGGTGCGCGTCGTTCCCACTCGAAACGCCGCCGAAGGTTTCGCGGCACTTCTCGCCCTCGATCCGGTTCGCGACGCCACGGCCAATGCCGAGGTCATGACACTGGCGGGCCGGGCGGTCCAAACGCTGCAGGTCACCGAAGCCGTGCGTGACGCCATGATCGGCGGACGAAAGGTCAGGATGGGCCAGACGATCGTGCTCGACCCCGACGACGGCCTCCTGGCGGTGAACAGCGATCGAATGAAGGCGGTCCTCGCCGCTCTGCGAGCCCTCGAGCCCGGCTTCGAGCTGGTGACGATCTACTACGGCGACGGCGCCGACCTCGCAGAGGCCGAGAGCGTGGCCAGCCGGATCGGGGAGTCGCGTCCCGGCGTGGAGGTGGAGGTGATCCACGGTGGGCAGCCCCACTACCGGTACCTCATCGCAGCCGAGTAGGGCGGTGGCGACGCGGGGGCCGGGCGGTTCGAAGTCGCTTGGCGGCCCCTCGAAGGTAAGCGTGCCTCGCGGTCCCGTCGGCCCCGCTGCGAAGATTGGGGAGAGCGGTTTCGTCGGTGCGACCGTGCTGCGGCGGGTCGGGCCGCGACTCGGCATCTTCACGGTCCGGGACCTGCTCTTCCACCTGCCCCGCCGCTACGACGACCTGCGGGCCCTGAGCACCGCGCGGGAGCTGGCATGGGTGGCCGACGGCGAGCCGGCCAGCGCCAGGCTGCAGGTTCGCGGGATCCGCATCGCGCCGACATTCCGCCGGCATGTCGAGAGGACGACGGTCTATCTGGGCGACGACACGGGCGAGGCCGAGGCCACGTGGTTTGGACGGCGCTTCATCGCCAACCGGCTGCGCGAGGGGCAGTGGATCGTGATCAGCGGCAAGATCCGCCGCCGCGGCTTCAGGACCAGCTTCGACAACCCCGAGTTCCAGCCCGACGACGGCTCGGCTCTCCTGCACGCCGGCAGAATCGTGCCCGTATACAGGCTCACGGCGAGATTGACGGCGGCCACTCTCCGGCGGGCGATCCGGCAGGCTCTCGACGCGGTCGGCGCGACGTATCCGGAGTATCTGCCGGCCGAGGCGCTGGCGGCGGCAGGAGCGAGCGGGACCGCCGGCACAGCCGGCGGCGCGGGCACGGCCGGCGGCGCGGGCCAAACGGGTGCGATGCCGATCCCGGCCGCGCTGGAGAGCGCCCACTATCCGGATGACTTCGAGCGCCGCGATGCCGCGCTGCATCGCCTCGGCTTCGATGAGCTTCTGGCGCTGCAGATCGGCATGGTCGCGCGCGACCGGCAGCGCCGCGTGGCCGTCGGCGAACCCGTGGCCGTGCCGCCGGCGCGCGTTCGCGAGGCGACCGAGGCCGTTGAGGCGGCGCTGACCGAGCAGGTCCGCGCTCGCAAAGGTGCCGCCGACCCGGCTCGCATGACCCCGGACCAGGCGGCGGCAGTGGAGGCGATCGTCGCGGACCTGGGCCAGGCACGGCCGATGATGCGGCTTCTTCAGGGCGACGTCGGATCCGGCAAGACCGCGGTCGCGGCGCTGGCGCTGGCCTTCGTCGCGGACGCGGGGCGCCAGGGTGCGCTGCTCGCGCCGACGGATCTGCTCGCCCGCCAGCACGCCGTGGCGCTACGCCGGCTCGTCGAGCCGCTCGGCCACGGAGTGACGCTGCTGACCGGGTCGCTCCCCGCCGGTGAAAGGCGTGAGGCGCTCAAGCTTCTGGCCGCGCCGCCCGCCGGCGAAGGGCTGCTCGGGCTCACGAGCGGCCGGATCGTCGTGGGCACGCACGCGCTCGTTCAAGAGGCGGTCCAGTTCGCCGATCTGGCCCTGGCCGTGGTCGACGAGCAGCACCGCTTCGGCGTCGCGCAACGCGAGGCGCTTGCCACGAAAGGCCGCTCGCCACATGTCCTGCTGATGACCGCTACGCCAATTCCGCGAACCCTGGGCCAGATCGTGCTGGCCGACCTCGACGTCTCGGACCTGCGGACCCCGCCGGCCGGTCGCCTGAAGGTGAGGACCGGCATTCGTCATACCGAGGATCTGGCCGGGACGGCGGCGGAGCCCTCCAAAGGTGCCTACCAGCTCATCGTCCGCGAGGTTCGCGAAGGGCATCGAGCCTTCGTGGTCGTGCCTCTGGTGGAGGAGGACGAGGAATCGGCCGCTCGCTCCGCCGATGAGGTCGCGGCGGCGCTGCCGGCGCAGCTGGCGGAGGCCGCGGCGCGAATGGGCGAGCCAGACGAGCCGGCGCCCCGAGTCGGTGTCGTGCACGGGCAGATGAGGGCGGCCGATCGCGACGCGACGATGGATCTCTTCCGTCGCGGCGAGATCGACGTCCTGGTCGGCACCACGGTGCTGGAAGTGGGCGTGGACGTGCCCGAGGCCACGGTCATGCTCGTCCTCGATGCCGATCGCTTCGGCCTGGCCCAGCTCCACCAGCTGCGGGGTCGCGTCGGGCGTGGTGAGGCACAGTCCTACTGCATCCTGGTCTCGGACTCGAACGACGAGACGGCGAAGGCGCGCCTCGAGGCGCTGGCAACCACCAACGACGGCTTCGAGCTGGCCGAGCTGGACCTGGAGCTCCGGCGCGAGGGCGAACTGCTGGGCCTGCACCAGAGCGGGCTGCCTACGTTGCGAATCGCGTCGCTGCGGAACAAGGAGGACCGCGATCGGGCGGCCCAGGCGCGAGCAGTGGCGGAGCGGTTGCTCGACGAGCAGGGTGCGCTGCTGCCCGGCCATGACGCGCTCGCGGCAGAGCTGCGGGACGGCTGGCTGGCCCGGGTGGGCGCGGGCGAGGTGCTGGCGGAGGTCGAGCACGCGGTCGCAGCGGGCGCCGGCGCCGCCGCGACCGCCCACGGCCGCTCTGCGGCGTCCCCGCAGGCGTCCGAATGAGCGAGGCGGGGCGGGTCATCGCCGGGACGGCCAGAGGCACCCGCCTGATGGCCCCGGGCGAGGGCACCAGGCCCCTCGCCGACAGGGTCAAGGAAACGCTGTTCGCGATCCTGGAGCCGGACCTGCCGAACGCACGGGTGCTCGACCTGTTCGCCGGGTCGGGCGCCGGCGGCATCGAGGCTCTCTCGCGCGGAGCCGCAAGGGCCGTCTTCGTGGAGCGAGACGCGATCGCCGCCCGCGTCATCGGCGAGAACCTGGTGAAGACTCATCTCGCCGACCGCGGCCACGTCGCCCGCGCCGACGTGCTCACGTATCTGGGGGAACGAGCCGCCACCGATGGCCCATTCGACGTCGTCCTGATCGACCCGCCGTACTCGCAGTTCACGCTTCTCGAGTCGGCCCTGGCTCGACTGGCCGCGCCGCCGGCTCCGCTTCTCACGGCCACGGCGTGGGTGGTGGCCAAGCACTTCTGGCGAGCCCCTCCACCATCGGCCGTGGGGCTGCTAGCATCGGCGCGAACCCGACGGTTTGGAGAGACCGCCCTGACGTTCTACCGTCGGACGGACGCCGGGCCGCCGGTCGCGGAAGAGTCGGCCGCCGTCAGCTCGGATCGACAAGCCGCCGAGGCGGAGGAGGCAGCTAGGTGAAGATCGCCGTTTACCCGGGCTCGTTCGACCCGATGACGAACGGCCACCTCGATGTCGTCGCCCGTGCGGCCGCCGTCTTCGACCGGGTCGTCTTCGCCGTCCTCGTCAATCCTCGCAAGTCGGAGCCGATCTTCCCAACTGACGTTCGTCTGGCGGTCATTCGCGAAGCCGTCGACGAGTGCTGCCCGGCCGACGTGGCGGCCCGCATCGACGTCGAGTCCTTCGACGGCCTGACCGTCGAGTTCTGCCGCACGTGCGGCGCCAACTTCGTCGTTCGTGGGCTGCGTGCCATCTCCGACTTCGAGTCCGAGCTGCAGATGGCCCACATGAACCGCAAGCTGGACCCCGAGGTCGACACCGTCTTCTTCATGAGTGCCCTGGAGCACAGCTACCTGAGCTCGAGCCTGGTCAAGGAGATCGCCACTTTCGGCGGCGATGTGACGCAAATGGTCCCCGCAGCGGTCGCCAGGCGCCTGGCAGCGCGAATCCCGAGTCTATAATCCAGGAAACCGGCAGCCCGAGAGCTTGCCCCAGGAGGGCCAGTCCGATCGACATCATCCACCTCGTCGAGCGACTCGAGTCGCTGCTGGCGGACGGCCGGAAACTTCCCTTCACCGGCAACGTCATGGTCGATCAGGCGTACGCGCTGGACCTGATCGACCAACTGCGGATGGCGATCCCCGAAGAGATCAAGACCGCCAAGCGGGTCAACTCAGAGGTGGATCGACTGCTGGAGCAGGCGCGCGAGGAAGCGGAGCAGATCCTCGCCCGTGCCCAGGAGCAGGCGACGTACCTGATTGAGGAGCGCGAGCTGACGCGTCAGGCCGAGGAGATGGGCGTGGAGATCGTGCGCCAGGCGCGATCCGAAGCCGATGGCATACTTCGCGGCGCCGACGACTACGCCGCCGACGTGCTGGCCAAGCTCGAAGTCGAAGTCATGCGGACCCTCAAGAGCATCAGGCTGGGGCTGGATCTACTGGATGAAAGGCGCGCCGTCCCCGCGGTCCCGGACAGCACCGATGGAGAAGGGGCGCTCGATGAATACGAACAGTCGACAGGCACAGAAGAGCCAATCCGTCGCTGAGGCGTTGACCTTCAACGTAGCCGGCCTGCTCGGTGAACCGGTTGGCTCGATCCGCGATGTCGATGTCAGCTCGCCACCGTTGGACATCGGTGCGGAACTGCGCCAGAACCGCAGGTTGGCCGGGCAGCTGCGTCTCACCCGTACGAACCGAGGCCTGCTGGTGCACGGTAGGCTCTTCACATCCATCGAGCAGGAGTGCAGTCGCTGCCTCCGCGAGATCGACTACCCGGTTGAACTGGAGATCGAGGAAGAGGCCCTGCCGACCATCGACCTGGCGAGCGGCCTCGCGCTCGACACCTCGGCCGAGCCGGACGTTCTCCGGCTCACGGACCACCACGAGCTCGAGCTCGCGCAGGAGGTCCGCGAGGCGATCCTGCTGGCCGAGCCGATCGCGCCCCTGTGCCGGGAGGACTGCCCGGGCCTGTGCGTGGTCTGTGGGCTGGAGCTGAGCAGTGGTGCGCACGATCACCCCGATCCGGACATAGATCCGCGCCTGGAGGCGCTGCGCCAGTTTCAGTCGCCGGACGAGGGCTGACCCGGGGATCTCGTGTGCCCTTGACGCGGACAACCGGCGGTCCGCCACAGTCGGTCAACCGGTCCCACGTCCGTCTGGAGCCGTCGCTTCGCGCGATCGACCCCGGCAATCCAGCCGGCATGGCGACGTCCGGATCAAGGACCAGTACAGCTGCTTCCTGCGCCCGGATGCCGACGGCAAGCCGACGGCAAGATGATCGCCATCTACGCCATCTTCGGCGTCAACGCCAGCGCCGAGCCGGCCGCCAAGTTGGAGTATGTGAATCGGGTCAACGACCAGGTCAAGCTCATTCGGGCCTCGGTCATGGGCGACGGGCGGTTCTTCCTCGACTACTACATTCCGGTCGATGGAGGCATCACCAAGCGGGCCGTGGTCCTGGCCGCACGGCGCTTCCTCTCCTGCATCGAGGCTGCGATTTCGCAGGACACGAGCACCGTCGTGGCCTGACGGGGGTTCCTGTGGGAGCTCTGGCCGGCGCCCTGGCCCGCCTTCCGTCACGGCGGCATCAGGCGGTTGGACGCCCCGCGCAGTCGCTAGACTTCGGCCATGCCGTCATTTCGCGCCCCCAGGGGCACCCGCGACCTGCTCCCCGAAGTCAGCTCGAGCCTGAATCGACTGGAGGGGATCGCCCGCTCGCTGGCCGGCCGCTACGGCTATCGGGAGATGGAGATCCCGATGTTCGAGCAGACGGCCGTCTTCGAGCGCGGGATCGGCGAAGTCACGGATGTCGTCGAGAAGGAGCTGTTCCGGCTGGCGCCTCGAACCGAGGAGGCTGAAGCGTGGGCGCTGAGGCCTGAAGCGACCGCGGGCATCGTCCGGGCATTCGTGCAGCACGGGATGCAGACATGGCCGCAGCCGGTGAGGCTGACGGTTCTGGGGCCGATGTTCCGGTACGACCGGCCGCAGGCCGGCCGTTACCGCCAGTTCTGGCAGTGGGACGCGGAGGCGATCGGCGATCCGGGCCCGGCCGTGGACGCGGAAATGGTCGAGATGGGCTACCGCTTCTACGTGGAGGCGGGCGTGTCCGACGTGCAGGTGCTGCTGAACTCGATCGGCGACGGGGCTTGCCGGCCGGCCTACCTGGAGCGGCTGACGGCCTACTTCCTCAGTCATGAGGCGGGCCTCCCCGAACTCGAGCGGCGGCGGCTCGAGATGAACCCGCTTCGCCTGCTGGACTCCAAGGATCCGGCGATGACGGCTCTGGTGACAACCGCGCCGAGGATCGGCGACTGCCTGTGCGAGGGGTGCGCGGGCCACTTCGCCGCGGTTCGTGCCCATCTGGATGCGATCGGCGTCCCATACCGAGTCGAGCCGGCGCTCGTGCGCGGCCTGGACTACTACACCCGGACCGCTTTCGAGTACTACCGACGCGGTGCGGAGGGCCAGCAACAAGCGCTCGGCGGCGGCGGTCGATACGACGGCCTGGTGGAGCTGCTGGGCGGCCGGCCCATGCCCGGTATCGGCTTTGCCCTGGGCCTGGATCGGGTGCTGCTGGCGCTCGACGAGACCGGAGCCACGGCCGAGGGTGTGGCTCCGCCGCCGCTGGCGGTCGTCGTCGGAGCGGATCCGGCCGACACGGTCACGCGTCTGCGGGTGGCGAGCCTGCTCCGCGCCGAGGGGCTGTCCGTTCGGGCCGAGCTCGCGCAGCGCAAGCTGGGGCGGCAGCTCGAGACGGCGTCGCGCGACCACGCTCATTTTGCCGTGATCATCGGCGACGAGCTGAACGAGGGGCACGTCCAGCTCAAGGACCTCGAAGCGGGCACGCAGCGGCTGGTGCCCCTTGCGGAGCTCGCGCGTGAGCTGGCCCGGGCCGCGAAGAGCCATCACCACGGGTAGCGGTCCGGAGTCGCCGCGGGGCGGAGATTCTTCGGGTGGCGGGAACGAATCGCTCCGTCGCGCCGGTCATAGGTGGTGACAGGCCAATGGAGGGATCGGTGGAGCGGGAGCTGGTGCTCGCGGCCCGACTGGGCGACGAGGTCGCCTTTGCCCGGCTGATCGAAGCGGAGGCTCCACGGGTCTACCGCGCCGTTCTGGCGGTCGTCGGCTCGCCCGAGGATGCCCAGGAGGTGATGCAGGATGCGTCGATACGAGCCTGGCGCCGGCTTCGGGAGCTGCGGGAGGCCGATAGCTGGCCGGCCTGGTTCCGTCGCATCGCTGTCCGGCAGGCATTCGATCGCGCGGGACGACAAAGCCGCATCCGGCTGCATGAGGTCAGCCTCGACGCTGCCGAAGGGGACGCCGGGCATGACCCGAGCTCAGGCTGGGCGGACCGGGCGAGCGTGATGTCGGCGCTGCAGCTTCTGGCAAGAGAAGACCGGGCGCTGCTGGGCCTGCGGTTCGGCGCCGATCTGGCGGTGCCGGATATCGCCTCGGCTCTGGAGATTCCTCTGGGCACGGCGAAGTCGAGGCTTCACCGGGCGCTCGGCCGTCTGGCGGCGGCCATGGGAGATGACGATGTCCGGCGATGAACCGATCCTGACGGCCGGCGAGGAGCGTGCGGCCGCGGCGCTGAAGCTGGCGCTGCAAGACGTGAGCGAGCAATGGCCGCTGCGTGCGGACGTGGCCGCGTGGGTGGCGAGCGTGCCGAAGCGGCAGTCGCTCGGGCACCGGCTGCCGGTCGGCATGGCCGCCGCTCTTGCCATGATAATCGTGGGTGCCGTGGCGTTCGCCGCGTGGCCGAAAGCGGTGCCTGGAGGTGGAGGAGCCTCGCCCTCCGCCGTGCCGTCGATCCCGGGCACCCCGGGCCATTTCGACAACGGCTCCTTCTCGTTCGACTATCCCGCAAGCTGGCGAACGCTCTCCGACGAGTACTACGAGGGCATGGTGAACCAGGTGTTCGCGGTGCTCGGGACCGGTGACTGGAAGACCGGCTGCTACTTCACGTCCAACGGCGGCGGCTGTACCGGCGACACGGTGGACGTCTCGGGCGGCCGGGTCGTCGTCAAAGTCTACGAACGGGGCGGCGGGCCCGTCAGCACGTGCGGGACAAGCCCGGCCAATGCCACGCTCGGGCCTAATGCGGTCTCGAAATCGACTGACGGCTCGGCAACGACCTGGGAGATCCGGATGCCGGGTG
Organism: Chloroflexota bacterium; assembly: GCA_003171065.1. Lineage (GTDB taxonomy): Bacteria > Chloroflexota > Limnocylindria > Limnocylindrales > CSP1-4 > Fen-1039. The sequence continues at coordinate 75,050 of PMXQ01000149.1, forward strand.
GCGACTTCGGATGGACTAACAACGTCTTCGTGGAGGCCTGGGCAGGCGGCCCGCAGCAGATGGCCCAGGCCGAAGCTCTGGTCGCCAGCTTCCGGTGGGCAGACGGCGTGTCGAATCCAGACAACTGCTTCCAGAACGAGACGCCCTCGCCCGGCATGGCGCACTACGACGCGGACGGCACCTCATTCGACTACCCGGCCGGCTGGTCCATCCTCTCGGGCTACGAGCACTGGGGCCTGCACGGGCCGACGATCCACTTCGCGGTGGGGACGGGCACCGTGGATTCGGGGTGCACCGTGAGCGCTAATCAAGGGGTTTCGTGCGGCGCTCCAAGCCTCAGCGCCACCGGGGACCAGGTGGTTGTCTTCTGGTACGGCGGCGCGTCGCTGTTCTCCAACGTCGCGTCGATGTTCCCCAGCCTCCCCACCGGAAGCCTGCCACCTGGCGAGACACGAGTCACTGTTGCGGGCGCGCCGGCAATCGCAAGCCACGGCGACGGTTGGGCAAAGTGGCAGCTGAGCCCGGCGGAATACATCGAGGCGAACTGGGGACCCGACGCCACGGACGCCGAGGCCCAGGTCGACGCCCTCATCGGGAGTCTCTCGCTCGGTCAATAAGCGCGTGTCGGCGAGCCAGAGCGGCGCACGTCCGCTAGCATTCGCGGCATGAGTGAGCCCACACCGTCCTCGACCTCGCCCGAGGTAGCTTTCAGCCTGACCACGCCATACCGCGACGTGACGTGCGGCGAGTTGCGCTCCGGGGACGCCGGGCGGGAAGTGCGAATGGCCGGCTGGGTCCATCGACGGAGGGACCACGGCAACCTCATCTTCCTGGACCTGCGCGACCGATACGGCATCACTCAGGTCGTGATCAACGAGGCGGCGACGCCGCAAGCCGCCTCGGTAGCAGTCAGGGTCCGTAACGAATTCGTGCTCGAGATCCGAGGCGCTGTCGCTCACAGGCTGGCCGGGATGGAGAACGCGAAGCTGGCAACCGGCGAGATCGAAGTCCAGGCCCAATCGGTCGAGATCCTGAGCGAGGCGGAGACCCCACCCTTCTACATCAACGAGCCCGACGCGCCGGTCGACGAGAGCCTGCGGCTGAAATACCGATACCTCGACATCCGGCGCCGGCCGATGCTCGAGCGGCTGATGCTCCGCTCGGAGCTGGTCCACGCCATCCGCGAGGCTCACTATCGGGCCGGCTTCGTCGAGGTCGAGACGCCGATCCTGCTCAAGTCCACACCCGAGGGAGCACGCGATTTCATCGTCCCCAGCCGGCTTCAGCCCGGAACCGTATACGCCCTGCCCCAGAGCCCGCAGCAGCTCAAACAGCTGCTGATGGTCGCCGGCATGGACCGCTACTTCCAGATCGCCCGCTGCTTCCGCGACGAGGACCTGCGCGGCGATCGCCAGCTGGAGTTCACCCAGCTGGACCTGGAGATGAGCTTCGTCACCGAACAGCGGGTGATGGACTTCGTCGAGGCAATGATCGTCGAGGTCACCCGCAAGGTCGTGCCGGATCGGCCGATCCAGCAGCTGCCATTTCCCCGGATCGACTACCACGAGGCGCTCGAACGTTTTGGCTCCGACAAGCCCGACCTTCGGTTCGGCATGGAGCTGGCGGATCTGGCGCGGGCGCTGGGGCAGGGGAGCACCGGCTTCCACGTCTTCGACGATGCGCTCGCCGCCGGAGGGCGCGTCAAGGCGATCGCTGCCCCGGGCATAGCCGATGCCAGCCGCTCACGGATCGACGAGCTGACGGAGTTTGCGCGAGGTCACGGGGCCAGAGGCCTGGCCCACATCTCCCTTGGCGCCGACGGCACGGCCCACTCACCCATCGTGAAGTTCCTGGGCGAGGAGCGGATCGCGGCGGTGGCTTCGGCGGCCGCGGCCAGGCCGGGCGACCTGATCCTGATCGTCGCCGACGCCAGCCACGAGATCGTGGCCGATGTGCTCGGCCGCCTGCGCCAGGAGTTGGGCCAGCGCCTCGGCCTCGCCGACCCGAACGTCCTGGCGTACTGCTGGGTCTTCCATTTCCCGATGTACCAGTGGGATTCCGATGGAGGACGCTGGGACGCCACTCACAATCCGTTCAGCGGCGTGCTGCCCGACGACGAGGGTCTCCTCGTCACCGCGTCGGGCGATCTGTACAAGCCGTCGCGCCAGGACCCGGCCGGTCGGGCGCGGGCGATGCAGTACGACATCGCCCTCAACGGCTGGGAGCTCGGCGGCGGGTCGGTTCGGATCCACAGGCGCGAGCTGCTGGAGCGCAGTTTCGCGCTGCAGGGCTACTCGCTCGAGAAGATGCACGACCTGTTCGGCGGGATCCTGGAGGCCTTCGACTACGGCGCGCCGCCGCACGGCGGGATCGCCATGGGCATCGACCGTTGGGCCGCGCTCTTCTCGCACCAGACCAACATCCGGGAGGTCATGGCCTTCCCGAAAACCCAGTCCGGGACAGATTTGATGCTGGAAGCCCCTTCACAGCCCGATCCAGAGCAGTACGCTGAGCTTGGCTTGCGGTTCGAGGGTGCTCCGTCGCAGCAGACCGGCGGCCGCTAGGACACGACATTTGGGCACGGCCGCGTGGCCGGAAACGGAGGGCGGGGTTTGGAATCGGGAACGGATCAGAGATACGTACGCTGCCGGCGTTGCCACGACGTCTTCGAGGCGGGCCTTTCGAATTGCCCGCGGTGCGGGGCTGCCTACGTTCCATCCGGCGATCCGTCGGAGCCTCAGGGCGGTTCATACGTTGAGAAGTACGTGGGCACGGAGTTCTCGGAGCCGCCGGATTTGCCGCCGTCGGTCCCGACAGCCAATCGGTCGGGGCTGGGCTTCCTGCTCGCGATTGGGGTCGCCCTGGTTGTCACGGCGCTGGCTATGGGCGGATTGGTCGCGATGGGTGCCTTCGACACGCCGGCTGCAACCCCGCGCCATGACATCGTCGTCGCCAGGTCGCCGACCCCGACCCCTGCGCCCACGCTGCCCCCAATCGTGAGCAAGACGCTCGAGCAGCTCGCCGATCCCAACCTGAACATGCATGTCTCCATCCGGACGACCGTCTCGGTGAACGCTCGGGTGACCGGTCGCTCCGTATCTATCACCATGAACATGGATGTCGATTGCGCCGACGGGAATGAGTCGGGCACGGACACGACCGGCGGAGTCACCTATGAGTGGCGGCTGGTCGATGGCACGTACTACCAGAGGCGGCTGCCGACCGGGACGTGGAAAGCCCAGAGCTCGGTTTCCCCGTTCGTGGTTCTGAGTCCGCTGTTCTCGCTCACCGACCCTCGAATGCTCCAATACGATGGCCCCGACCAGGTGAACGGGGTTCAGGCCGACAAGCTGGAGAGCACACCCTGGTGGACTCCGGACTCCGGCAAGTTGAGCGGCCTGGACGTTGCCACGCTGGCTATCAGCCCCCAGCACACACAGCTCATGCTCTGGGTCGCCAGCGACGGCTCGCCGATCTACGCGACCTTCAGGGCCTGGACCGATGCCAGTGACGGCACGGGCACGAACCTGCTCAACATCTCGACGACGTACACGTTCACGAACGTCGGTGAGGTGTTGCCGATCCCCTCACCGACGATCAAGTAGCGCGGGCGTAATCTGTCGGCCGACGTCCTCGGCCGACACGAGCTACCGCGGTGGTTCTGCAGCCTGCGCCGCCAGCGCGGAGTTCCAATCCGGGGGTGGACCGCCGGCCGGCTCGGGCGGGCCCTGGTAACGGGGCAGATCACCGCGAGACGTCGATATGTCGTGGACGATCCCCGGGTCGCCCAGCTCGATCTGACGGATGGCAACGCCCGCGGCCGCGAGCGATTGAACCGCCTCTTCGCCGTGCTGCCCGGACAGGGCGGCCAAACGGTCGACCAGGGCCACGGGGATAAGTATCGGGAAACCGGGCTGCCCGCCGTAAGCCGCACGAACGATCGCATTAGGAGTGGCTCCGTGCGCCTCGACGAGTGAGGTGACGGTCTCCGGATCGACCCACACGAACCTGAACGGCCACAGCAGCGCGGCCGAGGTCTCGGCCACCGTCGCGACCGCAGTGCGCATTCCGTGCGCAAACCAGGCGATGCCGCGCGGCTCGTCCGGCTCGGGGCTGGTCAGGGTCACGTCGAGATCGGCGACCGCCCGACGCAGGTCTTCGGAAACCTCGGGGGCGACGATCACTGTGGGCAGGGCGCCCCCGGCCCACGCGATCTGGGCGAGGCGTCGAAGAGCGGGTTCTCCGTCGGCCGGGGCGAGCGCGACCGGCGGCTCCGGGACGATGACGACGGCGGCAACGGTCATGGGCTATCTCCTGGGGCCGAGTGTAGCGCCTGGCGGGCGAGGGGCAAATCGAGGCCCGAGGCGGCTGATCACCTGGGACTGTGCGACAATTCCAACGCCCATGAGTGACTCACCCAGTTCCGCCACGCCCGCGAGCTCCGGCTCGGCCACGCGCGCCGATGTCCGAAATCTGGCCATCGTCGCCCACGTCGACCACGGCAAGACCACCCTCGTCGACGCCATGCTTCGGCAGGCCGGCGCCTTCCGCGCCAACCAGATCGTGATGGAGCGGGTCATGGACTCCAACGACCTGGAGCGCGAAAAGGGGATCACCATTCTCGCCAAGCAGACTGCGGTCGACTACGACGGGATTCGCCTGAACATCGTCGACACGCCCGGCCATGCCGACTTCGGCGGAGAGGTCGAGCGCAGCCTGAACATGGTCGATTCCGTCCTGCTGCTGGTGGATGCCGCCGAGGGGCCCCTGCCGCAGACGCGCTACGTCCTCCAGAAGGCGATGTCGCACGACCTGCCGGTGGTCGTGGCGATCAACAAGATCGACCGCTCGGACGCGCGCTCGGCGGAAGTGCTCGATGCGGTCTACGAGCTATTCATGGATCTCGGCGCTGATGCCACTCAGATCGATTTCCCGGTCGTCTACACGAACGCCAAGACGGGCACGGCGACGCTCCGTGTCGACGAACCCGGGACGGATCTGCGGCCACTCTTCGAGCTCCTGATCCAGCACACGCCGGCGCCGCGGTACGTCCCGGATCATCCGCTGCAGCTACTCGTGACGAATCTCTCGGCGAACGACTACGTGGGCCGGATGGCGATCGGGCGAATCTGGAACGGCACGATCAAGATGGGCCAAAAGATCGTCATCGTTCGGGACGAGGCCGAGGACACGGCCGGCACGGTCGAGCCCGGCCGGACGGTCACGCTGACCGGGACGGTCACGAGCCTGACCACGGCTCACGGGATCGAGCGTGTCGACATCGCAGAGGCCAGCGCCGGCGACATCGTGGCGGTTGCCGGGATCCCGGACGTCACCATCGGCGACACGATCACCGATCCGGGCGATCCGCGGCCGATGCCGCGGCTGGACATGGACGCACCGACGCTCCACATGACGTTTGGGGCGAACACCTCGTCCCTCTCCGGCCGCGAAGGACGCTACGTCACCAGTCGCCACATCCGCCAGCGCCTCGAGCGCGAGGTTCTCGGCAACGTCTCGATCGAGTTCTCGCCGACGGAATCCGCCGACACGTACGAGGTTCGCGGCCGCGGCGAGTTGCAGCTGGCCATCCTGATCGAGCAGATGCGCCGGGAGGGCTACGAGCTGCAGGTCAGCCGGCCCGAGGTCATCCTGCGCGAGATCGGCGGCGAGACCCAGGAGCCCTACGAGCGCATCACCGTCGACATCCCGCCCGACTTCATCGGGCCGGTTCAGGCGGCCCTGGCCGATCGCAAGGCGCGTCTCGAGCAGATGAGCACCGACGCCGACGGGCGCGTCCGGATGGAGTACGTCATTCCGGTTCGCGGGTTGATCGGATTTCGCGGCCAGCTGCTCACGGAGACCAGGGGCACGGCCCTGATGCACCAGATCGGGGAGGGTTACGGTCCCTGGGCCGGCGAGGTGACACACCGAACGACGGGCGTGATCGTGGCCGACCGGCCCGGAGTCTCGAACGCCTACGCCCTCTTCAACATTCAGGAGCGCTCCGAGCTGTTCGTCGGTGTTGGCGCGGACGTCTACGAGGGGATGATCATCGGGGAGAACTCCCGTCCCGACGACATGGACGTCAACGCGACCAAAGAGAAGAAACTGACCAACATGCGGACCCACGCCCACGACGAGGCGCTCCGCCTTACGCCGCCGCGGGAGCTGACCCTGGAGTCGGCCATCGAGTTCATCGGAGTCGACGAGCTGGTCGAGGTCACGCCCAAATCGATCCGGTTGCGCAAGCGGGTCCTCTCTCAGCATGACCGGCGACGCATCGCCGGACGCGAATACGACCGCGCGCTGGCGGAGCGCGAGGCTCGGTAGGCGCGTTCTGGAGCCGCCGCGTGTGGCAGAGCCGCGTGTAGCAAAGCTTGCCGGGCCGGAACATGATCTTCGCGCTCAAGGGCCGAAGTCGTGTGGGAGCCTCGATCCACGGGCCGCGGCAACAGGCCGGGAGGGTGGGATGAGGGACCTGGCGGAACGGGCAGTCCAGGTGACGGCAGCGGCCGTGGGCGGCTATCTGCTCGTCTTTCTGCTGGCTGTATCGGCGGTCGTGCTGGCGTCGACGGTTGCGCTCGTCACGGGCGTGTCCTCGTTGAGCGTTGGCATCGGGCCGATCCCGCTGATGTCGTTCTGGCAGACGTCTGGAAGTTACGGATTCCAGTCTGAGTGGGGTGTTGGAGCCCTGGCAGGCTTGGGTGGCCTGGTCGGGGCCGGCATCGGGATCCGCCGGCAACTGGTCTTGTCGGCCTGACGAATGACGCCGGCCTGCGCCTTGTGCGGAGGGTAGCGGCCGCGCCTGAGCGTACAATCTGGACGATGCCGATCTACCTCGACCACGCTGCCACGACACCGCTGCGGCGCGAGGCGCTCGAGGCCATGCTGCCCTACCTGACGGAGCATTTCGGCAACGCCTCGTCGCCACATGCGTATGGAAGGGTGGCGCGTGCCGGGCTCGACGAAGCCCGCGAGCGTGTGGCACTGGCGATCGGCGCCCAGGCGCGTGAGATCGTCTTCACCTCGGGCGGGAGCGAGGCTAACAACCTGGCCGTGAAGGGCGCGGCCTGGGCGGGCAAGGCGCGCGGCCACCGAATAGTGACGACGGCCGTGGAGCACCACTCCGTCGGCCACACCATGCGCTACCTGGAAAAGTTCGGCTTCGAGATCGTGGAGGTGCCCGTCGACCGCTACGGGCGAGTCGACCCCAGGGAAATCGAGGCTGCCATCACTCCCCGGACGATCCTGGTAAGCGTCATGCTCGCCAACAACGAGGTGGGCACGATCCAGCCGATCGAGGAGATCGCGGCCTGCGTGCGCCGCCACAAAGGCGTGCTGCTCCACACGGACGCGGTCCAGGCCGCCGCTCATCTCGCGATCGACGTGGCGGCGCTGGATGTCGACCTGCTCTCTCTGGCGGCGCACAAGTTCGGGGGGCCCAAGGGCGTCGGCGCGCTGTACGTCCGCCACGGCACGAACATCCTGGCCCAGCAGCAGGGCGGGGCCCAGGAACGCTATCGCCGCGCCGGGACCGAGGACGTTGCAGGAGCCGTCGGGATGGCCGTCGCGCTCGAGCTGGCCACCGCGGAGCGTCCGGTCACGGGGCCGCAGATAGGCGTGCTGCGTGACGCCCTGGCGGGCCGGCTGATCGGCATTGAAGGCGTACTGGAGACGGGCCACCCGGCCGAACGGTTGACCAACAGCCTGTCAGTCGTCGTCGGCGGGCTCGATGGGGCGTCGCTGGTGATGGCGCTCGATCTGGCGGGGCTGGCCTGTTCGACCGGCTCCGCGTGCGTAACCGGCTCAACCGAAGTCAGCCACGTTCTGACGGCCATGGGTTATCCCGAGGACGAGGCGAAGGGCGCGCTCCGGCTCTCGCTCGGGCGGACGACGACGGTGGCCGAGATCGAGGAGGCCGGACGTCTGATCGCTCAGGCGATCGAGACCCAGCGCGAAGCTGCTGGAAGGTTGGCGGCGGCCAGCCACCGGGCCGCACCGGGCCAGGCGGCCGGAGCCGCTGCGGCGGAGGCAACGGCCGGGTGAGTCGCGTCCTCATCGCGATGTCCGGCGGCGTGGACTCGTCAGTGGCGGCGGCGCTGGTGCGCTCCGCGGGCGACGAGGCCGTCGGCGTGTGGATGCGACTTCACGACGTCGCGGACACGTACTCCGAGTTCAAGAAGAGCTGCTGCTCGCTCGATGCCGCCGAAGACGCGCGCCGTGTTGCGTACCAGCTCGAGATTCCCTTCTACGTGATGAACCTGGAGTCGGAATTCAACGAGGGCGTGCTGCAGCCGTTCCTTCGAGCCTACCTGGAGGGCCGCACGCCAAGCCCCTGCGTGGACTGCAACAATGTCGTCAAGTTCGGGGCGCTGCTGAGTCGCGCCCGCTTCATGTACGAGTGCGATGCGGTGGCTACCGGCCACTATGCGCGCGTCGCCGCCCCGGAGGGGCCGGGAGAGGGATTCGGGCTGCTGCGGGGCCGCGACACCAACAAGGACCAGAGTTACTTTCTCTACGGCCTTGGCCAGGAGGAGCTGGCGCACACACGTTTCCCGCTCGGTGAGATGACCAAGCCGGAGGTCCGGGAGCTGGCGCGCTCGCTGGGGCTGGCCACGGCCGAGAAGCCCGACAGTCAGGAGATCTGCTTCGCGTCGCGCGGCGATTATCGAGACGTCCTGCGCGAGCGAGCTGGCTGGAAGGCCGAGCCCGGGCCGGTCATCGACGTCGACGGCCGCCAGGTGGGCGAGCATCTCGGGGTCGCCTCGTACACCATCGGCCAGCGCCGGGGCATCGGCGTGGCGCTTGGCGAACCGCGCTACGTGTGGAAGATCGACGCGGGGGCGAACATCGTTCGCCTGGGCCGCCGGGCGGATCTCGGCACCAACCGGTTCGAGGTCGAGGAGATGCGCTTTGTGGCCGGCAAGCCGCCCGCCGGGGCCGGCCCCTTCCGAGCCGAGGTCCAGATCCGCCACCGAGGCCGCGTGGCTGGGGCGACCGTGGCGCCCACAGGGGGGAGTCGCTGGGCGGTGGAGACCGACGATCCGATCTGGGCGGCCGCACCGGGCCAGGCCGCGGTGTTCTATCGCGGAGAGTCCGTCCTGGGCGGGGGCCGGATAGCTCGGGCCGAGGATCCGTCCGGTGGGTGACCGCCGGCGCCCTCGAACGGGCTCCTATACTCAGGCCGACGTCGCCGCAAGCGACCCCCAGCCGATGAGGAGTTGAGTGGCTCTCAGTCCTGCGCCTGTGCTGGCCGTCCTGGTCGGACTGTTCCACGCCGCGTTGTTCGTGTTCTTGCGCGGGCGTGCGGGCGGCCGGATCGTCCTGGTGGCATGCGCCGCGATCCTGGGGGCGTGGGCGGGGGATGCCGTGGGCGGCCGGCTCGGCGGCGATCCGCTTCGCGTCGGCGACTTCCACGTGGTCTCCGCCTCCGTCGTGGCCTGGATCGGCATCGCGTTCGTGTCTGTGATCGCGATTCTCGGCCCGGCGACTGCCCCGGAGGAGCAGGAATGATCAGATCGCTGGCCTGGCTCCTGGTCCGCCGCCGCGCTGGCTCGGGGCCGAGCGATCCGCGACTCGTGGCGTTCGCTCGTGGTCTGGCCCTGGGAGCCCTTGTCGGCGCCGCGATCGCCGGTTCGACCGTGTGGAATCGCCGTAGCACGCGGGTCTAGGCTGGGCCGCACGTCAGGCGCCGTCGCTCACTCGGTCCGACGCCGAAGACCGAGCGCACCGGTGGCGCTCCGAGACCGGTCTGCGCCGGGGCTGCCTCCGGTTTGGTACCGTTAGCGGCGATGCCTGACCCGCCCATTCCCTACCTCAGCGGGGCGGAGATTCGCCGCCGATACGTCGAGTTCTTCGCCGCGCGGGGCCACACCGTGGTGCCGAGCGCGTCGCTCGTGCCCGCGGGCGACCAGACGCTGCTCTTCACCAACTCCGGGATGGTCCAGTTCAAGGACGTGTTGACCGGGCGAGAGAAGCGCAGCTACGTCCGTGCCACGGACTACCAGCGCGTGCTGCGGGTCGCGGGCAAGCACAACGACTTCGAGGAAGTCGGCCGCACGACGCGCCATAACACGTTCTTCGAAATGCTCGGCAACTGGAGCTTCGGCGATTACTTCAAGCGCGAGGCGATCCATTGGGCGTGGGAGTTCCTCACCGAGGATCTTGGCATCCCGAGTGAGAGACTGGCAGCCACTACCTACAAGGACGACGAGGTTGCCCGGTCGATATGGCGCGATGAGATCGGCCTGCCGCCCGAGCGGATGGCCGTCTGGGGCGATGTCGACGCCGGCGACGACAACAACTTCTGGCGAATGGCAGAAACCGGCCCGTGCGGGCCGTGCAGCGAGATCCACTTCGACCGCGGTGCTCACCTGTCCGAGGGACCCGAGTGCATCCCGGACCACTCTGAGCATTGCCCGCGCTGGCTCGAGGTCTGGAACCTCGTGTTCATGGAGTTCGACCAGCGTCCAAGCGGGCGCGTGCCGCTCCCGTTTCACAGCATCGACACCGGGATGAGCCTGGAGCGCCTGGCGAGCGTCGTCCAACAGGTCTCGAGCAACTTCGACACGGATCTCTTCACGCCCATCCATGCCGCCATGCGCGACTTGCTGGGCCACGACCCGGAAGCGTTCGAGGCGGAGCGGTTCAGCTACCAGGTGATCGCCGATCACTCCCGGGCCGTGACGTTCCTCGTCGCCGACGGCGTTGCACCCGCCAACGATGGCCGTGGCTACGTCCTGCGCCGCATCATCCGTCGCGCTGTGCGACACGGGCGCCTGCTCGGTCGCCGCGAACCGTTCATGGACGTAACCGCGGGCGTCGTGATCGACGTGATGGCGGGCGCATACCCGTATCTCATCGACCAGCGCGCCAGAATCCTGAAGGTGATCCATCAGGAGGAAGCCCAGTTCGCTCGGACCCTGGAGACGGGTACGAGCCATCTGGAGGCCGCCCTGGCACCCCTGACGAAGGCCGAACGAACGATCGGCCGGCGGCTGGAATCGCTGCCGGAGGATGCCCCCGTTCTGTCAGGGGCGGTCGCGTTCAGGCTCCACGACACATACGGGTTCCCAGTCGATCTCACCGTCGACATGGCCGCCGAGTATGGCGTCCGCGTCGATCGCGGAGGCTTCGCGGCCGCGATGGCCGAGCAGAAGGAGCGTAGTCGCAAGGGCACCAGGGCCGAGTTGGCGCGCCAAGCCGAGCTGGGGGATCTCTACCAGGCGATCCTGCGACGGACCGGCGAAACGCGCTTCCTTGGCTACGATGGCACGGAGGCCGAGGGGCGGGTCGTGGCGATCCTGCGTGACGGAATCGAGTTTCAGGAGCTGACCGGCCACGGCGAGGCCGAGGTTGTCCTCGACGCCACTTCCTTCTACGCGGAGGGCGGCGGCCAGGTCGGCGACCGAGGCGAGCTCCTCGAGGCCGGCGGCGGCAGTGCGCTCTTCACGGTCGAGGACACTCAGAAGCCGATCACCGGACTCTTCGTGCATCGGGGCAAGCTGCACGGACGGCTACGGGTCGGGGAGACGGTCACTGCCCGGGTGGACGCCGACCGACGGGCCCGCACGATGCGCAACCATACGGCCACGCACCTGCTGCACCGGGCCCTGCGCAACGTCGTCGGCCCGGAGGCGCACCAGGCCGGCTCGCTCGTGGCGCCCGACTACCTGCGCTTCGACTACCCGATGGACCGGCCGCTGACAGCTGCCGAGAAGCGCGCGATAGAGGACGAAGTCCGGCGGATCGTGCGCGAGAACCGCAGCGTGACGACCGTGGTTCAGCCGATGGCCGCCGCGATCGCAGCCGGCGCGGACGCTCTCTTCGACGAGAAATACGGCGAGCGCGTCCGGACCGTCCGGGTCGAGGGCTACTCGCTGGAGCTGTGCGGCGGCACGCACTGCTCGGCCTCCGGCCAGATCGGCGGCTTCGTGATCACCGCCGACCGGAGCATCGGAGCGGGCACGCGCCGCATCGAGGCGATGACGGGCGACGGCGCCGACGCCCTCCTGCGTGAGCGCACGGAACTGCTGGAGCGGATCGCGGAGACCGTCGGGGCCACGTCCGTGGATGCGGCGCCCGACCGCGTCGCCGCAATGCAGGATGAGCTGCGCGAGGTTCGCCGCCGGCTCAGGACAGGCGGAGGCGGCCTCCCCAATGCCGCCGAGCTGGTCGCCCGGGCCGAGGAAGTGGCACCCGGAGTCAAGCTGGTCGCCCATTCTGGAGCCTTTGATTCGGCCGAGCAGTGGAAGGGCTTCGTCAAGGAAGTCCGGGCCGCGATGGGTTCGGGCGTGATCGCCGTCGCCTTTGACGCCGACGCCCCGCAGATCTTCGTGACAGTCAGCCCGGACCTGGTCACGGGTGGCGTCTCGGCCGGCGAGCTCGTGAAGGTGGCGATGAAGCCGATGCAAGGCCGCGGCGGCGGCCGCCCGGAAATGGCCCAGGGGATGGGAACGCGCCGCGAAGGTATCGTTGCCGCCCTGACGGCGATCGCGGATACACTAAGAACGGCACGCAAGTAGAGATCAGCTAGGGGAGCGGCCGTGGCGTTCTGGCGCAGAATCTGGGGCCGCGACGAGGTGGCGGCGCTGGCTGCCTGCACGGCGCTGGACGTCGGCACCGAGTTCGCAAAGGCGCTCGTCTTCGACATCGACGAAGCTGGGCTGGGCACCGTGCGGGGCGTCGGCCGCAAGCGCCAGGGTCTTGCTCACATGCAGTCGGGCACGGTGACCGACATCAACGCGGTCGTTGACAACTGCTCCGTCGCGCTCCAGGAAGCGGAAGAGATGGCCGGCTTCCGGCCCACGCAGTGCGTCATCGGAATTGCCGGGGAGCTGGTCAAGGGCTTCACCATGACGCGATCCCATGAGCGCAAGCGCCCCGCCGCGCCGATAACGGATATGGAGCTGCAGAAGCTGATCGACGGCGTCCAGCACGACGCCCTGCGTGAGGCCGAGCGGGCGATCACCTGGGAGACGGGTCTACCGCAGGTGGACGTGCGGCTGGTTCACGCCGCGGTGACCGGCGCCCAGATCGATGGCTATCCGGTCACCAACCCGGTCGGCTTCAAGGGCCGCAACGTCAAGATCAGCATCTTCAACGCCTTCGCGCCCCTCGTGCACCTCGGTGCGCTGCAGAGCGTCGCCGAGCAACTCGACCTGGAGCTGCTGGAGGTCGTGGCCGAGCCGTACGCCGTGGCCCGGGTCCTGGCCAGCGAGCAGGTGCAGCAGTCCGGGGCGCTTTTCATCGATATCGGCGGCGGCACGACGGACGTTGCCCTCGTCCGTCACGGCGGCATCGAGGGGACGCGTATGTTCGCCCTGGGCGGCCGGGCCTTCACGAAATCGATCGCGGACCACCTGGATCTGCCCTTTCCGCGTGCAGAAGAGGTCAAGGTCGACTACGCGAAAGGCAGGCCGGTGGAGCACGCTGCCGAGGTGGCCCAGGTGGTGGCCGACGACGTGGCGATCTGGTCGGCCGGCGTGGAGCTGGTCCTCGAAGAGCTGGCCGAGGGCGACCTGCTGCCGAGCCGGGTTTACATGTGCGGCGGCGGCTCGCACCTGCCGGAGATCGCTACGGTGTTGCGCAGCGAGGAGTTCTGGAAGCGCCTGCCGTTCAGCCGGCCGCCTGAGATCTTCGTGATGGCCCCGGGCCAGGTCGAGCGGATAAAGGACGCGACGCATCTTCTGGTCGACCAGCAGGACGTCACCCCCCTCGGTCTCGCCTACCAGGCGATCGAACTGCAGACCAACGAGGATCCGCTGGATGTCGCTCTGCGGCGGGTCCTCCGAGCGATGAAGATGTAGCGCCATGGCGATCTATTACATCGATGTCGACGACGAGATCACATCCGCGGCTGCACGAATCCGCGATGCCAGCGAAACGCGCATCGCCCTGGTCATTCAGGGTGGATCACGCCTGGCGACGTCGCGGATCAACTTCCGGCTCCTGGCCCGCGAGGCGCGCCATCGCGGACGGCGCCTGGCGATCATCGCCGCCGACGCCACGGTTCGGTCGCTGGCTCAGACGGCCGACTTGCCCGTATTCGCCAGCGTTGCCGAGTACCAGAGAGCGGAAGCCGCGCGACCGCCGGGCAGTCAGCCAGGTGGCGCCAACGAGGTAGGGGACACTCTCGACGAGCTGGCGGCCACGGTCGGCACCGGAGACTCCGGTCGGGCGGCGAGGCTTGCCGGTGGCGGCGGCCCCAATCGGACGGGCGGCGTTGGGCAGGTTGCGCCGCACGCGAGACGCCGGTTCGGTCTCGGCGCCTGGCGTTGGGTCGCCCTGGCGCTCGTCGCGGTCCTCCTGGTGGGGGGCCTCGGCGCGTTCCTTCTGCTGCCGAGCGCGACCGTCGTATTGACGTTGAAGGAGGAGGCAGTCGGCCCACTGAACCTGGCTGTCAAGGTGGATCCCGGTATCAGCGCTCCCAACGACGTAACCCTCACGGTTCCGGGCGTTGCCGCGGAGTTCGCTCTGCAGGCGAGTGGGACATTCGACGCCACGGGCCAGAACGTGGTCGACACGGCGGCCACGGGCACCGTCACGTTCACAAGCGCCAACACGGGTGAGGCAGTGAGCATTCCGGCGGGTACTCAGGTCGAAACCGCGGGTGGAGTGGCGTTCGCGACAACTGCCGCGGTGACTGTCCCCAAGGCCACGCTGATCGGTCTTACGGTCACGCCTTCAACGGCCGACGTGGCCGTCACGGCCGTCAAGAAAGGACCCACCGGGAATGTCGCCGTCAAAGCGATCGTCAACGTACCGGCCTGGCTGGCGACAGCTCTGGTCGTACAGGATCAGGTGACCAACAAGAAGGCCACTTCGGGCGGCACTCACACCGTGACGCCGTTCGTCCAGCAGTCCGACGTCGACGCCGCAGAAGCCAGCCTGGCGGCACAGCTCGCCTCGGCCGCACAGGCCAAGATGGCCGATCCGTCGTCGGTGGCGGCCGGCATGGAGTTGTTTCCGGCGACGGGCCGCTTGGACGACCCGAGCTTTGCCCCCGACCCGGCCACGCTCCTGAACCAGGGGCTGTCGAGCTTCGGTCTCGCCGCCACCGCGACGGAGACCGTCACGGCGGCTAATCTCACCAGCGTGCGCAGCCTCGCCCAGCGCGAGATCGTAGCCAGGGTTCAGGCCGGCCACGCGCTCGTCGATGGCTCGATCGTGATCACGTTTGGGTCGCCGGCGGCTGACGGATCCGTGGTTTCGGTCCCGGTGGTCGCCAGCGCGCTGCAGACGCCGACGGTGGACGTGAACCAGTTGCGCGCCGCGATCAAGGGCAAGTCCGCGACGCAGGCCAGGGCCTATCTGTCCCAGTACGGCGCCGCGAAGGTTTCCGTCTGGCCGTTCTGGGTGTCGACGATTTCCGGGTTCGATTTCCGGATCGACGTGAGCCTGATGGCGCCGCCCGCGCCGCCCGCCGTCGCCTCCGTGACGCCTGCGCCGGTTCCTTTGCCTACGCCAGAGGAGACTTCCACGCCGACCGGGGTCGCGACGCCGACCGAGATCGCGACGCCGACCGAGATCGCGACGCCGACCGGCGAACCGACGCTCCTACCGTCCGGCGCGCCGTCTCCGAGCCCGACTCCGACGTCGGTGGCATCCGCCTCGACCGGCGAGCCGACGCCCTCCCCGTCCGGGGCGCCATCGCCGAGCCCGACTCCGACGTCGGTCGCAACCGATTCGGCCGGCGCGAGCCAGACGGTCACGCCGTGAGCGTCAACGACGACGGCCGTGGCGAGGCTCCGAGGCTGCGGCGGGTCCTTGGCATTGACCTGGGTGAGCGCCGCATCGGCGTGGCCCTGGGCGAGGTGGAAACGCACTCGGCGCTGCCGCTGGCCACGCTCAGCCGGGCTCGAACCGTCGACGAGGATGCTCGCGTGGTGGCGCGCCTCGCGGCTGAGCAGCGGGCGGACGGCCTGGTCGTCGGGCTGCCCCTCAACGCTGACGGGAGCGAGGGGCCGCAGGCTGCCACGACTCGCGAGTGGGCTGTCGCAGTGGCGGTCGCGACCGGTTTGCCGTTACGATTCCGCGACGAGCGCCTTACGAGCGTGCGCGCGGAACAACGGATCGGCGGCCCGGCGAGGGGGAGATCGGGTGGCCCGCCCAGCGCGACGCGGCGGGACGCACACCGGGCGCGCATCGATCGTGAGGCGGCGGCGCTGATACTGCAGGACGACCTTGACGCCACAGCCGGACCCACGGACGAGTCTGCGTCCGGTCGGGGCCAACCCGCGGAGCGAGGAACCGAATGAGTATGCGCAGCGACCAGGATCCGCAGAGGCAGGGTCGCCGCGGCGTCCGGGGCGGATCGTCCGCCACGCCGCGCCCATTCGTGGACACAGGCTGGGACGGCTACGACCCGGCCGGGGCCGACGCGGTGGGCGCTGGTTCCAAGGGGGGCTCGGCCACGGACGACCGCCGTGACTACAAGTCGAGCAAGTCGGGCGGCGTGGGCACGGTCCTGCGCTTCGCCGTGTTCACTCTTGTGCTGGCCAGCCTCGTCCTCGGCGGGCTCTACTTCTTGGCGCGCCCGGCCGTCTTCCACGCCATCGCCGACTGGGGTGCGGAGAATCCGACCGCCTTGAGTGTTCCCCTGGTGGCCGACATCGTCCGCAGCGATCTAGGCACCAGTCTAACCGAGCCGGTGGACCCGGAGGACTTCCGCCAGATCGCCTTTCAGGTCCAGTACGGCGACACGACGGCCGACATCGGGGATGCGCTCGTCAAGGCGGGCGTCATCGCCGACGCGCGGGCCTTCGTGTTCGAGGCCATCGAGCGAGGCGAGACGTCCAACTTCATCGCCGGGCGCCACGTCGTCACCAGGGCCATGACCGTTGATGGGATCATCGATGCCCTGACTTCGCCGATCGTGGCCGCGCCCACGGTCCGCCTGACCTTCCGAGAGGGGCTGCGCATCGAGCAGATGGTGGCCGAGCTGGAGTACCTGGAGGCCAATCCTGTCGATCCCGCCGTCAAGCTCACGTTCGACGTCGCCGATTACTACCAGCTGGCGACTGATCCCCCGGCGTCCCTACTGGCCCAGTACAGCTGGCTCAAGTTGCCGGCGGGCGCATCCCTCGAAGGCTTTCTGTTCCCGGCCACGTACACCGTCGACCCGAACATCACACCCCTCGAGCTCATCGAGCAGCAGCTCGACGCCTTCGTCGCTCAGGCGCCGCCCGCATTGTTCAAGCTGACTCCGGACCAGATCTACCAGACCGTGCAGATCGCTTCGCTCGTCGAGCCCGAGGCGGTGCTGGACTCGGACCGGGCCCTGGTGGCAGGGGTCTACATCAACCGGCTCGATCCCAAGAAGTGGCCGACCGGCCTCCTCGAGTCGAACCCCACGGTCGACTACGCGAACGACACGGTGTGGCTGCAGTCAAATCCAATAGCGAGCTGGGTGGGCTACACGTTCTGGGTCCCCGTCGGCGGAACCACGCCGCTGGCGCAGATCGTGTTCCCGGACAACATCGCTCCGTACAACACGTACCACCATGCCGGCCTGCCCCCGACCCCGATCGACTCGCCCGGACTGGCTTCGCTGGTGGCGGCGGTCGACCCCGACACCGCCGATGGCTACTACTTCTTCCTGGCCAAGAACGACGGCAGCAACGGGCTGGCATTCGCCCACACGAACGCCGAGCAGATCGCCAACGAGAAGAAGTACGGCTACATCAAGTAGGGCGACCGACCGCCACGCCGGACGCGTAACATTGCCCAGGTGAGCGCAGTCGTGCGGCGTCTGCCGCATCCGGCCGACTTCTCAGCGCCCCCGGCGGCGGGCGATCTGAACCGCTGGGCCGAGGCCGACAGGTCGGCGCGCCCGGCTCGCCTGGGCAGACTGCGCGCGCGTTTCGCGGGTGAGGGGATCGACGCCTACTTCGGCAGTCGGCCCGAGCACATGCGCTATCTGACCGGGTTCATCCTCGAGGACGGCGAGGACCGGGTGGCCGGGAACTCCGGCCGCTTCATCGTTTCGGGCGACGAGGTCGTGGTCCTGTCCGATACGCGCTACCGCCTGCAGGCGGTAGCGCAGGCGCCTGAGGCCCGGATCGAGGCGACGACGTACGATCTCGGGGCGACCTGGCCGGCCCTGGTGAAGAGCGTCGGCGCTAGGCGAGTCGCGGTGGAAAGCGGCTACGTCAGCCATCAGCTGTGGATGGAGCTACAGAAGGCCGCTCCCGAAGTCGAGCTGGTGCCCGTCAGCGGCTGGGTCGAGGCCGACCGGGCGACCAAGGAGCCGGCCGAGATCGAGCGCATCCGGGTGGCCTGCGCGGTCGCCGATCGCGCCCTCGCGTCGATCGTGCGGCGGATCAAGCCCGGGGTTTCGGAGCGGGAGCTGGCCCTCGCCCTGGAATGGGAGATGCGTACCTGCGGCGCGGAAGCGCTGGCGTTCGGCATCGCCTGCCTGGCCGGGCCGAATGCCGCCCTGCCTCATGGCTCGCCCTCGGAGCAGGAGGTGTGCGCGGGCCAGGTGCTCCTCTTCGACTTCGGTGCCATGGTGGCCGGCTACCGCAGTGACATGACGCGGACGCTCTTCGTGGGCGAGCCGGCAGCACGCGACCTGGCGGTCTACGAGATCGTGGCGGCGGCGCAGAACGCATCCATCGAGCTGCTTGGCGCATCGGCACGCGGCGAGCGTGCGGCGGCGAACGGCCGCGAAGGTGACGCGGCGGCGCGCCAGGTAATCGAGGCCGCGGGGCACGGGGCGCATTTCGGACACGCCACAGGTCACGGCATCGGCCTGGCCACGCACGAGCTGCCGTCCTTGAGTCGCATGGCCACCGAGGATCCGCTGCCCAGCCCGACGGTGTTCAGCGTCGAGCCCGGGGTCTACCTCGACAACGAGACGGGCGTCCGGATCGAGGATCTGGTCCTCTACGACACCACGTCCCGCCGGCTGGAGCAGCTGACGTGCTTCCCGCGAGAGGTGGTCGTCGTCGGCGTCTGAGGCCCGGATCAGCCGGCCGGGCCGCGCTTGACGATTCGATCCAGGTACCGGCTGCCGGACCGACCGTTTCGGGCTCGCGCTCCGGTACAATCTCGGGGCACTACATCGATCGACCAAGCTGGCCTCCGGTCGGCCCGCCACCCAAGGAGCCCTCCTCGACCATGATTTCGACAAGCGACCTGCACAAGGGTGTGACCATCGAGCTCGATGGCGACCTGTGGCAGATCCTGGACTATCACCACCTCAAGATCGGGCGTGGCTCGGCGCAAGTCCGCATCAAGCTCCGCAACATCAAGCGCGGCCAGACGATCGAGCGGTCCTTCCAGGCCGGCGACAGATGGCCGCGTGTCCAGCTCGATCACCGCCAGATCCAGTTCCTCTATCAGGACGGCACCGACTATCACTTTATGGAGACGGAGAGCTACGAGCAGTTCCATCTGAGCGCGGACCAGCTCGACGACACCGTCAACTACCTCAAGGAATCCATGCTCCTCGACCGGACCAGCTACGAGGGTGAGACGATCGGCGTCGAGCTTCCGGTCACCGTCGATCTCAAAGTCGTCGAAACCGAGCCCGGGTTTGCAGGTGACACTCAGACGGGCGCGCGCAAGGCGGCCAGGCTCGAGACGGGCCTGTCGATCCAGGTCCCGATATTCGTGAACGAGGGCGACACGGTTAGGGTCGACACTCGAACAGGCGAGTACCAGACCCGTCTGTAGCGGGTCGGTCGCCCGGCGACCGGCCGGGTAGCCAGCCGCCGGTTCAGTCAGGAGGATCTGCCGTGAGCCGCAGCGGGCCTCCGCAGAGCGAGCCCCTCTGGGGCGACTTCCCTGTGGACGGGTCCGCGGCTACCTCCGATGGATCGAGGCCGCCCGACTGGGCGCTGCCATCGTGGGATTCGATCCCCGCAGACGAGACGGAACCGGCACCACCCTCGCCCGCGCCCGCGCAGGCGCCCGCGCGCGCGGAGCGAGCCGGGTCCGATGCGGCGCAACAGCCGCGCCCCGAGCCGGCAGGGGGCTTCGCGCTGCGAATCCTCCAGGTCAGCGAGGTTACGCGTGCCGTACGAGACGCAGTTCGCGCCGAGGACGGGCTGCGCGACGTCTGGGTCGAGGGCGAAGTTGGGCGAGTCACCGTCTCTTCGGCGGGTCACGCCTACTTCACCCTGAAGGACGAACGGAGTCAGCTCGCCTGCGTCTTCTTCCGCGACGACCGGCTGAGTTCGCTATTCGAGCCGCGGACGGGGCTGCGAATCGTCGTTCACGGTCGCATCGACGTGTTCGAGTTGCAAGGCGTGTACCAGCTGTACGTGGCCGCGCTCCAGCCTGCCGGGTTCGGCGACCTGGCTCTGAGATTCGAGGCGCTCAAGGCGAGGCTCGCGGCCGAAGGCCTGTTCGACACGGCTCGCAAGCGGCCGCTTCCCATCAGGCCGGCTGTGATCGGCGTGGCCACGAGCGCGACCGGCGCCGTCTGGCACGATATCTGCCACGTCGTCGCGCGACGCTGGCCGCTGGCCCGGCTGCTCCTATCACCGTGTCAGGTCCAGGGTGAAGGGGCTGCCGCCAGCGTCGTGGAAGCGCTGGAACGGCTGGCCCGCTGGGACGCACAGTGTCGCGCGGAAGGTCGGCCGGAGGACGCCCCCGATGTGGTCATTCTGGCCCGCGGCGGCGGCTCGCTGGAGGATCTGTGGTCGTTCAACGATGAACGCGTCGTACGTGCCGTCGGGGCGCATCCGGTTCCCGTCGTGTCTGGCGTGGGCCACGAGGTGGACGTGACGCTGGCCGATTTCGCGGCCGATGTCCGCGCCCCGACGCCATCCGCCGCCGCCGAGCTGGTCGTGCCCGACAGGGCGGAGATGGTGGCAGTCCTGCGTGAGCTGGCTCGGCGTGCCGGCGTCTGCACGGCCCGCGTCCTCGCGGGCGGACGGGCCGAGGTCGCTGCGGAAGGCCGAGGCCTTGAGCGGCTTCGCCCGTCGGCCCAGCTGGCGCAGGCCCGCGAGCGCGCCGGCTATCTACTGGATCGGGCAACCCGAGCCTTGCGCGGCGAGATCGGCCGGCGGGCCGATGCGGAGCAGCGCCTTGCCGCGCGGCTGGGCCCGGTGTTGGCGGTGCAGCTGGCTGCGCGCCGGGCCGGCCTCGAACGAAGCTCGGCGGCGCTGGCCGCCCTCGGTCCGCAGGCAACGCTGGACCGCGGGTATGCGATCGTGAGGCGCCGCTCGGACGGGGCGATCGTCCGCGGGTCCGACCAGGCGCCGGCGGGCGAGCGGCTCGCATTGCGCGTCGCCAGGGGCGAGATCGCTGCGAGGGTCGAAAGCGATGCCGGGGCGGCCGGCCGACCGTCGAAACGTGGCGCCGCCTGATGCACGAGCTGCCGTTCGTCGTGCTGTTGCTGGGGGGCGCCGTTCTGGCATTCGTGTTTGCGATCCGGGTTGGTATCCTGGTGGGGCGTCGTCTGGACCGAGCTCTGGAGGCTCGCGCCGCGGCCGAAGAGCCCGGGCAAACCGAGGAGGCAAGCGCCGATGAGTGAGCAGGTGGTGGCCCTCCAGGGCGTCGATGTCGATTCGCTGACGTTTGACGAAGCTCTGGTCGAGCTGCAGCGGACCGTGGCGGAGCTGGAGCAGGGCGGCCTGGCTCTCGAGCGTTCGATCGAGCTGTACGAGCGCGGCGTCGCCCTTCACGAACGCTGCGCCGGGCTTCTCGGTCAGGCGGAGCTCCGAGTTCAGCGTCTGTTGGAGCGCGCTGCGGGTCAGCTCGCCGTCGTCGAGGCCAGGTCCGAGGAACAGGCGGACTAGCTGTAGACTGCCCTGCAGACGATTTGAGTGGCGCTCGACCGACCGGCGAGAACGCCTCCGCAGCAAGGGCGAAAAGGGGGTTCGTCCGGGAGTGATGACTTGGCAATCCTGCCCACTCTGCAGGGCCCGAGCGACTTGCGGGGCCTCAGCTACGAGGAGCTGAACGGCCTTGCCGCCGAAATCCGCGAGTACATAATCGCCACGGTCTCCAAGACTGGCGGTCATCTGGGCTCCTCGCTGGGCGTGGTCGAGGTGGCAATCGCGCTGCATCGTGTGCTCGAGTCGCCGCGCGACAAGATCGTTTGGGATACCGGGCATCAGGCCTATGCGCACAAGCTGCTGACGGGGCGCTATGCCAGGTTCGGCACGTTGCGGCAGCTGGGCGGAATCGGCGGGTTCCCGCGACGCGCGGAGTCGGACCACGACGTCTTCGACGGCGGGCACGCCGGCACCGGGCTCTCCATCGCCCAGGGTCTTGCCACTGCCCGCGACCTGCGCCATTCCATGGAGCAGATCGCCGTCGTCGTCGGCGACGCCGCGCTGATCAGCGGGCTCTCGCTCGAGGCTCTCAACGACATCGGCCACCGCCAGACTCAGATGCTCATCGTCCTGAATGACAACGCCATGTCGATCAGCCCGACCGTGGGCGCCTTCAGTCAGTACTTCTCCACGCTCAAGCTGTCCAGCGCCTGGCAGCAGAGCAAGACCGCCTACGACCGAATCGTCGAGTCGCTGCCGGTCGTCGGCCGGCCGGCCCTGAGCCTGTCGCGCCGAATTCGGCGCATGGTGGTCAACTTCGCCCAGCCCGGCCAGCTTTTCGAGGATCTCGGGATCACGTACCTGGGGGTCATTCCAGGTCACAACATCCGCGGCCTGGAGCACATCTTCCGGGCCGCGCTGGAGGTTCCGGGCCCGGTAATCGTCCACGTCAGGACGCGCAAGGGCCGCGGCTATCGCCCGGCGGAGCGCGACCAGATCGGTTTCCACGGCGCAGCGCTGCCGCCGATGCCCGAGCTTGCCGACGGCCGCCCGGCCGAAACCCACGCCGGCACCGGCCATCAGCCGATGACAGGAGCGGCCCTGTCCAGGAAAGACAGCGGCATGCCCGCACCTGGAAAGCCCGATGAAGCCCCGGTCGAGCCGGCGGGCGACGGAAGCTCCGTGCCCGGAGGGGCCGACATGGGGACGCCGTCTGCGGCGGCGAGGCTGGCGGCGGCGACGAAGCCACCCAACTACACGTACCACTTCTCCACGGAACTCATCGAGCTGGCGCGGACGGATCGCCGGATCGTGGCGGTCACGGCCGGGATGCCCACCGGGACGGGCCTTAGCTCGTTCCAGGCGGAGTTCCCGGATCGCTTCATCGACGTTGGGATTGCCGAGCAGCATGCCGTGGCGCTGTCCGCGGGCATGGCTCTCGCAGGCGAGCGCCCGGTTGTGGCGCTGTACTCCACGTTCCTGCAGCGCGCCTTCGACCAGGAGGTCCACGATGTCTGTCAGAACGATCTGCCGGTGGTGATCGCCGTCGATCGGGCCGGCCTGGTCGGCGAGGACGGGACGAGCCACCAGGGTATGTTCACGTTGCCGACCCAGCGCCAGCTGCCGCACATGATCATCGCCAGCCCCAAGGACGAGCAGGAGCTCCGCTCGCTCGTACGGACCGCCTTCGCTCAGGATCATCCGTTCTCGCTGCATTACCCGCGCGACCCCGGCTTCGGCGTCCCCGAGAGGACCCCGCAGGTTCTCTCGATCGGCGTGGCCGAGGTTCTCCGTGAGGGCACGCGGATCTTGATAGTCGGTTTCGGGCCCATCGTGGAGCGCGGTCGCGAGGCGGCCGACATGCTCGAGAAGGACGGCTGGTCGGTGGGGGTCATCAACGCTCGCTTCGCCAAGCCGCTCGATCGCCAGCTGATCCTGGATCAGGCGCGTGGCAAGAAGCTACTGGTGACCCTCGAGGAGAGCGTTGTGACCGGCGGATTCGGCGCGGGGGTCCTGGAACTGGTCGAGGAGGCGCGGGTTGCCGACCCGGCCTATCGCGACGTGACGGTTCGCATCGTCGGCATCCCCGCCGACAGGTTCGTGGATCATGGGTCCGTGGACGATCTTCGCCGCCTGCTGCGCCTCGATGCGGCCGGCATCGCAGGGCAGATTCGCGAGACCCTGGCAAGAATGCGTGTTACGCCGGTGGTCCGGGAGGCCGAAATCGCGGCAACAGGGCGCCCCGACACGCCCTCGGCCTGATTTCGCTCGCATGCCAGGCGGGTCAGTCCCAGCTCAGCCCGGCGAATGGCGGCCCGCGCGCGAGAGCAGCACGAGATGATCCGGGTGTGACAGGATTGAGGGCATGAGCCCCGCCGCCCGCCCCGCTAGACAGCGGCTCGACCAGCTATTGGTCGAGCGTGGCCTTGCCGAATCCAGGACGCGAGCCCAGGCGCTGATTCTGGGCGGCCACGTGCGGGTCGGGGAGGGCGAAGCATCCCGAACGGATCGCAAGTCCGGTGATCTGGTGGAAACGACGATCGCTCTCGAAGTGGAGGCGCCGCCGCCGTTCGTTTCGCGTGGCGGCATCAAGCTGCGCGCCGCCTTCGACGCGTTCGGAGTGGAGCCGGTCGGGCTCGTCTGCCTGGACGTGGGGTCGTCAACGGGCGGCTTCACGGACCTGCTCCTGCAGCGGGACGCGAGCCGCGTCTATGCGGTGGACGTGGGCCGGGGCCAGCTGGCGGAGACCCTCCGGCACGACCCGCGCGTCGTCTCGATGGAGCGGACGAACGCCCGTGCCCTGGGGCCCGGGATATTGCCGACGGCGGTGGACCTGGCCGTGGTCGATGTTTCGTTCATCTCGCTGGATCGAATTCTCGGTCCGGTGGCCACTTGCTTCGGGCCGCTCGGCGGCCTCATCGTGGCGCTGGTGAAGCCTCAGTTCGAGGCCGGGCGCAAGCAGGTAAGGGACGGAGTCGTGCGCGACCCGCAGGTGCACCGCCAGACGCTCGAGACGGTGGGCCGCCACGCGCTGGCTATCGGCCTGCGGCTGCGCAATGCCGTGGCCTCGCCGATCACCGGACCGGCCGGCAACCGCGAGTTCTTCGTGGAGCTGGAGGTGCCGGCGGGCTACATGCCGGTCGAGGCCGGACCGGCCGAGCTGCCGCCGGAGTGGTCGCTCAGGTTCGGAGAGCTGGCCGGAGCATGACGCTCGATCGCATCGGCTTTGCGTACAACCCCACCAAAGAGGCGGCGCTGGATCTGCGTGAGCGTGCCGAGGGCTGGTGCGAGGTGCGGGGCATCGCCCACTGGGCGGCGCCGGCGGGTGAGACCAAGGCTGTCGTTCGTGAGCTTCCGGATACGGGCGCGCTGGTGGTCCTGGGCGGCGACGGGACTTTCCTGCGCGCGGCCCGGGCCGTCTCAGAAGTGGACGTGCCACTGCTTGGCGTGAACCTGGGCAAGATCGGCTTCCTGTCGAAGGTCGAGACCGGCGGGATGGAGGCTGTGCTCGGGCAGCTGGCGGCGGGCGATTTCGAGCTGGAGGCGCGCATGGCGCTTCACGCGGAGATCCATCCGGCGGGCCGGCCGGAGGCGGGCGAGACCTTCTTCGCCCTCAACGACATTGCGGTGGCGCGCGGTTCACTGGCGCGCGTGTGCCGCATCGAGGTGGAGATCGGGCCGTCGCATCTGGCCACCTTCACGGCCGACGGACTGGTCGTCTCGAGCCCCACGGGCTCGACCGGCTACTCGTTCTCGGCGGGCGGCCCGATCGTCGATCCGACCAGCCGCAATCTGATCGTGACCCCGATTGCGGGCTATCTCTCTGCGATCCGATCCGTGGTGGTGAGCCCGAGGCACACGGTCCGCATCCGCATCCTCGACGCGTATGACGTGCTCATGAGCGTCGATGGACGCGAGGACCGGCGACTGTCGGTCGGCGACGTCGTTTGCGTGTCCGAGATGTCGCGGCCGGTTCGCTTCATCGAGCCGCGTGGCGCCATTCCGTTCTGGGAGCTGCTTCGCCAGAAGTCGGAGCTGCTGCCGTCATGACCGAGTCTGCGGAGGCGCAGATCGTAGTCGAAACCGCACGTCGTCGGGCGGATGAGGACGCGGCAGGCGCGGATGCCAGCGTGGACGCCGCCGCAGTTCCGAGTCCCGAGGTGAGCGCGGCCCGACCCATGGCCGCCGGCCGGCTGGCGGAGCTTGCGGTCCACGACCTGGCCCTGATCGAGAAGCTGCGGATCTCTTTTGAGCCGGGGCTCAATGTATTGACGGGAGAGACGGGCGCCGGGAAGAGCCTGCTCATCGATGCCCTGGGGCTGGCTGTCGGGGCGCGCGCCGACACTTCGATGGTGCGCCACGGATGCGAGTCGGCACGCGTGGAGGCGCTCTTCGACCGTGCTCCGGAGCCTCTGATCTGCGTGCGCGAGGTGTCTGCTGCGGGGCGATCAACCGCCCGGATAGACGATGAATCGGTCACCGCAGCCCGCCTGGCGGGCGTGGCGGGGCGTCTCGTGGAGATACACGGGCAGCACGACCAGCAGCGGCTCCTCGACGAACGGTGGCAACGTGAGCTGCTCGACGCGTTCGGGGGCCTGGAGGCGGAGCGGGCGGCCACGACAGCAGCTGTCGAGGCCTGGCGGGTGAACCAGGCCGCCCTGGCCGAGCTTGCGCTGGATCCCCGGGAACTGGCCCGCCGCCTGGAGTTGCAGGAGCACCAGGTCGCGGAGATCGCGGGCGCGAAGGTGCGAGTCGGGGAGGGGGCGGAGATCCGGGGCCGTCTCTCGTCGGCGCAGCACGCCGAGTCGATCGCCCGCGGCAGCGCCGAGATCCACGACCTGCTGGCGGGGGAGGGGACCGGCGCTCGGGAAACCACGGCCGAGGCGGCGCGTCGCGCCCGCGACCTGGCGAAGCTCGACGAACGCTACGAGCTACTTGCCGAGCGCCTCACCGGCCTGGCCGCGGAGCTGGACGACTCAGGCGCGGAGGCGGCCACTCTCGCTGATAGCGTCGAGCACGACCCGGCGGCGCTGTCCCGGCTGGAGGAGCGGCTCTCGCTCATCTACTCCCTGGAGCGCAAGTACGGCGAGGACGAGGCGGCCGTCATCGCCTACGGCGAGCGAGCGGCGGCCGAGGCCGAACGGCTGCGGACGCTGGAGGTTTCTCGGGAGAGGCGTCAGGCGGAGGCCGCCCGCTTGCTCGAGGCAGTCGCCACCACTTCGTCGGCCCTGTCACGCGGCCGGCAGACGGCGGCCCAGCTGCTCGCGAAGGCAGTCGAAGAAGCCCTCGGCGGGTTGGGATTCCGCCAGACTAGCTTCCAGGTGGCCGTGACGCGTCGCGCGCCCGGTCCTGCCGAGCCCGCAGTCGAGGTCGATGGCGAGCGCGTCGCGTTCGACGGCTCGGGTGTCGACTCGGTCGTCTTCCTGATCGCGCCCAACCCCGGCGAGCCGGCCCGGCCTCTGGCCCGCATCGCCAGCGGCGGCGAGCTCTCGCGCGTCGCCCTGGCCATCAAGCAGATCCTGGCCGAGGCCGATCACACCCCGACGCTCGTTTTCGACGAGATCGATTCCGGCATCGGCGGACGCGGCGCCGAGCCCGTGGGCCGCAGCCTGTGGGAGCTGGCGCGTTCGCATCAGGTTCTGTGCGTGACCCATCTCGGCCAGATCGCCGCGTACGCCGACGCCCAGTTCCGGATCGAGAAGCACCAGCGCGACGGTCGGACCGTGACCGAGGTTCACCGCCTCGGCGTCGACGAGCGGGTCGAGGAGCTGACCCAGATGCTCGCCGGCGCCGAGGGCGGGGCCGGCGCGCGCGCGAGCGCCGAGGAGCTCCTGGGCAGGGCGGACGCGTGGCGCCGCTCGGCCAGGGTGGAATGAGATGGCCGGCGCCGCAGCGGGCCGGACGGAGGGCGGCGAGGCGCGCCAGACGGCGGGCCAGACGGATCGGCTGCAGGCAGCGATAGAGGAGTACCTGGTCCATCTCCGAGTCGAGCGCGGGCTGTCAGCCGCGACGCTCCGGGCCTATCGCGCCGATCTGCTGGATTTCGCCGCCAGTCGTGGGGCCGCTGCCGAGTGGGATGCCTCAGCCGGCGTGGCGGTTCGGTATCTTGGGATGCTGGCCTCGCCGGGCCGTGGTCGCCGGACGCCGCTGCGGCCCACCACTCTCCGCCGGAAAGCGGCGTCTCTGCGTGGGTTCTACCGCTTCTGCTTCGCGGAAGGGCTGATCGCCACAGACCTGGCCGCGCGGTTCGAGCTGCCGCGACAGCCCCGGCTTCTGCCCGAGGTGCTGACCGTGGAAGAGGTGGACGGTCTGCTGGCGATCCGAGCCGGCGATTCGCCCGCCAGCATGCGCGACCGCGCCCTGCTCGAGCTGCTATATGCCAGCGGCCTGCGCATCTCCGAGGCTGTCGGACTCGATCGGGACGACCTTTCTCTCGAAGATGGACTGGTCCGGGTCGTCGGGAAAGGCGATCGGGAACGACAGGTACCGGTCGGAGAGGTTGCCCTCGGTTGGCTGCTCCGGTACATCAGCGAGATCAGGCCGGCGTGGCTCGCTCTGGCTACGCCGCCTCTGCCACACGGTGGGCCCTTGTTCCTGTCCGTGCGCGGCGGGCGGCTCGACCGCCGGAGGGCCTGGGAGATGCTCGTCGCGGCCGCCCGTTCGGCCGGCCTTCAGAATGGAGTCAGCCCGCATACACTACGGCATTCGTTCGCGACTCACCTATTGGAGGGAGGCGCCGATCTGCGTATCGTTCAGGAGCTGCTCGGGCATGCGAACATCAGCACGACACAGCTGTACACGCATCTGACCGGCGAACGGATCAAGGACGTCTACGCCCGCGCCCACCCACGGGCCTGAGAGCGAAATCGCCCGACGGTGGACGGGCACAGAAGGAGACGAGGATGAGCTACGCGGAAACGTTGATGGCAAAGGACGAGCAGATCCTCTACCGAGGCAGGCAGCACTGGCTGGCGCCCCTTTCCGACTCGTTGCGGCCTATCGTGCTCGTACTCTTGGGGCTGGTGATCTTCTTCCTGGCCACACTCTGGAAGGCCAGCGGCACCGTCTGGCAGATCATGGCTGGCCTGAGCGCCCTGCTCTTCATCATTGGCATCATCTGGATCGCCATCGTGTACCTCACCTGGCGCGCCGAGGAGTACCTCGTCACCGGTCGCCGGGTGCTCAAGGTCCAAGGCCTGCTGGACAAGAAGAGCGGCGATGCCTCGCTCGACAAGATCAACGACGCGGTCCTCAAGCAGGGCTTGCTCGCCAGAATGCTCCGCTACGGCGACCTGGAGATTTTGACCGGCAACGACGATGCGATCGACCTCTACCACATGCTCTCCCACGTGGTCGACTTCAAGAAGGCGATGCTGAACGCCAAGAACGATCTCGAGGATGGTTATCGTGGGTCGGCAAGCAGCCCAAGCCCGGCTGCTGCCGCGCCGAGCGTCCCCGTTGCGACGGGCAAGTCTTCGAGTTCGGACGATGTGGCCGCCACGCTCGCCAAGCTGGCCGACCTGCGTGACAAGGGCGCGATCACTCCTGCGGACTACGAGGCCAAGAAGGCCGAGCTGCTCGGCCGCCTGTAGCTCGAGACGTTTCATCGCGGGGAGCGACGGGCGGCACGGTAGGATACCTCCGCCCGTCCCGCAGCCGAGAGGTAGAGCGTGCAATCGATTGACGTCGCCCGAACGATCATCTGGATCGCGCTTTTCTTCCTGGTAGCCGGGCCGGTTCACGAATGCGCCCATGCTTATGCGGCGCTGCGACTGGGCGACGGCACCGCCAAGCTCTTCGGCCGCGTCTCCCTCGATCCGGTCGTCCATTTCGATCCGGTGGGCGGGATGTTGTTGGTCTTCACGGCGTTGCTGGGCCTCGCCTACGGGGGCGGGCTGGCCTTCGGCTGGGCCAAGCCCACGCCGGTCAACCCGTACAACCTTCGGGGCCGCTACGCGGACGCCAGGGTGGCTGCGGCGGGTCCGCTGTCGAATCTGGCGATGGCGGCGGCATTTGCCGTGGGAGCCCGAATCCTGTGGTCCGACGGCTACTACCCGGGCAACGACTCGGCAATGGACATGCTGGAACTCGTGTTCGTCACCGGCGTCTCGCTCAACGTAGTCCTGATGCTCTTCAACCTGGTGCCGGTGGCACCCCTCGATGGCTCGCACGTCCTGATCGATCTGCTCGATCCGGCGACCGGACGGCAGGTCCAGCAGTTCATGAACCAGTACGGCCTGATGCTCCTGATCGTGGTCGTGCTGCTCGCGGGTCAGATCATCGGGCCATTCGTCGGCTCCCTGGTCAATCTCCTCATCGGATTCCAGTACTACATCGTCTAGCGTGCGCAGCTGGTGGGCGGCGAAGATCAAGCGGACCTTGTCGTACGCTCGCGCGCGGTTGGCGCCGTCGGAGCGCGACGAGCTGACGACCTGGCTGACTCCCGCGCAGATGTCCCTCTTTGATCGGATGCAAGTCGCGGATCGGCGCCACAGCCTGGACGTGGCCACCGCGCTGCGGAAGGGAGGGGCATCGGATCCCGACCTCCTCGTGGCGGCTCTGCTGCACGACTGCGGCAAGGGACCGCACGTCCGCCTCGTGCATCGCGTGGCCTGGTCGCTTGGACAACGCTACGGGGAATGGATCTGGCGAGCGTCGAGCCACATGCCGACATTCCGAGACGGGTTGGACCGGCTCCGCGCTCATGCCGAGCGCTCGGCCGAGCTCGCCGCGGCGGCGGGCTGCAGCCCGCGCACGGTGGAGTTGATCCGCCTGCAGGAGAATCCGGTCGATGAAGCGGGCAGGCTCCTGCACGCGGTCGACGAGGCGAATTGATGACGTCCGCTGAGACGAGGTCTCCAGGGCGGGTCTCGCGCGCCGACGCTGCGCGGGCCGCGGCGCTGGCCCGGCTCGGCTCGGCGCCCGAGGTGATCTTGAACGAGGGGCGGCTCGACCGGGCCACGCACGTTCGGATGGGAGAGTTCGACGGACCTCTGGCGCTCCTGCTGGCCCTGATCGAGGCCCGTCAGCTGGACGTGCTGACAGTGCCGCTGGGGGGCCTGGCGGAGGCCTATCTCGACGCCCTGGCCACGCTCGAAGGAGACCGGCTGGGGAGCGTCTCCGCGTTCGTGGCTGTTGCCGCGCAGCTGATCCTGATCAAGAGCCGGGCAATCCTGCCTCGGCCGCCGAAGGTTGCGGCGGTGCCGCTCGACGAAGAGCCCGATCCCGAGGCTGAGCTGCGGGCGCGGCTCATCGAATATCGCCGGTTCCGCGACGCGGGTGCCGCGCTGGGCGAGCGGCTCGGCGTCCACCGCCTCTTCCGCCGCGACGCGGAGGTTGCCGCCCTCGCCGGCAGGACCGGCGCACGCCCGCCGGAGAGGCCAGCACTGCCGCCGTCGGTCCTGCCCGGGGCGCTCGGCAGGCTGGCTGAGATCGTTCCGCCTGCGCAGCCCGCCACCGAGACCGTCGCCAGGGTCGTCACTCTGGCGGAGCGGGCGGCGGTGATTCGCGCGGCGCTCTCGCAGGCGGATCATGTCGTGCTGCAGGAGCTGCTCAGTGGCGTGCGGGACCGGGTCGTGGTCGCCGTCACCTTCCTGGCGCTGCTGGAGCTCTTCAAGCGCCGCGAGATCACGCTCGAGCAGGCGGAGCCGTGGGGACCGATCGTAGCGCGACGCGTAACCGCCACCGGGTCGTTCGACATCGAAGCCGAGATCGACGAGAGTCTGAGTTCGTTCACATGAGTTCGGAGGAAGAGGCCGGTTTGGAGATCGAGACCCAGGCTCGCGGAATCGTGAAGGGCGAAAAGGCGGACGAGACGGCGGATTCGGCCGGTGGGTCCGGGTTGCTTGCCGGGCCCGGCGATTTGACGGAGGCGCAGCTCGAGGCGCTGCTCTTCGTGGCCGAGAAGCCGCTTGCCCGCGCCGAGATTGCCCTCCTTGCCGGGGTGGACCGCCAGACGGTGGACGCCCGGATCGGCGACCTGGCGGTCAGCCTGGGCGAGCGTGGCATCCGGCTCGTGGAGGCGGGCGAGAGAGTGGAGCTTGCCACGGCGCCGGAGGCCGGTGCGCTGATCGCCCGCTACGTCGGTGCGGACGCGCCGCGGCTCTCTTCGCCCTCGCTGGAGACACTGGCCATCGTCGCCTATCGTCAGCCCTGCACGCGCGCCACCATCGAGCGGATTCGAGGCGTCGACTCGGAGTACACGATCCGGACGCTGCTCCACCGCCGCCTGCTCGCGGAGCTCGGCCGCTCGGCGGCCCCGGGCCGCCCGATCCTGTACGGGACCGGCTTCGACTTCCTGGAGCGGTTCGGCATGACGAGCCTCGACGAGCTGCCGCCGCTGGATGCGCCGATTGCCGAGCGGCTATTCGCGCCCGGCGACGAGGAAGAAGCCTCGGGCGGCACGGCGGCCGGGACGGGGTCGGTCGACGCCGCGGCCGACTCCGAGAGCGGAGTCGGCTGAAGTGACTCGCGAGCGGCTGCAGAAGGTGATCGCCTCTGCGGGCATCGCCTCACGACGCTCGGGCGAGGATCTGATCCGGGCCGGGCGAGTCACGGTGGACGGGCGGGCGGCAGTCCTGGGTGAGCAGGTCGATCCCGACATGCAGCGTGTGCTGGTAGACGGGAAACTGCTCCCGGCGATCGAGCGCCAGCGTTCGTACTGGATGCTCAACAAGCCTGCCGGAGTTGTCTCGACCGTCCGGGACCGCCACGCCGAACGAACGGTGATAGAGCTGCTGCCACCGAATGCCCGCCGGGAGGCGCGCCTCTATCCGGTCGGCCGCCTGGACGAAGATTCGGAGGGGCTGCTGCTCTTCACCAACGACGGTGCCTGGGCTAACCTGCTGCTGCACCCCCGCTACGGCGTAGAGCGCGAGTACATGGTCGGCCTGGACCGATCGGTCACCAGGCAGCAGAAGCTGGCGCTGCGCACCGGCATCGAGCTCGAGGAGGGTCTGGCCCGAGTCGACATGCTGGAGGACGCCACTCCCGCCCAGGTTCGAAAGCTGCTCGATCTGCTGGCGCCGCCCCACGCGGAGCTGCGCTGGTATCGCGTCGTGCTGGCCCAGGGCTGGAAACGGCAGATACGCCGGATGTTCGACGCCGTCGGCCAGCCGGTGCGGCGGCTGGTTCGGGTGCGAGTCGGCTCGCAGAAGCTGGCGGACATACACGCCGGTGAGGCTCGACCGCTCGCCCACCACGAAGTCACGCAGCTCGCGTCGTGCGCCCGGAGGCCGACGACAACGCGACCGGCCAGGCCCGCCGCGCCGGTTGCGCAGCCGGGCGCCCCGGCGGGTCGCGACTCGCCCGA
Source organism: Chloroflexota bacterium (assembly GCA_003171065.1). GTDB lineage: Bacteria > Chloroflexota > Limnocylindria > Limnocylindrales > CSP1-4 > Fen-1039. The sequence goes on from PMXQ01000149.1 coordinate 108,095, forward strand.
ATAGTCCGGGCTCCGGGACGGTATCCTCGGGCCATGAGCACCGACCAGCGCTCCGACCGGACCGTCGCCGGGCACCGCCTCGTGGTGGCCGTCGACGGCCCGAGCTCGAGCGGCAAGAGCACCGTCGGCGCCGAGGCCGCCCGCCGACTCGGCTACCGCTTCTGCGACACCGGCCTGCTGTACCGCGCCGTGGCCTGGCTGGCCGTCGAGCGCGGCATCTCGCCCGATCAGACGGCGGCGCTGGTGCCGCTGGCGGGAGAGGTGGAGCTCGTCGCCGACAGGCGCGGCCGGCTGCGCCACGTGGAGGCCGCAGGTCGGGACGTGACCGCGGAGGTTCGCGGGCCCGCGGTGGATCGCGCCGTCTCGGATTACTCCAAGGTGCCGGAGCTGCGGGCGGCCCTTGTGCCCCGCCAGAGAGCGCTCGCCGGCGATGGCGGGATAATCATGGCCGGCCGGGACATCGGAACCGTCATCCTGCCCAAGGCCGACGTGAAGATCTACCTCTACGCCTCGCCGGAGGAACGGGCTCGCCGGCGAGCCGCTCAGCGCAAGGTCGCCGGGAACGAAACAGCGGCCAGCGGGATTCTGGAGGATATGCGCCGTCGCGACACCATCGACTCCGAGCGGGAGACTGCGCCGCTGCGCACCGCCGAGGACGCGATCGTGGTCAAGACGGACGGCAACACGTTCACGCAGACCGTCGCGACCGTGGTTCGGACGATCAGGCAAGCCGAAGCGATCCGAGGAGGGGATCGTGGCCGGTAGGAGGCTGCCGTTCTTCCCGCGGTTCTCCGGCGCCGTCCTTCGACTCGCCGCAGCGTGCCTCACGCGCGTCGGACGTGAGGGCTTCGAGAACATGCCAGCGTCGGGACCGCTCCTGGTCATCTGCAACCACGCCTCCAACGCGGACGGGATCCTGTTGATGGCCTACGTCGTGCCCGCGATGAAGCGGCCGATGGCATGGCTCGGCAAGGAAGAGGCCTTGCGGTGGCCGCTCTTCGGCTGGGCGATGAGACACAACGGGATCTTCGGAGTCCGCCGCGGCGCAGGGGATCTTGAGGCGTTCAAGCTGGCCAAGCGCGTACTGGACGAAGGCCGCGTGCTGGCCATCTTCCCGGAAGGCACTCGCTCGCCGACGGGCGCCCTCCAGGAGGCCAAGGAAGGCGCCACGGTGCTGGCCGTGCGGAGCGCGGCGCCGATTCTGCCGATCGCCATCGTCGGATCACAGCGCTTCTGGCCGAGGGGCAAGTTCCTGCCGCGCCCGGGGCGGCGGATGACGGTCAGGGTGGGGGAGACCTTTACGCTGCCGATGCCGAAGGGGGCCGACCGCCGCGAGTCGCTGCGCGCCGCCACAGCGGAGATGATGCGCCACGTCGCGGAGCTGCTTCCCGAAGAGCAGCGCGGGGTCTATGCCGGGACGGTTGGTGTGGCTGAGCAGGCGCTCCCCACTACGGCAGCGCAGTGATCAGCCAGGAAGTTCCGGTTTGCGAGCCGCCCGCCGCGCCGACGGCGATCAGGCCGCCTGGGACCATGTAGTCGTCAATGGTCGAAGGGATGGCGGCCGTCGCGCCCGAGAATGGGAGCTGCTGCCAATCGAGGCCGTCGAGGGATGTCCAGATTGCGAGCTGGAAGGCGGCATCCTGGCCAACGGCGATCAGGCGCGCCCCGTCGCCCTCGATCGTATACGCCGGCAAGGTGGGAACCCCAGGCGACACTGCCGGCGCTCCGAAGTAGGCGATATCGGGCGCGAGAGCGATCGGCTTCCAGGTGCGGCCATCGGTCGAGGTCCAGGCAGTCGAGCCTGATTTGCCGCCCGAAGCCGAACCAACCGCGACCATGCCCTGAGCGCCGACAGCGATTGCTCCGAGGTCCGAACCCACGCCGCCGGTGCGCTGAACTGAAGCTCGCGTCCATGTCTGGCCATCGGTCGACCACCACGCGGCCGCGACGCCCGTCGAAGGAAGCGAGACGCAGCAAACTGGCGCCTGGCCACCGACGGCCCCGCCGGCCACGTAGCCCCAGCTGGTCGCCGAGACGCTGGAGAAGTGCGCGTCCTTGAACCCGGCCGCCGGCAGCGTGAGGCGCTGCCATGCGGCGCCGGTGGCGGATACCCAGATGGCGGTCTTGTTCCAGCCGGTGTCGCCGACGGCCACGAGACCCTGTGAGCCGGCGGTGACGCCCTCGATCGTCGCGCCCTTGAACGTCGAGATGTCGGCGACTTGCGTCCAGCTGACCCCGTCGGGCGAGGTCCAGAGCATGACCGGCCTCGGTTCGCACGTGGTCCCACCCTCGCCCGAGCCGCTGCAGACCGGCTCGCCGGCCCAGCCCCAGGCCAGCAGGCCGGAGGCCGTGTGCACCAGGCCATTGATCTGCGAGTCCGGAAACGCCGTGGTGTCGATGTTCAGACGAGTCCAAGTCGTCGCGTCCGAGGAACTCCAGAAGCCTGGCTGCTGGTTCGGGTTGTCTCTCTGGACCTGCGCGGCGGCGATGTATCCGCCGTTCCAGGTCACGATGTCGTCGATCGCTTGGGCGCCCGGGAAGGCGGAGGGGGCCGACCAGCGCAGCCCGTGCCAGTCGCCGGTAATCGGGGACGTGGCCGACGGGGCCGTGACCGGCGTGGCCGACGGGGTCGGCGTCGCGGCCGACCCGGAAGGGGCCGGGCCGGTCGGCGTGGCCGACGGGCTAGCGCTCGACGCAGGACCGAGGTTGGAGCCGCGCAGCCCCAACGCGGCCACGATGATGGCGCCGACCACGACGACGGCCGCCACGGCACGCAGCGAGGCCATCCACCCCGAGACGTGCGGAGAGCGTACGAGATTACGGCGTGTCGGCATCGCGTCCGGCACCGCGGCGATGCGCCGGCGAAGCTCGTCGCGCACGGGCCCTGGATCGTCCTTCTGCAGCGCGGTCCGCACCTCGCCTTCGAGTCGCTCGTCGTTCATCGGAGACCTCCCGGCGTGCGCTCGGCGGCTTCGAGAGCCGCTCGCATCTGGCGCAGCGCGTAATGGAGACGCGACTTCACTGTGCCCTCTCGGGCGCCCGTCCGCGCTGCAATCTCGCCAGGCGTCAGTTCGGCGATGTAGCGCAGCACGACGGCGATGCGATGGTCGGCGTCGAGTGTCGCCAGGGCACGATGGAGGACGTCGCGGTCGCCGAGGCGGGCGAGTGAATCAGGACCGGGCGCCTCGGGCGGGTCGGCCAGGACCAGCGGGCGGATCGAGCGCCCGCGCATTCGGGCGCGGCAGCCGTTCACGAGGATCCGGTCGAACCAGGCGTCCATCCGTTCCTGGTCGCGCAGTTCCTTCCAGTGGAGCCAGGCTTGTACCGCCGCGTCGTGCACGGCGTCCTCGGCCTCGGATGGGTCCCGGAGAATGAGGCCTGCGAGGCGGTATGCGCGTTCGAGCCGGCCTTGCGTGAACTGCTCGAACGCTGCCAGGCGCTCGGCCTCCGGCCCCTCCGACGTACGAGCCCCCACGTGGATCGCTCCCTCCAGGTGCTGGATGGCCATCATGCTCTACAGATGCGGGCGCTGCTGGTCCCGTTCAATCTTCGTCCGCTGCGGTGTGGCTGGCGCGGACGGCCGCGTCTTCGCGATCGCGGTTCTGAGGGCGAGACGACCGGGCCCGATCGGGCATGGCTCCCTTCAAGTGCGATACTTAACCGACATGGGTAACGTTCGAGAAGTCCGCATAGCCAGGCGCACGGGGTTCTGCTACGGCGTGCGCGAGGCGATCGACAAGGCCAAGGAAGCGGCTGCGGCCGGCAAGGTGACGCACACGCTCGGCCAGGTCGTCCACAACGAGGGCGTCATCGCCGCGCTCCAGGCCCAGGGGATCGAGACGGTCGACTCGCTGGACCAGGTCACCGGGGGCGCCGCAGTCGTCATTCGAGCCCACGGCGTCCGGCCGGACGTGCTTCGGAGTGCTGAGGAGCGCGGCCTGGACGTAATCGACGGCACCTGCACCTGGGTGATCCAGGAGCAGCGCGAGATCACCAAGCTCGTCGAGGAGGGGTACGCGATCGTCCTGCTCGGCACGCCGCGCCACCCCGAGGTCGTCGGCCTGCTCGGCTTCGCGCCGGACGCGATCGTGGTGGACGAAGAAGAGGACTGGGAGCAGATCCCGCGTCGGAAGAAGATGGCATTGCTCAGCCAGAGCACGCAGCCGCCCTGGAAGTTCGAGAAGCTGGCCGCCTTCATGGTTGGCCGCTGCCACGAGCTCAAGATCGCCAACACCGTCTGCCCGGTCACGATCCACCGCCAGCAGGACACCATCGAGGCCGCCCGAGGGGTCGATCTGATGCTGGTGGTCGGCGGTCGATCGAGCGCGAACACCAAGGAGCTGACCCGGCTGTGCGGGATCGTCGGGACGCGGGCGATCCAGATCGAGTCGGAGCGGGACCTCCAGGACGAGGCCATCTTCGGCGACGCGCAGGTCGTCGGCGTAACCGGGGGCACGTCGACGCCGATCGAGGATCTGCGCTGCGTGGCGGAGCGAGTTCTGTGCCTGGCGGGCACGCCGGAGACGGCGGCGCACGCCGAGGAACTGGCCGGGGCCGCCCTGGCTGCCGCCGCCACTCCGGCCGGCCGGACCACGTCGCTGTTGGACCCGCAACTCGCCGTCGCGCGCTGACCGAAGGCCTCCTCGCCGGGGTCGGTCGCGCTGGGCGCACCGCGGCCCCATAATCCACGCGTGACCCCACTTCCCATCGTCGCCGTCGTCGGACGCCCGAACGTCGGCAAGAGCACCCTGTTCAATCGCATCGTCGGCCACCGCGCGGCAATCGTGGAGGACCGCGCCCGAACCACCCGCGATCGCATCTACGGCGAGGCGGAGTGGAACGGTCGCCGCTTCATCGCGGTCGACACGGGCGGCCTGGAGATCAAGCCAGGCGACCCGATCGAGGAGAAGGTCCAAGAGCAGGCTCGCATCGCGATCGCGGAGGCGGACGCCATCGTCCTGGTGGTCGACTCGATCTCGGGTCTGACGCCGGCCGACATCGAGGCGGCCGATCTGCTGCGGACGGCCAAGGCGCCTGTGCTGGTTGCGGCGAACAAGGCCGACAACGACAGGCGCGAGCTCGAGGCGGCCGAGTTCTACTCCCTGGGCTGGGAGGAGACCCATCCGATCAGCGCGGCTCACGGCCGGGGAGTGGCCGATCTGCTCGACGCGATCGTGTGGGCGCTCCCGCCCGAGAGCCCCGAGGAGATCGAGCGCAAGCGCCGCGAGGCCGAAGCCGACGACTGGGCCCGCGAGATGGCCGAGGGCAGGCTGGCACGGGTCCGCGACGGCGACGCCGAGGCCATCGAGATCGACGGCGACCAGGCGGGCGAGGACGGCCAGCCAAGTTTCGGCGACGAGGACGCGAAGGTCTCGATCGCCCTGGTGGGGCGGCCGAACGTCGGCAAGTCGAGCCTGTTCAACGCGCTGCTGGGCGAGGATCGGGCGATCGTCAGCGACATACCCGGCACGACGCGCGACGCGATAGACACGCACCTGCAATGGGGCCGCAGCGACATCGTCCTGATCGACACGGCCGGCATGCGCCGCCACGGCAAAGTGGCCAGCGGCCCCGACGCGGAGCGCTATTCGACCCTGCGAGCGATCAAGGCCGTGGATCGGGCGGACGTCGCCATCCTGATCATCGACGCCTTCCAGGGGCTTACCGCCCAGGACGCCCACGTCGCCGGCTTCGTTGTGGAGGATGGGCGAGGCCTCGTCCTCGCCCTCAACAAGTGGGATCTGCTGGCCGAGAAGACGGACCGCTCGTTCGACGAGTTCGCGACGGCCTTGCGGGCCGAGGTGCCGTTTCTCGATTTCGCGCCGATCGTCTCGATCAGCGCCAAGACCGGCCAGCGCGTCGGCAAGGTGCTGGAGCTCGCGCTAGACGTCTGGGGCGAGCGGCGCAAGCGCGTCTCCACTCCGGAGCTGAACCGGGTCCTCCGGGCGGCCTCCTTGCGTCAGGCGCCTCCGGCCGGCAAGCTCGGCCCGCCCAAGATCTTTTACGCGACCCAGGTGGCCGTGGCCCCGCCAACGTTCGTGTTCTTCGCCCGTCACGCGGACCAGGTGCATTTCAGCTACAAGCGCTTCCTGGAGAATCAGCTTCGGGCCGAATTCGGCTTCGACGGGACTCCCATCCGGCTCATCTTCCGCGAGCGGGCGAGCGATCGAGCAGGTCGGGAGAGAGGCGCCGAGAGGGGCAGACGCGTGGTCGGGCCACGGACCGGCAGGCCGCCGTCGGGGACGCGCTCGGTGTCTAGCGCGAAGCCTGGTCACGGAGTCACGGGCAGCGTGAGGCGCTCGCCGGGTCAGCGCGGCCGCCTCGGGTGAGGGCGGGCTGGCCGGCGTCCTGCCGGGCCTCCGAACTCGGCGTCCGGGCTGAGCCCCTTCCCGCGTCTGCTATGCTGTCGGCCGATCGGGGCGTGGCGCAGCCTGGTAGCGCACCTGAATGGGGTTCAGGAGGCCGAGCGTTCGAATCGCTCCGCCCCGACCATCTTGCGAGCGTGAAATGGCCCTCGGAGACCAGTCCGAGGGCCTTCTGATTCGGGCGCTGTCCCTTGGCCATCCGTTCCCGCTCCGCGGAGACACGACGGGAGGCGGGCCGGCCATGACTGCCGACGGGTTCGTCACACGTGCGCGTGCGCCAGCTCGGCGCCCCAACGGCGCGCTCGCTCGAGCTCTCCGTCACGAAGCGGCCCCCACTTGCCCTTCACGACGAAACGCTGGCCCTTCATAAGCGGGCGGTAGCCCGCCTGCTCCAGACCCCGGGCGATCGCCGAGGTCGCCCCGCCTGGGGACCATCGCAGGCCTGTCTCGAACGCGGCACAGGCGCCGTGTCCTGGCGGGAGCGCTTCGAGCCACGAGCGCATCGATGGGTGGGACAGGTCTGGCGGTCTCGGCGCGCCGGCCGGGTTCGACGCGATGCTGTCACGCATGCCGTCGCTCGGGAGCTGGAATCCCAGTACGGGAGCGCCGGCGACGATAAGGTCCACATCGGCCATCGCCGGCCCCGTGGCCTCCGCGGTGGACAGTGCCCGGACCTCGGGCCCCAGGCCTTCAGCCACGGCGCGGGCAACGGCCGCGGTGTTGCCCCAGAGGGACTCATAGACCACGACCGCTTTCATCGGCACCTCCAACTGCTCGGCATCCGAGCCACACGCCTGGCTCCCGCGGGCCGAACATGCCACACGGAGGGTACTCGCGGTAGGGCTGGAAGGCCCGCCTGCCCGGGCGCGGCAAGATCCGGCACGGCCGATCGAGTAGGGCGCGACAATCGGCTGCCGGAAGCCGCCTGAAGTGCCATTGGCTCTGGGGGCCAGAGGGTCCACCATTCAGATAAGCCAATTTCGGCAGTGCATTCATTGAGGTTTCACATGTTCCTTAGCAAGACTGAAGGCCAGGGCCTCGCAGAGTACGCCCTGATCCTCGCGCTCATCGCCATCCTGGCAATCACCGCCCTCATCTTCCTCAGTGGCAACATCAACACGATCCTGAGCACAATCGGCCACGCTCTGTAGCCGCAGCGCAAACGAGTGGAACCGGGTCGCGGACGACGCGACCCGGTTCTTGTTTGTGGGCGCTCGTAGGTTCCGCGATCCGAGGCACGTAACCGGTCGATCCGGGCCAATCGGGCATCCCAGGGTAAACTCGATCTCGGATGACCGGCCGAACCGGCCGGCCGAACCAACCCTGGACGAGTGACGATCGTGGATGACTTGACCCGGCGCGGCGCGAAACGCAGGCCCGAAGCGGGGCTGCTGGACGAGCAGCAGCGATCCGGCGTGGGCGATATGGCGCCGGAGGATTTTCGGGCAGCCGCGCACGCGGCCGTCGACATCATGGCCGACTACCTGGTGGGGGTGGGGGACCGGGACGTCATGCCGGCCGTCGAGCCCGGTTCCCTGCGGCCGCTCTTCCCGGCCGCGCCACCGGAGTCGCCCGAGCCGATCGAGACCATCCTGGCGGACTACCAGCGCCTCATCGAGCCCAACGTCACGCACTGGCAGCACCCGCGCTTCCTGGCCTACTTCAGCAGCGCCGCGTCCGGGCCGGGAATCATCGGCGAGATGCTGACGGCGGTTCTCAACTCGAACGTCATGTTGTGGCGCACGAGTCCAGTCGGGACCGAGCTGGAAGAAGTCGTGGTCGACTGGTTCCGCCAGGCCCTCGGGCTGCCGGCGACGTTCGACGGCTTGCTGACCGACACCGCCTCCACGTCGTCCCTCCTGGCCTTGGCCGCGGCCCGTCAGGCCGCCGGGATGGACGCCGCCACGAAGGGCCTGCCCGGCCGCTCGGACGTTCCGAAGCTGCGCGTGTACGCCTCGGCAGAGGCTCATTCGTCGATCGAGAAGGCCGCCATGACGCTGGGGCTCGGGCAGGCCGGGCTGACGAAGATCCCGACGAACGATCGCTTCGAGCTGCGGCTGGACGCCTTGGAGGAGGCGATCGCAGCCGATAGGAAGGTCGGCGTTCGGCCGATCGCCCTGGTCGGGACGATCGGCACCACTTCGACCACTTCCATCGATCCGATCCCGGGCATGGCGGAGATCGCCGCTCGCGAAGGCATCTGGCTGCACGTCGATGCGGCTCACGCCGGCGCGGTGGCGCTGATCCCGGAACGCCGCGTCCAGTTCGCCGGCTGGGAGCGCGCGGATTCGGTGGTCACGAACCCGCACAAGTGGTTCTTCTCGCCCGTGGACGCGTCGGTTCTGCTGACGACGCGAATGCCGGTTCTGCGCGACGCCTTCAGCCTCGTGCCGGAGTACCTGCGCACCCTGGATCGCGAAGGTCCGATCCGCGACTACAACGAGTACACGCCAACCCTGGGCCGGCGCTTCCGGGCGCTGAAGCTGTGGATGCTGCTCCGCTACTTCGGCATCGAAGGTCTGCGCCGAAGGATCTCCTACCACCTGGAGCTGGGCGAGCGGTTCACCAGCTGGATCGACAAGGCGCCCGCCTTCGAACGCCTGGCGCCGGTGCCGTTCTCCACGATCTGCTTTCGCTATCGGCCCGCCGCACTGATCGGCCGAGAGGACGAGCCTCGGATCGCGGCGGAGCTGGACCGGGTGAACATGGCCCTCATGGACGCGATCAACCGGACCGGCCAGGTCTTCCTGTCGCACACCCGGCTGCGGGGTCGCTTTGCGATTCGAGTGGCGCTGGCCAATCTTCGGATGGGAGATGCGGACCTCGACATGGTCTGGGAGATCATCCGGCGTGAAGCAGCAGCGCTGACCGTATCGGCGGGTTGAGGCGGGCCAGGGCGCTGCCGCCCCGGAGCGGTACGATTGACGAGTGAATCTCCCATTTGCCCAAGTGCTGGGCACCGTCCTCGTAGTGGTTGCCACGCCATGTGTCGCCGTGGCCGTGGCCGTGCTCCTCTTCCTCAACCCCATCTGGGTGGGTTTCGATCAGGGTCGAAGCGACGTGGTCCAACTGACCGGCTACACGCCCACGCAGGTCAGCCAGGTTACGGGCAGCATCCTCTCGGATCTCGTCTTCGGGCCGCCGAACTTCGATGTCACGGTCAACGGGGCACCGGTCCTGGATGTCCACGAACGCAGCCACATGGCGGACGTTCGCGGCGTGCTCATGAGCCTGGGGCTGGTGGCCCTCATGGCCGCCCTGATCCTGGTGGCAGTGGGACTGGCGAGTCGGGGCAGGTGGTGGTTCTGGTGGGCCGTCCAGGCGGGCGGGAAGGTGCTCCTGGGCGGCGTTGTGGTGGTCGGCCTGGCCTTCGCGTTGTTCTTCGACCAGGCTTTCGAACTCTTCCATGAGGTCTTCTTCGCGCCCGGTACGTATATGTTCGACGTCCGGACGGAGAAGCTCGTCCAGCTGTTTCCGGATCAATTCTGGTCCGAGACCAGCGTTGCCATTGCGGCGGCGGTGCTGGTGCTGGGGCTGATCGTCGTCTTTGCGGCGGGCCGCATCGCCGGGCGTGCGGCGTCCGCCGACCCGACGTCAGGAGCCGCGTCGCCAGCCTTGACACCGCCGGGCGGGCCGCAGTGAACTCCGGGGTGCCGTTGGGCCGCGTCTTTGGGACCGAGATCCGAGCCCATTGGACGTGGATATTCCTTCTCGCGTTCATCACCGTGGTCCTCGGGGAGGGACTGGCGGCTCAGGCGAACACGAATGTCGATTCCGCCTGGGCGTGGGGCTCGGCGATCGTGACGGCTCTGCTGGTCTTCGCGTCGGTGACCGTCCACGAGCTCGCCCACGTCGTCATCGCGCGGCGCAATGGCATAGGCGCCAACGTGGTTGTGATCCAGCTGCTGGGCGGCACGTACTTGATGGAAGCCCGGCCCGACAATTGGGGCCAGGAGCTCAGGGCTGCCCTGGCCGGGCCGTTCGTCAGCGTGGTTCTCGTCCTGGCGTTCGGCACCATTGCCGCGGTATCGGAGGTCGGCTGGGGCAGCTCGGGCAACGTACCGGACAGCGTCGCGGCCGTGAGCTTCGTGTCCGAGATTCTGGCGCTGTTCAACCTCTTCCTGGCGGCGACCAACCTGATCCCCGGTTATCCCATGGACGGGGCTCGGATCGTCCACGCAGTCGCGTGGGCAAGATCCGGGCGCGACGAAGTCGCGACCATGGTCGCCAGCCGAGTCGGCCGTATGGTCGGCATCGGAGTCATGACTCTGGGGGTCGGCGCGATCATCTTCGTGGATCTCTGGCCCGGGCTGGCGCTGCTGGTCGCTGGCTGGCTGCTCGTGGGTTCGAGCCGACTCCTCGATCGCAGGCTCTTCCTGCAGGGCCTTATTGCCGGTGCGCATGTCTCGGACGCGGCCGACTCGGACACGGCCCGGATCCCGCCCCAGCTGACCCTCGACGTGTTCGCCGGCGAGTATCTGGGCGAGAGGCTCGGCGGAGCCGCGCTGGTGGAGCGCGGCGAGGAGCTGCTGGGGTTGATAGGAACGGCACAGATACGGCGGATACCGCGCCGCAACTGGCCGGCGATGCGGACCGAGCAGGCCATGGTCCCGCTGGGGAGCGTGCCCTGGGCCCGCGGCGATTCTGACTTGTGGCCGGCGCTGGAGGTCCTCGAGCGCTCCGGCCTGGATGGCCTGCTGATCGGGACCGGGGAGCACGTCTCGGCTTTGCTGACACGTCGGTCGATCTCGGTCCTCATCCACGAGCGAGCCACGCAGCAGGCACTTGCGTCGCGGGCGCTGCTGCAGGTTGCCAGATTCCCTGGGCGTCGACCACCACCTGCACCACCGGCACCACCGGCAGTGCCAGGTCCTCCAGCGGGGTCTGAGGACACCGCGGACCCCTCCTCGGACGAATCCGGCGATCGATGAGTGTGGAGAGGTGAGGCCTGATGAGTTCCGACGGCAAGCCGGGTGAGAGCGCCTTCGAAGACGGTTCACGCGCCGAGCGGCGGCGGGGCGGGCATGTGGATCGGGTGGGCAGGCCTCGCATGGCAGATGTGACCGAACAGCCGGTGATTGCCCGGCGCGCTGTCGCGGAGGCCGAGGTCGCCGTGTCGCAGGAGACGCTCAGCGCCATCGTCGACGGCACGAACCCCAAGGGCGACGTCCTGAGCGTTGCCGAGCTGGCCGGCGTCATGGCCGGCAAGCGCGCCAGCGACCTGATCCCACTCTGTCACCCCGTGGCCTTGACCGATCTCCTCGTTCGCGCCGTCCCGGACCGGGCCGCCGGCCTGATCCGCATCCGCGTGGAGACGGCGGCGATTGGCCCGGGCGGCGTCGAGATGGAAGCCCTCACGGCCGCGGCGGTGGCGGCTCTCACGGTCTACGACATGGTCCGGGACGTGGACCCCTCGGCCGCCGTGCGCGGCATCAAGCTGCTCTCGCGCTCGGGCGCTGAGAGCGATGCCTGGCAACGGGCCCCGGAGACGGGTCAGGGTGCCAGGGTTCCGCGGGGCGCCAGGGTCGCCGGTCGGATATCGAGCCCACCGCGCGGGTCAGGTGGCCGCATTCCACCGCGCCGGTTCGGCTCGTAGAACTCGGCTCCGGGGACGCCACGTACCAGGTCCGGCGCGCCTCGGGAGATAGGCAGGGTAGTACGTTTGGAGCGGGCTGCGGGTTCATCTTGGGGGCGGGTCGTAGCCGGGATCGGTCGCTACATTTAGCGGCGCGCTCTCACGGAAGGACCACGCCGTGCCCGAAGCCAGGGTCGTTCTACCACTCGCGATCTTCTTCGTCATGGGCGCCGCCGTCCTGTGGCTGCTCTGGCGAGTGGTAGTTGCGGGTGGCCGGGCGAGGCGCGAGACGGCATCGGGCGTTGCGGCGGCTGAGATGGCCCGCCGTTCCGAGACCCTGTTGGGCGAGCTGCTCGTCGTAGTGGATGAGATGCGGCGGCGCAAGGTCGCGCCCGAGGACGTCGAGCCGAAAATGGCCGCGGCGCAGGATGCACTGCAGCGCTACATCGAGGATGCTATGGCGCTCAGTCGAAGCGGACCGTGGGCGACCACGGCCGCCGCGCTGGCAGCCGACATGGAGCGCGCCCAGCGGGCGATCGATCTGGTCGCACATGGGGGAGAACTGCTGGCGGACGTGTCCGGCGTTGGTTGGGGCGAAGGGGAGACTTCCGTGAAACGGGGCTACCTCAATCTGGTCCATGCGCGCGAGGCGATCCGAGAGCGGCGCGAGACGATAGTGCAGGTCTCTCAGGCGAGCCGCTCAAGCTGGGGCGGCTGAACGAGCCAGCCGCGCAGCGCCGGCGGGGGCGTCGCGGGGGGATCCGGGATCGTCGACCGGCGGTGATATCCTCCACCGCAGGCCACGGGCATAGTGGCGGAGGAGACGGAGCCGATGCGCTGTCCGCGATGCGGCGAACGCGAAACCCGGGTCATTGACTCGCGCGACCTGGACGAGGTCAGTATCAGGCGTCGCCGCGAATGCTCGGCCTGCGCCGGCCGATTCACCACGACTGAGCGGATCGAAGCGCCGCGGCTGGTCATCGTCAAGCGCGACGGTTCCCGCGAGGAATTCGATCGCGAGAAGCTGGCTTCGGGGCTCCGCAAGGCCCTGACGCGCCGGCCCGTCGCGGAGGACGCCGTGGACCGCGCCGCGGACCAGATCGAGTCCGAGCTGCGCGCCTCGGGTTCCTCGGAGATCGAATCATCGGATGTCGGCCGGCTGGCCATGGAGAAGCTGCGGGCCATCGACCAGATCGCCTACATCCGATTCGCCAGCGTCTACCAGAGCTTCGAAGACCTGGAAGCCTTGAAGCGCGAGGTCGACAACCTCTACGCTCAGCGCGAAAGCGGGGCCACAGTCAAGTGAGCGTGCTCTCCGACCGCGACATCGCCGCAGCCCTGGAGGCTGGCCGAATCAAGATCGAGCCCTACGATCGGGCGGATCTGCAGCCGTCTTCGGTGGACCTGCACCTGGACTGCAGTTTCCGGGTCTTCCGCAACAATCGCTATCCGTACATCGACGTCCGGGCGGCTCAACCTGACCTGACCGAGCTGTTGGCCGTCGCGGCCGACGAGGCGTTCGTGCTGCACCCCGGCGAGTTCGTGCTCGGCCAGACGCTCGAGTGGGTCGAGCTGCCGGACGACGTGGTGGCTCGCCTGGAGGGCAAGTCGTCGCTCGGACGCCTGGGTCTGCTCATCCATTCGACCGCCGGCTATGTCGACCCCGGATGGAAAGGCAAGCTCACGCTGGAGCTGTCGAACGTCGCCAAACTGCCGATCGCGCTCTACTTCGGCATGAAGATCGGGCAGATCAGCTTCCTGACGATGTCCAGCCCGGTCGAACGACCGTACGGCTCGGCAGGCCTGGGATCGAAATACCAGGGCCAGGCGGAGCCCACCGCCTCGGCATTCTTCGAGGACTTCGAACGAGGTCGCCGAACCCCCACGGCGCCCAGGAGGAGGCAATGACGACGCTCAACGACGCCGTTCACTGGTCGGCCGACCTCGGCGGCGGGACGCGAGTCGCGCTCATCCAGGCCGGCGCCTTTCGCTCTGACGCGGGCGCTCTACTGGGCGTCGTGCCGCGCATGATGTGGAACGATCTGGTGGCCCGGGAGATCGATGAACAGCACCGCATCCTCCAAGCGCTCAACTGCCTGCTCGTGGAGACGCCCGCCGGTCGAGTGCTTGTCGAGACCGGCATCGGGGACCGGATCAGCGACAAGGTCAGGGCAATGCGGGCCTACGAGGGACCGTGGATCGTTCCGGCGCTGGAGAAAGCGGGCTTCGACCCAACCTCGGTGGACGCTGTGGTGGTGAGCCACCTCCACTTCGATCATGCCGGCGGCGTGCTGCAGGCAGACGGCGGGCTTGCCTTTCCCCGGGCGAGCTTCGTGGCGCAGCTGGCGGAATGGGAGATCGCCATGGGCGACAACCCGCGACTCGTGGCCGCATACGACCAGCCGGAGCTGCGGCTGGTACGCGATCTGGGACTGGGCGGCGTCGTGGAAGGCGAGGCCGAGATCCTGCCCGGCGTGAGCGTCATACCGACCGGCGGCCACTCGGCCGGTCATCAGGGTGTGCTGATTCGCGGCCGGGACGAGACGATCGCCTTCCTCGGCGACCTGTTCATGCGACCCTGGAGCGCGAACCCGCGCTGGATCACCGCCTTCGACGATTTCCCGCTCCACTCGGTCCTGGTCAAGGCGTCGCTGTTTGCTCGCGCTGCCGCCGAGGGCTGGACGATCGTGCTTTCGCACGAGCCAGTTCATCCGGTCGGCCGGCTCATACGCGACCGCGATCGCTACCGCTTCGAGGCGAGCGTCTGAGGCGTTCCATCGTCTGAGGCGCGCCTCGGCTCGTTCGCCTTTGCCCTCGGACGCGGTAACATCGCCGCGGGCCCCCGTAGCTCAGTGGACAGAGCGCCGCCGTCCTAAGGCGGGCGTCGTCGGTTCGAGTCCGGCCGGGGGCGCCAAACCCTGTCGGACCTGGGAGGGGCAGCGGGAGCAGTCGATGGTGTTCCGCGGTCGCGCCCTGACCGTCATCGTGTTCGCGGTCGCAATGGCGTATATGGAAGCGGCGGTCGTCGTCTATCTGCAGCGGGCGCTCGACATTACGCCCGACCAGCTCTTCCCGCTGCGCGGCCCGGAGATGGTCGGCGACCTCGCTGGGATCGAAGTGGGGCGCGAGTTCGCGACCATGGTCATGCTGGCGGGGATTGGCTGGCTGACGGGGCGGAGTTGGCTGGAACGGCTGGCCTGGGCGGCGGTCGCCTTCGGCGTTTGGGATGTCTTCTACTACGTGTGGCTGTGGGTCTTCGTGGGCTGGCCTCATTCGCCGGGCACCTGGGACGTGCTGTTCCTCATCCCGGTGCCCTGGGTGGGGCCAGTCTGGGCGCCCGTGGTGGTGAGCGCCGCGCTGGTCGGCTTCGGATTGGAGGCGGCCCGCAGGGCAGAGCGCGGAGTGGCGCTTCGCGCAGGATGGCGCGAAGTCGGGCTGGGACTGGCCGGCGGCCTGCTCGTGGTGCTGAGCTTCACCGCCGACGCGCCTCGCATCATGGCCGGCGGTGTGCCGGGCTGGTTCCCCTGGCCGCTCTTCGTTGCGGGCATAGCCTCGGCGGCATGCGGAGCCGTCCTCGTCTTGCGACGCGCGATGCCGGATACGCACGCGGCTTGAGGGTCGCGCTCCTCTGCCGACTTCTTCCGTGGAAGCAGCTACTGGTCGGCCGATGGCCGGCCGCCCGGCGGCGCAAGCGCAGGAGAGACGCATGGAACCGAGCATTCGCACGGACTTCAACGAACTGCTTACTCCCATGCTCGGTCTGGCGGAGCGGATGCTCGAGGAAACCGGCGAGTTCCGCCCCTTCGGCGCTCGGCTGGCGGCAAGCGGTCAGCTGGCCGTGATCGACGTGGCGCCCACGCTGCGGAACCCCTCCAATCCGCTGATCATCGATTCCTTGTACGCCACGTTCCGTCTGCAGGCACGGGCCGGAACCATCAAGGCGTGCGCGGTCTGCTGGGACGCGCTCGTACCAAAGGAACAGGGCGGCGGCCTGACAGAGGCCATTGCGATCGGTCTGGAACACCGCGACGGGGACCCGACGGTGGTTCTCTGCACTTACGAGCGCGAGCCCTCCGGCGACTTGCATTTCGACGATCCGATTACCGCGCTGGGTCGGCGCCACGTCTTTGGGACGGTGCTCTTCTCATAGGTTCCACGTCGCGAGATTGGCTGAGGGGAGGCCGCGGACGTGGCCTGGCGGTCCGTTTCGCCGCTCCTGGCCGGCTCGGCGTATCCTGGCTCCGGCGGTTTAGCGCACAGCTGGCCGTCACGCAGTCCTGGGTCGCCGCGTCTTTCGGCAGCGCCGCGGACGCGGCAAACGGGACGATGCGGAGGCAATGCGGTTTGATAGCGCGGCGGTCGAAGCCACGATGGCGGGCTCTGGTTGGGGTTGGAGCCTACGCGGCCTTGTGCGTGATGCTCGCGTCAGCGGCCTGGGTTGCGATCGGGACGGCGGCCGCGCACGGCTCCGCGTCGACGCCATCGATGGTCGCTGCCGCCCCAACGCCGACCGAGATGCTCGCGCCGACAGAGACGCTCGCGCCGACAGACTCGGCGACGCCAGACGCCACGGCGAGCCCCTTCGTCTGGCCGTCGTTTCCCACGCCTGCTCCTACCCCGGGCCCCTTCAGCATGGACATCTACAAGGACGGCACGTTCGTCACCCAGCACAACAGGGAAGCCTGTATGGCCGGCGCGGTGCAGAACATGCTCAACATCATCGGGCCGAAAGTCGACCTGACGACGGCGCGCCAGTTGGTGATCAGCAACACCATCATCGCCAACACGACCAAGACGGACAGCCTCAACGGCGGCTACGGCCCCGCCGGCTGGGCCATCACGATGACGCAGCTGAGCGGGATCCATTACAAGCTGCTCGTGGACAACTCTCTTGTTCAGGCCATGGACGACGCCGCCACGGCGTTGCGCAAGACGAACAAGCCGGTCGGTTTGCTGGCGTGGAAGGGCGCCCATTCGTGGGTGATGACCGGGTTCCAGTCGAACTACGACCCGCGCGACTATCCCGGAGGCTTCGCCGTCCTCGGCGCGTATATCGTGGACCCGTTCTACCCGCGTCTGAGCAGCATCTGGGGCCAGACGCTCGGCCCGGACACGTTCCGCGACATGACCGCCATGGCCAAGAACTACCTTCCGTGGAAGCGGCCAGAGGGACACTATCCGGGGCGTGACGGGAAATGGCTCCTGGTGGTCCCGTACTGAGCCGTGGGTGTCGGGCGCGCGTCAGTCGTGACAGCCTGCGCAGCGTCCCGAGATCGTCACGTGCGAGAGATCCACGCTGAAGCCGAGCTGAGACGCAAGCGCCTCGACGATGACGGCTCCGGTTTCGGGCCGGAGCTCCCACGTCGTACCGCAGCCCACGCAGTAAAGGTGACCGTGGACCTCTTGGGGCAGGATGTGGTACTCCTCGCGCCCGTCGTGTCCGTGACCGTGCCTGACGAGTCCCAGGTCCTCGAGCAAGTCGAGCGTGCGATACACGGTTGATGGGGTCGTCGTCTGATCGCGCTCCCGGCAGCGCGCGATCAGTTCCGTCGCAGTAACGTGCCCCTCGCGCTCTCGCAGGACTTCGATCAGGGTGCGGCGTTGAGGAGTCCAGCGAAGTCCGCCGGCCCTGATCCTGTCGACGGCCTGATCCCATGGGCTGGGGCCAGTCACGCCGGCGCCGGCGTTCATCTCTGCATGTGGCACTGGGCGGTCCTTTCTGCGCCCCCAATTGTCGCGCATCGACCCGAGGCCGTAGACTTGTCCGGGCCGCAATGTGTTGCAATAGCGAAGTGTAGCGGCAGGCGGCACAACTGGAGAACCCGTGCACATTCCCGACGGCTACCTCGCGCCGGCGGTGTCACTCGGCCTCGCCGTCATCACCGTCCCCGCGTGGGCGGTCGCGACACAGAAGGTCAAGAAGGTCCTCAACAACCGGACCGTGCCACTGCTGGCGATCTTCTCGGCGTTCAGCTTCACCATCATGATGTTCAACGTCCCGGTGCCGGGTGGCACGACGGCGCACGGAGTAGGAGGGACGCTCATTGCCGTCGTCCTTGGTCCATGGGCCGCATGTATAGCCGTCAGTACGGCACTGATACTTCAGGCCCTCTTCTTTGGTGACGGCGGCGTCCTGGCGATCTTCGCCAACTGCCTGAACATGGCCATCATCCTGCCATTCGTTGGGTACGTGACCTACCGCCTCCTTGCCGCGGGATCGCCGGTGCTGTCGACGCGGCGAGCCGTGGCCGCGGGCATCGGTGCTTACGTAGGCATCACCGTCGCGGCGTTCACGGTGGGCGTCGAACTGGGCATCGAGCCGATCTTCTTCTCCCAGAACGGACACGCTCTTTACAGCCCGTACGGTCTGTCCGAGGCGATCCCGGCGATGGTTGCTGCGCACGCCTTCGGCGCTTCCATCGTGGAGGCGCTGATCACTGGCCTTGGTGTGGCGTATCTGCAGCGGCGACACCCGGAGTATCTGACCAGCATGAGCCGCATCTTCGCCCCTGACGCAGCCGCCGAAGGGACAGTCGCCCAGCGCCCGCTGTGGCAGCTGGTGGCCGCGGCCGTCGGTGCCGCCGTCGTGGCCCTGGCCGCAATCGGCCTGATCGAGGGCGGCGGCGATCCCAATCGCATGTTCGGTGCCGACTGGTCACAGGTCGACTGGCCGTCCGTGGTCACGATGCTGGTCGTGACCCTCGCGATCGGCGCCATCCTGATGCCGGCCACGTACCTGCTCTTGCCGCGCAACGTCAAACGCATCGGCACGGCCTTCGCGACGATCGCCGTGATTGCGCCGCTCGGTCTTGTTGCGCCCGGGATCGCCTACGGTGAGGGCAGCACCGAAGACGTCAAGGCTGCGTTCGGCTACGTGCCTTCGGGCCTGCAGGGTCTTTCGGGCATCTTCGACGCCCCGTTCGGCGGTTACAACGTTCCGCTGCCCTTCTTCTCCGATGCGAACGCACCGCTCTGGCACGCCGCCATCGGCTATGAGATCGCCGGCATCATCGGCATTTTGGCCGTCGGTGGCGTTACCTACCTGGGCGCTCGTCTGCTGCGCCGCTCAGCCGGGCAGGCCGCGACGGCGGCCGAGGCAGGCTCATGACTTCCGTCGTTGCCGGGCGCCGGGCCACGGACGCACGCATCGGCTGGCTCGAGCAGACCGTCGGCGGCATTACCGCCAACATCGAGCACGCCATCTTCACGGAACAGCACGCGCGGTCGGAGGGATGGCTGCAGCGACGCGATCCCCGCGCGAAGCTCATTGGGTTCCTCATGGCGATCATCGCCGCGAGCCTGGCGAGCTCTGTCGTCGGCCTTGCTCTGCTGTATGCCGCGACCCTTGCGGCGGCGCGGGCGAGCCGCGTTCCGTTCGGCTTCTTCGTCAAGCGCGTCTGGCTCGGGATTCCGTTCTTCGCCGGGATCGTCGTCGTGCCGGCCATCTTCTTCGTGCCCGGCGACAGGGTGTTCGACCTCGCGCTGGGACCGGCTCACCTGGCTCCCTCCTGGAACGGCCTGGCCGGAGCGGTGCTCTTCGTCAGCCGGGTGGGAGTATCGGTCTCGCTGGCCGTGCTGATGGTCGTCACGACCCCGTGGGCGGATGTTCTCAAGAGCCTGCGGGCACTACGAACACCGCAGGTGTTCGTCCTCGTCCTTTCGATGACCTACCGCTACATCTTCCTGTTCCTGCACACTGCGAACGGAATACTTCTGGCCCGCAAGAGCCGCGTTGTCGGCCGGACGAGCGGACGAGAGCAGCGGCGTTGGATCACCGGCACCATGGGCAACCTGATGAGCCGCGCCTTCAAGATGAGCAACGACGTATACGCCGCCATGCTGGCCCGCGGCTTCACGGGGGAAGTGCGGGTTTACTCCACCTATCGAATGCGGGCGGCCGACTGGCTGGCCCTCGGGGCCACCGGGGCGTTCGGCGTCGCGGCCGTCCTCGCTTCGCGAGTCGCGGCGTGAACGGCCGAGGTCTCGATTCGGCGGCCGGCGTGGCGCGGCCGGAGGCCGTCGGTCCCGCCGAACCCCTGTTCAGCCTTCGAGACGTCGGGTACCTCTATTCGGGCCGGCAAACGGCCCTGGACGGCCTGAACCTGGATATCTGGCCGGGCGAGCGAGTCGTCCTGCTGGGTGCCAACGGCAGCGGCAAGTCGACGCTATTGAAGCTGCTCGATGGCATCGCCGCCCCGTCGAGCGGCACGATGCGGGCCCTCGGCTGCGATGTCGCGGCAGTTGCGGCCGGCCAGGAGGCCTTCACTTTCCACCGCCAGGTCGGCCTTGTCTTCCAGGACCCGGACATCCAGCTCTTCAGCGCAACCGTTCTCGACGACGTGGCGTTCGGGCCGCTTCAGCTGGGCCTGACCGCCGACGAAGTGCGCGAACGCTGCGACGAGGCCCTGGCGGCGATGGAGATCGCTCATCTGGCCGGTCGGGCTCCCTTCGAGCTATCGGGCGGTGAGAAGAAGCGCGCGGCGATCGCCTCGGTTCTGTCGCTGCGGCCGGAGGTGCTCCTTCTGGACGAGCCCACAGCCTCGCTGGACCCGCGCACCAAGTGGGTTCTGGTCGATCTGATCCAGCGCCTCGGGGCCGCTGGTCGGACGCTGATCGTCGCAACTCATGAGCTCGACATCGTCCCCCTGATCGCCGATCGGGCCGTGGTTCTGAATGAGCAGGGGAGAGTGGTGGCAGACGGCGATCCAGCCACGATACTGGCCGACACGGACCTGCTGGTTCGGGCGAACCTGATCCACGAACACCTCCACAGACACGGTCCGATCAGCCACTCGCATCGGCACGACACCGCGGACGAGGGTCACTACCACGCGCTGGAGGTCCTCGACGGGGCCCCGCCCGCCGAGACGGCGCAGACAGAGCGATCGGGCAAGACTCGCGTGGCTCCAATCGAGCGCGGTTAGCCGCAACAAAGAGTCTCCCCCCGGGACCCCCACGGTCGGGGGATGTCCTCTCGGTGGCTGGCGTGCATGAGCCCTTGAGTCACAATGAACCGGCAATGGAGAGCCGCAG
This sequence comes from Chloroflexota bacterium, assembly GCA_003171065.1. Taxonomy (GTDB): domain Bacteria; phylum Chloroflexota; class Limnocylindria; order Limnocylindrales; family CSP1-4; genus Fen-1039. Next base: position 129,068 of record PMXQ01000149.1, read on the forward strand.
CTCCGCGCTGGAGTCTGGTCAGCCGTTCGAGGGTTCAGGCCCGGGGGTCGTTCGGACGCTCCCGCGCGAGCCGCTCGTGGCCGATTCCGAGCTCCTGGACAGCGAGACCGAGAGGGCGGCCAGAGCACGCCTGTTTGACGAGGTGCTTGCTGGCGTGGAGCTCGTCCTCGCGGCCGACGGCGTCGCTTTCTGGCGCGAAGAGGCAGATCACACGCTCGTGCTCACCGCCAGCCGATCGATTGCCAGGGAGGTTCTGGACGCCCTGGATCACAACGTGGTTACTCCCCTGCAGTCGATCATGCAGCGCTGGCCGGACAGCCCTCTTGTCGCGATCCCGCTGGACGACGCTTCGAACCCGATCGCGGAGGAGATCAGATCGGTCGCAGAGAAGGAGGAGATCGTCGGTCTGGCCGGAGTGCCGTGCCGCGTACCGGGTGAGATGTTCGGTTTGTTGCTCGTGATTCACCGCCGGCCACACCCCTGGACCGTTCGGGATCTCGGGCTGGCCACGGGTTTCGCGGGCCAGCTGGCGACCGCGATGCAGAACTCCCGGCTGTACGCCTCGGTGCGATCGCTGGCCAACCGACTGACGGCCATCCACGAGCTGAGCCTTCGGCTGGCCCAGCTCCGCGACGTCGACGCCATCGTCGACGCCATCGTCGCCGAGGCGGGGCGTTTGGTCGACTGCGACACGGTGCGGGTGTACCGCGACGATCCCGTCGAAGGGGGCTTCCGACTCTCTGCCGCCTCGGGCACCTTCGTGGGCATCGCGTCGCCGCCGCTCGAAGCGATTTCCCTCGGGCACGCGGAGACGCTGCCCGAGTGGGTGGCGAAGCACAACGAACCCGTGATCATCCCCGACGCCGCATCGGAAAGGCGATCGATCTTTCGGTCGACCCTTGGTCCTGAGTCGCTGCTGCTGGTTCCGATGGCCTATGGAGAGGCAATCCATGGCGTCCTTGTCGTGTCGAAAGCCGGGGCGGGCCGATACGACCGGGAAGACGAACAGGCGCTATCGATCTTCGGCCGATATGCGGGCCAGGCGATCGAGAACGCCGAGAACATCGAGCGCCTCGAACACCAGCAGACAACTCTCGAGCGCCAGCTCGCCGGCGAACGCAGGCTCCTGGATGTGAGCGAGCAGCTGGTGTCAACTCTCGAGCCGCGCCAGGTGCTCGAGCAGATAGCTGACACCATCGGCAGCGTCGTCCACTACGATCGCCTGACGATCTACCGCCATGATCGCGCGTCCGGTGGCATCGAGGCGGTCCTGTCACGGGCGAGCTCGGGGGCGGCGCCCGTCTCCGACGCCAGTGGCCACGCTCTCGACGAAGGCCTGACGAGCTGGGTCATCGGCCGGGGCGATGCCGTCTGCGCCAACGACGTTGCCGAGGGCGTCTTGGCCGGAGCGCTGGAAGGGACGCTCTCCGGCAGCGTGGCTCGACCGGCGGGTCCGGCCCCAGACGGGGACCGCCACGACCCGCAAGCACACACGGAGGGGCGGCCGAGTGACCGCGTCTCGCAGAACATCATCGTGGTCCCGCTCCGTGTTCACGGCGAAGTGGTCGGCAGTTTGAACCTGGCCCGTTTGGGCGCCGCCGAGGCCCACTTCAGCGAGCCGGAGTTCGAGCTCAGCAAGCTGTTCGCCGGCCAGGCCTCGATTGCGCTTCAGAATGCCCAGGCGCACGTGACCGTGTCGACCCGCGCGGACCTCGACGCGCTGACAGGGCTGCGCAATCACGGCACCTTCCAGCGCGACCTGGGCGCCCTCGTCGATGCCGGCAAGCCGTTCTCGCTGCTGATGATGGACCTGGACTCGTTCAAGGCCTTCAACGACACCTACGGCCACCCGGCCGGCGACGCCCTGCTCCAGACGGTCGCCAAGGCGATCGTGGGCGCCACCCGACAGAACGACCGGGCGTACAGATATGGCGGCGATGAGTTCGCCCTCCTGCTGGTCGGCGCCAGCCGCGCCAAGGCCGAGGAAGTCGCAGGCCGCGTGCGCGTGGCCGTTAGGGAGGCCGTGCGAGTCTCGCCCGTCGGAGGGTCCGACCTGCCTTTCGGGGCGTCTGTCGGCGTGGCCTACTGGCCTGCGGACGGACCTGGCAAGGCGGAGCTGGTCAGCGCCGCGGACGCGGCCCTCTACGAGGCGAAGCGACGTCGGGTGGCGGGCGTCAGACGTGCGGCCGAGGGCGCGCCCGAGGCGGTCCCGGGAGCGATCCTGGACGCGGCCAGGGACCTTCTGACGGCCTCCGACGCGGAAGAGGTCGCGCGGGCGACCCTCCGCCACGCGGCCGCGGTCGTGGGCTCGCGCGACGGGCTGGTCGCGCTCGTAGAGGGGGCGCAGGATTCGTCCTCCACTGCCGAGCCGACGCTCATGCGCCAGCTGGTAGGCATGGGCAGGTTCGCGGGGACCCGCCGGTCGATCCGTCGGGGCGAAGGCTTTTGGGGTCGCTTGTGGGCCAGTGCCAGTGTCCTCACCGAGGACGAGGCCGGAAACGGCGTGTTGTTGGGCCTCCCCATACCGGTCGATGGCCACGTCGCGGGCCTCATCGGAGTGGCACTTCCCGCCGCGGCGGTGGTCTCACCCGAACGACTCCGGATGATGGACCACCTGGCTGCGCTGGCCGGAGCCGCAATCCAGCGTCTCACTCCTGCGCCGCCGCCAGTTGGCTAGCGAGGGAAGACCCCGCCCGTTCAGGCAACAGAACCTCGGCCGCCTATACTCCCGGGATGCGCCGCCTTCTTTGCATCGCAGCCCTGATCGGTCGGTTCTCGGGGCAGGGATACGTCTGGCGCGTGGCCCCGCCTCCCCGGCCCGTGCCGATCGAGAGACCCTTCCAAGTGGACGGCCGTAACGGCACTTTCCTGGCCTGGTGGCTCCTTCGCTGATGTACGCCTGGTCTGCCCCTCCCCCTCGCTCCGGCCAGCGCCGGCCTGCCGTCGTCGCAGTCGGCGTCGCGCTCGCCCTCGTTCTGGCCATCGCGGGCGGGACATACCTGACCGCTTCCGAGCCGACCGGTTCCTCGCAGATCAGTCCCGGGCACAGTCTGGGGCCTTCTGAATCCTCCACCGGGTCGGTCACCATCTACGGTAGCGAGCCCGCCTCGCTCGACCCCGCGGTTCAGTCCGACATGGGCAGTGCGCAGGTGGTGGCCCAGCTCTTCGAGTCGTTGACGGCGATCGACACGGCGGGGCGCGTCCAGCCGGCCCTTGCCGATAGCTGGCAGACCTCGAACGGCGGCAATACGCTCGTCTTCCACCTCCGATCGGGCCTGGTCTTTTCGGACGGCTCGCCTCTCGTTGCGGCCGATGTGATCTCGAGTTGGATGCGAGTCCTCGATCCTGCTCAGCCGAGCCAGCTGGCCTCGCTTCTCGATGACGTGGTCGGGGCTCGGGCGTACCGTGAAGGCAGCGGGGCAAAGTCGGCGGTCGGTTTGTCTGCGATCGGCGACGACCAGATCGAGGTCGACTTCACGAGCCCCTCGCCTGAGTTCCCTGCCATCGCGGCAAGCCCTACCCTCGCCGTCGTTCCTTCGACGATCGATTCCAACCCGAGCGCACTCACACCGAGCGGGTTCGTCGGCAGCGGCGCGTACGTTCTATCCGCCGTGACCGACACTGAGGTCACCTTGACCGCCAACAGCCACTACTGGGCCGGGGCGCCGCCGATCAAGACCGTGCACCAGCTGATCTCCATCGGCGGCGACAGCCCGGTCTCCGACTTCGAGAGTGGCACGCTCGACTACACGCCGATCTCCTATGCCGACGCGTCGTGGATCGCGTACGACAAAGCGCTCGGGCCGTTGCTGCACGTTGACCAATCGCCTTCGGTGGAGTTCTACGGTTTCGACACGTCGCGTCCGCCGTTCTCTGACGTTCACGTTCGACGCGCCTTCCAGATGGGGATCGACTGGCGAGGGATTACAGCGCTGCAGTCGGACCCCCTCATGCAGCCCGCCACGGGGATGGTCCCGCCGCGCGTGCCCGGGCACAGCGCCACCGACTTCGGGCCGGTCTTCAACCTCGCCCAGGCCAGGGCGGAGCTTGCGGCGGCCGGCTACCCGAACGGCGTCGGGTTTCCGAAGATCACCCTGGTCACCGGTGGCGCCCCGCTCGACGAAGCCATCGTGCGTCAACTTCACGACAATCTCGGCATCGACATCGGTTATGAAACCCGCGACTTCCAGTCGTACTACGCGCAGCTCCTGAATGACCCGCCGGCCTTCTGGGAGATGGACTGGGTGGCCGACTACCCCGGTGCGAACGACTTCCTGGGGCTTCTGCTCGGGACCGGAAAGACGAACAACTTCGGGCGGTGGAGCTCGAGCGACTTCGACAACGACATCGACCAGGCGCTCGCGGCGGGCGACCAGGCGTCCATGCAGCAAGCGCTGGATCGGGCCCAGGCCGTCGTGCTCGACCAGGCGCCCGTGATCCCGGTCGACTACGACGGGGGCTACTCGCTGGCGAAACCGGGTCTTCTGGGGGCCGTCACGAACGGCCAGGGCCTGATGCGCTACGCCGGCCTGGCCTGGGCGAGCGGCTCATGAGACTGCCGGTGCGACACAGGTTCATGCGCGTCGCGTTCGTGGCGGCGATGGTCGCCTGGGCCGCGATTGGGTCGAGCGCGGCTGCGGTTCTCAGCGCGTCGATCACGTTCGGCACGCCGACGGCCACGTCGACGTTCGGCAAGGGAATCGACTTCACCCAGCCGTACTCGGGAGGCGGCACCATCCGTGAGGTCGACATCGTCATCACTTATCCGGGCAGCTACGGACCGTCCGTGATCCAGCTGGAGAACCCGGGGGCGGGCAGCTTCGACTATCTGCTGGATGCCTCGTCCGGGGAGATCCAGCCAAACACCCAACTCATGGCCGATTTCGAGGCCGTCCTGGCGGACGGCACGGTGGCGACCGGCCCTGACATGCACGTCACCTACGCCGACGACAGCTTCGACTGGCAGACGATGGTCGGGGGGATCATCCGGCTGCACTGGTACGAGGGCGACGACACCTTTGCCCAGCAGGCGCTCCAGATGGGCGAGGACGGGATCGCCAAGGCGTCCGCCTTCCTGGGCTTCGACGAGACGGCGCCGATCGACTTCTTCGTGTATGCCGATCAGACGGCCTTCTACGACGCGCTCGGCCCGGGTACGCGGGACAACGTGGGCGGCGAGGCCAACCCGGACACGAGGACGCTCTTCGCGCTGATCGCACCCGGCGACCTCTCGTACGCCTCGACCGTGGTGCCCCACGAGCTGACCCACGTTGTATTCAGCGACATCACCCAGAATCCCTATCACGACCCTCCGCGCTGGCTGAACGAGGGAATCGCCGTCTATGTCTCTCAGGGGTTCGACAGCTCGGACAAGCAGCTGGTCGCCCAGGCAGTTTCGGACGGCACGCTCATGCCGCTGGCGGCCTTGAGCGGCGAGTTCCCGACGAGCCAGCAAGGGTTCTACCTGGCGTACGCCGAGTCGGTGTCGGCGGTGGACTACTTCATGCGGACGTACGGCCAGGCCGATCTGGACAAGCTGGTCAAGGCGTACGCCACGGGAGTGTCCGACGATGAGGCCTTCAAGACTGCAATCGGCATTTCCACGGATGCATTCGACAAGGCCTGGCAGAAGGACAACGGAGGCACGGCCCTGAGCTCCTTCGGCCCCCAGCCGGAAGCGGCTGGCCCCGTCCCGTCGGACTGGACCAGCTCCGGCGTGGCCGGGCCGACCTCGGCACCGTCGCAGGTACCGGTGCCGGGTGCGACCGCAAGCCCGGACGCCGGGGGCGCCGGTTCGCAGGCCCCGGCCATCGTCTACGTGATCGGTGCCGCAATCGTCCTGGTGGGTGTGGTCCTGGTTGCAGTGGTTGTGTCGCACCGCCGTTCGTCGCGAGGGGCGCCTTGAATGACGCCGTGATGCGTCAATCCGCGTATCGCCGTGCTCGATCCGACCGGTCGCGGTTCGATGGGCCGCAACGGCCGAGCTCGGCTCTGATAGGCTGAGCGGCCACCATGGAGCGCGCGCCCTTCCGCTCAGCACAGGCCGAGAACAGTGGCGTCCACTGATCAGGTTGTCGTCGAGTTCAGGCTCGGCGACGTCGTTCGATTGCGCCGGTCTCACCCGTGCGGCGGGCACGAGTGGCTGGTGGACCGCCTCGGGGCCGACATCGGCCTGCGCTGTCAGGGCTGCGGCCGCCACGTGCTGCTCGATCGCCGAACGCTCGAGCGGCGGTCCATCGGGTTCGTGGCACGGGGCGACATGGCATTGAGTCGGGCCGTTGCCCCGACCCCTCGCGATGCCCACGGCTCGCCTGCAGGCGAGGAGAGCGGCCGATGAACATTCCGGGCCGCGCCACGCGACAGGCAGGCGTCGTGAGCGCACCGCGCTCCAGGGCTGACGCCGGACGCGCCACTGAGGCGGAGCCGGCTCAGGAATCGAGCGCCCTCGCCGTACTGCGGAATCGGCCGTTCCTGTTGCTGTGGCTGGCCCAGCTCTCGACCCAGGTCGGCGGCAACATGGTCATATACGGCCTGACGATCATGATCACGACTCAGACCGCCTCGTCCACAGCCGTGGGCGCCCTCCTGCTGAGCTTCCTCGTCCCGGCGATCGTCTTCTCGGCCATCGCCGGTGTCTTCGTCGATCGCGTGGACAAGCGCCACATGCTTCTCGTGACCAACGTGCTTCGCGGCCTGGCGTTTCTGGCGATCGTCCTCGTCCACAGCAACCTGGCGCTGCTGTACCTGCTGATGATCTGCGTGGCGACGATCACGACGTTCTTCGGCCCCGCCGAGGCGTCGATGATCCCCTTCCTGGTGCCGAGACGCCAGCTCCTCGCAGCCAACGGCCTCTTCACCCTCACCATGAACGCCGCCTTCGCGCTCGGGTTCGCTCTGGTCGGACCGTTCCTCGTAGCCGTCGCCAGCCCACAAGCGCTGATCGTGATCGTCGCCATCCTGTACTTCGTGGCTGCGGCCTTCTGCTGGACACTGCCGTCGTCTCCTCCCGTGGGCGGCGACAGGGCCACCAAGGGGCAGGCGGTCGCAGACGCCGAACGCGCCGTCGAGACGATGTTCGGGCAGCTCACCGAGGGACTGGCATACATCCGCGACCATCGTTCGGTGGGCTGGTCGCTGTCCTACCTTGGCATCACGGGTGCGCTCATCGGCATCCTTGGGGTCCTCGGGCCCAAGTTCGCGACAACCACGCTGGCGCTCGGAACCAAAGACTTCGTGGTCGTGGTCCTGCCTCTCGGGCTTGGGGTCGTGGCCGGAATCGTCGCTCTCAACGCGTATGGCCACCGCCTGCCGCGGCGACGCACCATCGAGGCGGGAATGATCGCCATGGGCACGCTGCTGGCTATCCTTTCGTTCGCCGGCCCCATCTCGCACTTCCTCGAGGACAACGTCGCGGCCCAGATAGCGGAGTCCAGCCGCGTCGTCTCCGTGCTTTCCCTGGTTATCGTCATCGCCTTCCTGGTCGGCTTTGCGTTTGCCATCGTCTCGATCGCGTCGCAAACGCAGCTTCAGGAAGAGTTGCCAGAGGACGTCCGCGGTCGCGTGTTCGGCGTGCTCAACATGCTCGTGTCGATAGCCAGCCTCGCACCCATCATCATCGTTGCCCCCGTGGCCGACTTCGTCGGCACGGAGGGCGTGATCCTGGTCGTCGCCATCATCGTCTGCCTGTGGGGGATCGCGAGCGTCGTCAGGCGCGGCGCGCTGCTACCGGCCGAGGCAGAAGCCCGAGCCGACACGCCGCCAACGGGCGCACCGGTCGATCCGATGACCGTGGCGATCGTTCCTACCGAGATGGCCGGCGGCATCAATCTGATAGCCCCCGAGCCTGGTAGAGACGGGAGCCGGGTTCGACGATGACGGGCCGCGCCGCGGGACGGACGGCGTGACGGCATCTGCCCCGGCGAGTCAGGACGTGCCGGCCACGCCGGTAGCCTGGCGGGTGGCCGCCACGGGAATCCTTGCAGGCGGAGCTGCAGTGGGCTTCCTGGCGAGCGGCCATCGGTCTGGCAAGCTCGTGGCGCTTGCTACTGCCGGGGTCGCCATAGGGTGCGCGGTGCCCGTGGCAGTCGCGACGCGATGGCCGCCCATCTCACCGGAATCGGCTGCGGAGGCTCTCGACGCTGCGGCGACGCCGCCCACGTTCACCGTCCTGGTTGGCGCGCGTGACGAAGCCAAAGTGCTGCCACGACTCGTGCGCGACGTGGCCGGCCAGAGCTATCGGTCGGCTACAGGGGAGCCGCTCTTCGAGCTGATCGTCGTGGACGATCGCTCGCTCGACGGCAGCGGCCAGGTCGTCGCGGCGGCAGCTCGGGAATTCGGGATAGAGAGGGTCACACGCGTGATCAGGCGAGAAGGCGACGGCCTGCCAGACGGGAAAGGCGCCGCCCTGACGGCTGCCCAGCCCGATGTCTGCCGCGGAGATGTGGTCCTGGTTCTCGATGCCGACGCGCGGATCGAGCCCTGCTTTCTGCGCCGTGCCGCAGGCTATTTCGCGGCCGGCGCGAACGCGGTGACTGCCAGGCGCCGAATCCTCGACGCCGACATTGGTTGGCTGGCGGGGGCTCAGGCGGACGAGCAGAACATGGACGGCGAGCTGAACCGAGGTCGCTGGGCGATGGGCGGCTGCTCCGAGTTCCGCGGCAACGGGATCATGATCAGAAGGGAGTTGCTTGCCGCGGCGGGAGGCTGGAGGGCGGCTGCGCTGACCGAGGACATCGACCTCTCGAGTCGCGTGGCTGCGCTGACCGGCGAGCGAGTTGCGTGGGCACTCGACGCGGAAGTGTGGGAGGAACCGGTCCGGAGTCTCTCTGGGCTCTGGCAGCAGCGCCTGCGCTGGGCCGAGGGGGGCTTCAGGCGCGCCTTCGAACACGGACCGGCCGTGATCTCCAGCACGCGCCTGTCGGCCCGCTCGCGGCTGGATTTCGTTGCGTACGTCGGCCAGCTTGCCGTCCCAGCCGTCGTGGCCGGCGCGGCGGCTGCGGCAGTGGTGACTGGCCGCAAGCGGTCTCTCGTCGCGCTTCTGGCCGGCTACCTGGGCGTCAGCGCCGGCCTGGGCTGGGACGCGTTGCGCTGGGAGAGACGGGCCGACGGCCGAGCGTTGGGTGGTGCCGAGCGAGCGCGCCGCTCCCTTCGGGTCTCACTGTTCAACGGATTCTGGCTGGCGGTCGTGCCCCGAGCACTGCTGAACATCGCCCTGCGAGGCGGTCCGGTTCGGTACGAGAAGATGGCGCACGACGGAGCCGGAGGGGCAGGCTGGGACTATTCGGTGGGCGCTCCAGGGGACGCTGACCCCGAACAGGCGGCGGGCGGTCCATGGCGGGGGTAATCGCCGGATAAGTCGCAGATAAGCGGCGGGGCATAGAGTCGGGGCGTCGCACGTTGGGACCGCCCGAGTGCCCGCCCGAGGGGGCGGCCCCACCGGCGCCAGGGCCAGATCGCCGTCCCGTGGACGGTGACTCGCCTCAGCTCGAAGGAGGTGCTTGCAGGCCTAGCTGTTCGCTCACCTGCCCGCCACGCTCGACCCCGCCGCAGGCAATGGATCCGCCCGCCGGAATGGGAGGAGATTCATGAAACGAGCATTCATGTGGCTCGTTTCAATGGCCGTCGCGGCTTCGACGATCGCGGCGCCAGGTCACGCCGCCGCAACCTATGACGCACACGTGTGGTCCAACTCGGATGCCTTCAAGGTCGCGTGCTTGGGTGTCAACGACACCTATCCACAGCAGCTCTACAGCCTGACCGTCACGCAGCTTGGCAAGCTGGGCTTCGGCCCGGTGTCGGGAGCCCTCGGACCTGGGTTTACTCGCGCCGCCGTCCTGGGCAACGTTCTCAACGATTGGGCTGTGTATGTGCACAGCCACGGTGACAACTACTGGGCGGCGAGCGGCGCGCCCAACATCGACTCGGGGTTCCTCCAGGATCCCGGCTCGGGGAAGTGCAACTCGTCCAAGGACATCGTCAGGTCCAGCTCCATCAAAGCCGCCACTCAAGGGTCGTTCTACAACATCGTCATCATGTCGACCTGCATGCTGGGCTCGAACTCGAGCACGATGCCGGCCGCGTTCCAGATCGAGAAGACGAAGAAGGCCACCGACTACGAGTTCTACCTGGGGTACGTCTATCACACCTGGGACAGCTCGAGCCTCCGGTTCGAGAAGGCCTTGTGGAGTTACATCAACGGCGGGACGCCCGGCTCTCGAACTCTGGCGGCGGCATTCGCCTACGCCTCCGGGATTGGCGGCTACGAGGCCGTCAGCTCGAGTGAGCCCTTCCAGGCCAACTGGTGGGGCGATCCCTACTACAGCGGAACGCCTCTCCGGCCGGTGTCGAGATGACCAAGATGCATGCTTCAATCCGCACCAAGAATGTCAAGTCGGCCGCGGGCCTGGGCGTCGTGGCCTTGACGTGCCTGGCCGTCTCGGCCGGCCACATCGCAGCGGCTCCGCGGCCCTCTGACCCCGGCAGCTCGGGGCCTGAATCTGTGGCCCGCGTCGAAGTGGCACTGGACGCGAATGCGGACGCGGTGCTCCTAACACGCGAGGGCAACACTCGAGACGCGTTGGGCTTCCCGGTCGGCGTCAAGCGCATCGGGCATCACGTGCTCGATGGCTTCGAGAACGCCGAGTACGACGAAGTCACGGAACTCGACACGGCAGGCAACGTCGAGTCGGTCACTCAGTTTGACTCGAAGGGCCGTCTTCTCGGCGCCGTTCGTATGGACGCCGCTCCAGTGATGGGCATCCGTGTCGGGCAGGATGGCGCTGTGAAGTCGGCGCAGCGGTCGGTTCTGGCTGCGGGCCTGGTCGTCGGAACCCCCTCCTCGACCGAGGCCGATCAGGCGACGGGCGGGTGGACGGTCCATTGGGCTCGTACGCAAGACGGTGTGCGCGTGCGTGGAGACGAGACGCGCGTCCAGGTCTGGTCCGACGGGCGAATCCAAAGCGTTGCCCGTGCGGAACATGACCTCGCTGCTGCGCCCGTGAGCCGGATCGGTTCGGCCACGGCCCGGCAGATCGCGGCAACGAACCTCGACCGCTGGTTCGCCGGCCGGAACTCGGGATACGCGGTCCAGAAGCTCGACCTGGAGTGGGTCGGGCCGAATGCGGCCTTCGATCCCGCCGGGATCGGCGCCGCCGAGGCCCCGTACCGGCTCGCGTGGGTTACCGAGGTGAAGCCATCTGGCGACGCGGCCAACGCCGTCTGGCTGATGAGCCTCTTCGTCGACGCCGGCGACGGCACAATCATCGGCGGAGATTTCGTGGAGTGAAGTCGTGGGGCTCGGCCACTCGTGGCGGCCCCGCCATTTAGCGGCCCGCGGCCGTCCGGTTGGGCGGGCACGGGCCGCTTCAGAAAGGGGATCGCATGATCCGGGGTTCGTGGCCACGGTTCATAAGCTTGGTAGCCAGGCGCAGGCAACAACTGGTACCAATTGCCTTCTGCCTGTCCGTGGCGGCAACGGGGTGTGCGTCTGGCGCCGGCACAACCGGCGCCACTACCGCACCTTCGACGACCAACGCCGTCTCGGTCGGTCTGACCGACTCGGCCGGGCCCACGGTCGTAGTGTCGGCGGAGGTGACGGGCATGTCGGCACCGCACCTCCTCGTCCTGGCCGATGGCGTCCAGGGTGGCGTCGGGCTATGGACGTACACAGGCGGCAGCTGGGCCCCGAAATGGCCGCTGCCGGGGGCCACTGCTCTCGATCGGGACGGACAGAGTCTGATCCTTGGAATCGGTGGATCGCTGGAGTTGCGAGCTGAAACCAGTCCGCAGACCCCTGTGGCGAGCCTATCGCCGCACTCGGGCAACAAGCTGCTCACCGGAACGATCGTGGGTCTGGATCGCTCTGACGCTGGCGTGACGGCGATCGCAGTGTCGGAGTCGGGCGGCCTGGCTTTCCAGCTGGTCGCAGCAGACGGGTCGACCGGCGAGCTCTCGCCAGCGCCGGACTCGCCGTTTGGTCCGTCCGTCGCGTGGGTCGACTCCGAGCGGCTGGCGGTGATATCGGACGACGCCCGGCAGATACCGCGTCTGGCGGTTGTCGACACCAAGAAGCACGAGATCGTGCTGCTGAGCGGGCTGGGGGGCGTGCGCGTCTTCGCCTTGTCGCCGGATCGGCGAACTCTGGTAGCGGCCACCGAGTCGGCAGTGTACGTGGCGCCGGTCGGCGACTGGCTGGGGGACGAAGAGCCGTCCAGGATGGTATCGCTCGATCCTTCGCAAGTGGTCTGGGATCTGGCGCTCAGCGCTGACGGTTCGCGCCTCGCGATGCTGTCCGGCACCGAGGACGCAAGCGGCGTCGTCGCAGACATCCATGAGATCACCTACGTTCGCAGCGGTTCGAGCTGGTCGGAGGAGACCGACTCGACCGTGCCGTTCAGCCGGGCGGTTGGCCAGGTCTGGCTGGATTGACCGCTCGAGCGCGGCCCATGAAGGCCCCTAGACCCCAAGCGATGAAGCCTCGCCCCTTTTACACGCGAGCCGGGTGAGCGAAGGTCCCGCAGTTAGCACTGTCGAGGGTTCTCAATTCCGTCGCCTGTGGTTGGCGGCCGCCATTTCCTATCTCGGCGATGGCGTCGGCCTAACCGCCTTCCCGTCACCGACCTCGGCTATGGCCTTCTGCTCAGCTGCATCGGCGTTGGCGGCATTGTCGGAGCGATCGCGGCCAGCAAGATCGTTGCCCGCATCGGTCCGGCGGGCGCGCTCCGGCTCTCCACCTGCCTCAGCGCGCCGGCCGCGGGCATCACGGGGGCGATCCCGCATCCGGTCATCGTGGCGCTCGCTGTGTTCGCGTTCGGCTTCTCGATATCGCTCTGGAACGTGACCCACGTCGCCCTCCGCCAACAGTTGGTGCCAAACGAGCTTCGGGGAAGGGCGGCGGCGAGTAACAGGCTGATCACGTGGGGATCGCTGCCGATCGGCGAGGCCCTGGGTGGTGCGGTCGCGATGCTATATGGGCTGCGCGCTCCAATGCTTCTGGCTGCGATGCCGCTCGCGTTCGCGACGCTCGTCGCGTTTGCGAAAGTCACCCCTTCGGCCATAGCAACCGCACAGCAGCGCGCCGAGGCGCCGGCTCGGGCCTGACCACCCGTTCGCTGAGGCCACGATGAACTGACGTGGCGCTACGGCCTAGACCGCGTGGGCTTCCCGGTTTTGTCTCCGGAACTGCTAGGATGAGAAGCATGAAAGAGTCGGGCGCGAGCCAAGGCCAGTCGGCATCGGAGCTCATCTCGAATAGATTCGCGGAACTCGGGGACTGGCGCGGGGGAACCCTCAGCAGAATGCGCGAGCTCATCAAGGAAGCAGACCCGGACGTCGTCGAGGAGTTGAAGTGGGTGAAGCCCTCGACCCCCGGCACCCCGGTTTGGTCGCACGACGGGATCGTCTGTACTGGCGAATCCTACAAAAACGTCGTGAAGCTCACCTTCGCCAGGGGCGCGTCTCTGGCGGATCCGGCCGGTCTCTTCAACTCGAGTCTCGAGGGAAACGTACGCCGCGCGATCGACATCCACGAAGGGAAAGAAGTTGACGAGTCCGCCTTCAAGGCGCTCGTTCGCCAAGCGGTCGCCCTCAACAGTTCTGCCAAGTCGAAACCTTCGAAGAACGCGAAGTCCTAAGGTATTCCGCCCCTGAACAGGTCCGACATCTCTGTACGGAAACGCCCGACGGCCTTTTGTGGCGGGCCTGGCGCTTCTACGCTGCCCGAGGCATCACGATCGAGCGGATCCTGACCGGACGACGGCGGCTGCCATCGGAGCCGGGACTTCGCGGCGGCCTGCGACGAGCTCGGCATCGGCCATCGGTTCACCCGTCCGTACCGGCCCCAGACGAACGGCAAGGCTGAGCGGATGGTCAGGACCCTACTCGGCGAATGGGCCTACGCCCGGCCGTTCCGCGACACCGCCGAGAGGATCTCGCTCCTGCCGGTGTTCCTCGACTTCTACAATCGCGCCCGACCGCACTGGTCACTCGCCGGACAGCCGCCGATCAGCCGGACGCCCGTCAACAACCCGACGGGGAAGAACACCTAGTCCGCCTGTGCTACGATGCGCGCCGCTCGGGCGGTTAGCTCAGCCTGGTTAGAGCGCATGCTTGACATGCATGAGGCCAGAGGTTCAAGTCCTCTACCGCCCACCATCGGGGCCGCGCCAGCGGCGCCGACCAACTGCATATCTAGAGCGATGAGCGGGACACGCTTCGCCAGCAAGATCCAAGAGAGCCGTCGAGGTGGCGGAGGTCACCGCTGAGATCGACGACGATTGTCGCCGGCGCAGGCACCAACCGTGAGCGGCCGGGGGAACCGGCCCGGGATCCGCCCGTTAGAGCGGCTTGAGCGCGCGGCGCCCTGCAGGCAGAGTCTCAGGCGCCGCGAAGGCGGGTGGAACCGCGAGAGAAGCCTCTCGTCCTGTCGGACGGGAGGCTTTGTGTTCGGTCGACGACCACGCTGTAGCGGTAGTGAAGGCGGGCTGACAGGATGAGCAACGACCAGCAGATCCAGGCGGCTCAGTCGGGCGGAGCCGAGCCCGCAGAACCCGAGGAGTTCTTCGATGCGGTCGAGCGCGGCTCCGTGGATGAGCTCCTGGATGCCGGCGCCCGCTCCGACCTGGATGCGATGCGCCATTCGGCCGCGCATGTGATGGCTGAAGCGGTGGTGGGGCTGTTCCCGGACGCGCAACTTGGCATCGGGCCGTCGATCGACGACGGCTTCTACTACGACTTCCTGCTGCCTCGCCCGCTCACCCCCGACGACCTCGCTACCATAGAGAATGGGATGCGCGCCTCGGTCGCCGCCGACCACGCGTTCGTTCGCAAGGAGTTTCCGTTCGACAAGGGCCGCGCCTACTTCGAGGAGCGCAACCAGCCGTTCAAGGTGGAGATCCTCGACGACCTGGCGACCCGATCCAGGGAGGCGGGTACCCGGCTTCCTCCGACCTCCACTTACCAGCACGGCCCGTTCGTCGATCTATGCAAGGGCCCTCACGTGGCCAGCACCGGCAAGATCGGCCCGTTCAAGCTGATGACAGTGGCCGGCGCCTACTGGCGCGGCTCCGAGAAGCGGCCCATGCTGCAGCGGATCTACGGCACGGTGTGGCCGACTCAGGCAGAGCTCGAGGCATACCTGCACCGTCGCGAGGAGGCAAAGCGGCGGGACCACCGACGGCTCGGCGTTCAACTCGATCTCTTCAGCTTCCACGACGTCAGCCCGGGGTCGGCCTTCTGGCACCCGAAAGGCCAGCGACTCTGGAGGACGCTGGAGACCGCCATCCGAGAGGTCCAGGATCGCCGCGGCTACCAGGAGATCAGCACGCCGCTGCTGGTCCACAAGAAGCTGTGGGAGCAGTCGGGCCACTGGGCCAACTACAAGGACAACATGTTCATCCTCGAGTCCGAAGGTCAGACCTTCAGCCTCAAGCCGATGAACTGCCCCGAGAGCTCATTCATCTACAAGAGCAAGCTGCGCTCCTACCGGGACCTGCCGCTCCGCTACTCGGACTTCGGCCGCCTGCACCGAAACGAACGATCGGGCACGCTCTCCGGCCTGACGCGCGTCCGCCACTTCATCCAGGACGACGCCCACATCTACCTTCGCCCCGACCAGCTCCAGGACGAGATCAAGGCGTTGTTGGGCGAGGTCTACGAGGTCTACGGCTGGTTCGGCCTGGAGCCACGCTTCACCTTCGGCACCAAGCCCGACAAGGCACTTGGCGACCCCGCTCTGTGGGAGACCGCGGAGACGCAGATCAAGGCGGCGCTGGATTCACTCGGCAAGCCCTACCGCCTCAAGCCCAAGGACGGCGCCTTCTACGCCCCCAAGATAGACATCCAGGTCGAGGATGCGTTGGGTCGTGAGTGGCAGACCGCCACCATCCAGGTGGATCTCGTCATGCTGCCGGAGCGCTTCGACTGCACCTACATCGACGAAAACGGCCAGGCCGTCCGGCCGATGACAATTCACCGCGCAATCTACGGCTCGCTCGAGAGATTCATCGGCGTGCTCGTGGAGCATTTCGCGGGCGCGTTCCCCGTCTGGTGCGCACCCGTTCAGGCCGTCGTCATTCCGATCGCTGACCGGCACGTCGAGGCAGCCCGAGAGCTGGCAGCGCTCCTGACGGGGCGGAAGCTTCGCGTCGAGGTTGACGACTCCGACAATCGGATGCAAAACAAGATCCGGCTGGCCCAGGAGCAGAAAGTGCCCTACATGCTCGTGCTGGGCGACCGAGAGGTCGAGGCGCGCACGGTCGCGATCCGCAACCGCGCCGGCGAGCAGGAGAACGGCATCACCTGGGACGTCTTCATCGATCGACTGGCCGCGGAGACCGCCGCCCGCAGACCGTGAACCGCGGACCAGACGAATTGGCTAGCGAGCCAGATAGAGGGACCACCCGGTCTTGGTTGGATTGACGATCCAGATCTCCCAGCCCGCGTACGCAGATGTGATCGCGGTCCATTTGACGCTGACCACGAAGGCGTGGACCTGATCGATCTGCGGCATCCAGTTCGCCCCCTCGATCCACTGGCGCAGAGTCAGTGTGTTCGTCGGGCTCAACTCTTCCTGGTAGTCCGTACCGGCCGTGGCCAGGAACGCGGTCCGCTCCTTCGTGAAGCCGGCGATTGTGCCCCACTTGGAGAGACTCTGGCTGCTCCGGCTGAGAAGGGCCCAGGCCGCCCGATAATTGCCGGAAAGGAGGGCCTGCTCGTAGTTCTTGACCGCGTAGTAGGCTCCCGGCCCGCCCGTGGGCAGAGGAGTCGGCGTCGCGTTCGGGTTGACGGTGGCCGTTGGGGACGATGTCGGAGTGGGGGAGGAGGTCGGAGACGGGGTGGCCGTCGGAGACGGCGTGGGACTGGGGCTCGGGCTGGGGGAGGGCGTGGGCGTGGTGTTCTGGCATCCGGCGATTGCGGCCGCGACCAGAAACAGAGCCAGTGCAGACCCCAGTATCGACCGCCCCATGAGCGCTCCTCAGATCAACTTCGCGGGTGACGCGGGCATCATCACACACCGCTCGGAAAACGACGGCGAAACGGCGCGAAACGTGTCGGTCGCGCGTTTGCCGGTGCCGGAATCCCTGTGCTATAGTCCCGCGGGCGACCGCCCGGCGCAGCCGTGCCCCGGGCTGGGGCGCTCGCCTGTTTCCGGGCAGAGTAACCCGGTCGCCGGCAACCGGAACACGTACAGAAGGGGTTCGCCATCAGCCGAGACCTGCGCATCAATCAGATGATCCGTGTGTTCGACTTACGGGTTGTCGACGAAGACGGCAGCCAGCTTGGCGTCATGCGAACAGCCGACGCCTTGAGGCTTGCGCAGGAGCGGGGGCTCGACCTGGTGGAGGTCGCACCGCTGGCAAGTCCCCCCGTGGCGCGACTCCTGGATTTCGGTCAGTACAAGTACGAGCTGACCAAGCGTGAGAAGGAAGCCAAGCGGCGGCAGCGGTCCGTTACGTTCAAGGAAGTGCGCCTGAAGCCGAAGATCGGGATAGGCGACTTCGATACGAAGGTCAGGCGCGCGATCGAGTTTCTGGAGGAAGGCGACAGGGTTAAGGTTGCGGTCCAGTTCCGTGGCCGCGAGCTCACCCACCCGCAGATCGGGCGCGATCTTCTGGACAAGTTCGCGGAGCAAATCAAGGATCACGGCGTCGTCGAGCGGCCTCCGATGCTCGAAGGCAAGTCGATGCACATAAGCGTGGCCTCGGTCCACAAGCCAAAGCCGCATGAGCCGACACCGGCCGCCGCGGCGAAGGGCCACGCCAGCACAGACGCAGACGGGGCGCCCGTTCTGGGCGCCGAAGAGACATCAGCCAGCGTGGAGACCCCGGCCAATCCGGAGGCTCCCGGACCCGAGCCGGAGGACGGCGCGGCGTCGAACGGGAAGGTGAACTGACGTGCCGAAGATGAAGAGCCACAAGGGGACCCAGAAGCGGATCGGGGTCACCGGCAGTGGCAAGGCGTTCCGGGTCAAGTCCTGGCGCGGACACCACCTCGAGTTGAAGTCCTCGCGGCGCACGCGCCGCTACGACGGCAAGGAGCTCGTCGGCGGCGAGTCTCTCGACCAGATCCGCCGGCTGCTGCCGTACCTGGGAGTCTGATTTTCGATGGCACGCGTCAAGCGAGGCGTAACCGCCCACCGCCGCCACAAGCGGCTTCTCCACGACGCCGAGGGCCGCTCCGGCACCAACTCGAAGCTCGTGAAGCGAGCCCATGAGTCGATGCTGCATGCGCTGGCATACGCGACCCGCGACCGCAAGCAGCGCAAGCGCCAGATGCGCGAACTCTGGATCATCCGCATCAACGCGGCCGCTCGCCAGAACGGCACCACCTACGGGAAGTTGATCGCCGGTCTGAAGGCCGCGAACATCGACCTCGATCGCAAGATCCTCGCCGATCTGGCCGTCCGCGACAATTCGGCGTTCGCGCAGGTGGTAGCTGTCGCCGGTAAGGCGTCGGCCTGAGCCCTGCCGGCCGGAGACGGCCGGTTCACAGGAAGTCGAGGCGAGGACGGAGAAGAGGCGATGACAGATCCCCCAGGGAGGACGGGTCGGCGACTGGAAGCCCGTCCGGGATCGGTTTCGCTGGTTCGCTCCAGAGCCGTCCGCTGAACCTCTGACGCACGGGCGTCTGGGCAAGTAGGCGAACCGGTCGGTCCCCGATATCGGACCCATACAAGCGCCCCGGAGGCCTACCGCCCGCCGGGGAAGCGGGGTGGTACCGCGAGCCCTCGACTCGTCCCCGTGTCCGAACGGGACGCGGACAGTCGAGGGCTCTAGATTCCTGGAGCAGCCCGGGTGGACGCCGAGCGACCCGGCCCGACGAGAAGACGAGGAAATGTGGCGTGGACTTCGAGAGCCTGAGCGGAGACCTGCATCGCCTGAGGGATCTTGCGCTGGCTGAGATCGCCAAAGCGGCAGATCCGGCCGCGCTCGACCAGTTGCAGATCCAGTATCTGGGCAAGAAGGGCGACCTCACGGCCGTCCTGCGCGGGATTGGAGCGCTGCCGCCGGAAGACCGGCCGCGCGTCGGTGCCGTGGCCAACGAAATCGGAGAGGCCGTCAAGACGGCCCTGGCCGAGCGCGGCTCCGAGCTACGGTCCGTCGTGCAGGCGCAGCGGCTTGTGGCGGAGAAGGCGGACGTGACCCTGCCGGGTCGGACCGTTCCCCGAGGCACGCTTCACCCCATTCCGGAGACGGTCGCGGCGATCACGGAGGTTTTCGGACAGTTCGGGTTCGTGGTCTACGAGGGGCCCGAGGTCGAGGACGACCTGACCAATTTCCAGATGCTCAACATCGCCCCGGACCATCCAGCTCGGGACCTGTGGGACACGCTGTACGTGGACATTCCGGGGCATCTGCTGCGAACCCATACGAGCCCCGGCCAGATCCGGGTGATGCAGTCGACCAGGCCGCCAATTCGGGCGCTCCTTCCGGGTCGCTGCTTCCGCTACGAGGCGGTCGACGCCAGCCACGGCTTCGAGTTCTTCCAGGTCGAGGGGCTGATGGTCGACGAGGGAACCTCGATGGCGGACCTGAAGGGCCTGCTCGACGAGTTCGCCCATGCCCTCTTCGGGCCGCGCAAGACGCGCTTCCGGCCCGGGTACTACCCGTTCACGGAGCCGTCGGTCGCCTTCGACGTGGAATGCGTCGTGTGCGGTGGCGTGGGCTGCCCGGCCTGCTCCAAGACGGGCTGGATGACGATCCTGGGCGCCGGCATGGTCCACCCGGTTGTCCTCCAGTACGGCGGAATAGACCCCGAGCGATACCAGGGCTTCGCCTTCGGCATGGGCGTGGAGCGCATCGCCAACCTGCGCCATGCCGTTCCGGACCTGCGCTACTACCTCGAGAACGATCTGCGCTTCCTGGAGCAGTTCCGATGAGAGTCCCGCTGAGCTGGCTACGTGAGTACGTCGACGTCCAGCTGTCGCCCGAACAACTCGCCGAGCGACTGACCCTTTTGGGGATGGAAGTGAAAGGCGTCGAGCGCTGGGGCGCCGACTGGCGGTCCGTCGTCGTCGGCGAGCTGCTGACCGTCGAGAAGCACCCGTACGCCGATCGGCTCCATCTGACGACCGTCAATGTGGGCTCGGGTGAGCCGCTTCACATCGTCTGCGGCGCCCACAACATCGCTCCCGGCCAGCGCGTGCCGGTGGCGTTGGCCGGAGCGGTCCTGCCGGGTGGTCGCCGCATCGAGCGGACCGAGAAGATGGGCATCGCCTCGGAGGGGATGCTCTGCTCCGGCGACGAGCTGCACATCACCAGCGACGCCGAGGGGATTCTCATTCTCCCGCCGGCGACGCCACTGGGCCGCGACCTCAGCGAGCTGTACGGCGACGCGGTTCTGGACGTGGACGTGAAGCCCAATCGCGGCGACGCGCTGTGCCTGGTTGGCCTGGCACGCGAGGTCGCGGCGGTGACGGGTGCCGCCATCCGGTGGCCCGAGATCAGCGTCGAGGAAGTGGGCGATCCAGTTTCGGACAGGCTGAGGGTCGAGGTTCGCGAGCCCGAGCTGTGCACGCGTTTCGTCGGGCGCTGGGTCAGCGGGGCGAAGATCGGGCCCTCTCCTGACTGGGTTCAGATGCGCCTTCAGGCCGCCGGCATGCGCCCGGTCAGCAACGTCGTCGACGCCTCGAACTACGTCATGCTCGAGCTGGGCAAGCCGACCCACACTTTCAATGGCGCCGCGGTCAAGGACGGCACCATCATCGTTCGCCTGGCGCTCCTGGGCGAGCGGCTCGAAACCCTCGATCACGTCGAGCGGGAGCTGACACCGGATACGCTGATCATCGCCGACGCCAGCGGCCCCATCGGCATCGCCGGCATCATGGGCGGGTTCGACAGCGAAATCACGGACGCGACCACGGAAATCGCGATCGAGTCGGCCGTTTTCGACCCGGTGAGTATCCGCCGCACGGGGCACCAGTACTCCTTGCGCTCGGAGGCGAGCCTTCGCTTCGAGAAGGGCCAGGAGTTCCGCCTCGCTCGAATCGGTGCAGATCGGGTCGCCCAGCTCACCCTTGCGTGGGCAGGCGGCGCGCTCTCGAAGGGTCGCGTCGACACGGCGCCGACGGAGCCGGCGGCTGCCCGGATCGCTTTCCGGCCGGCCCGCGTCAGCAAGCTGCTCGGCGCCGAGATCTCGGTTGACGAACAGCGCACTCTGTTGCGCCGGGTCGGCGTGGAGACGGAACTGGCCTCGTCGGGCACTCGCATCCAGGTGTCCGGAGCCCCTAAGCCGCTTGTCGTCGACCCGGGATCCGAGCGGACGGTTGTTGCAATCGTGCCGACGTGGCGCCGCGACCTCGATATCGAAATGGACCTGGCTGAGGAGGTTGCTCGTGTTCGCGGCTACGAGACGACGCCGGCGCACCTCCCGGACACGCTGATGCCGGCCTACCGGCCATCGCCCCTGGGGGTCCGCGAGCTGGTTCGTCAGACTCTGGCCGGCGCCGGGTTGAGCGAGGTCGTCACTCACGCGCTTGTTTCACCGCTGGACGAAGCCAGGCTGCCCTGGCCCGACGATGCCGGTGAGCCGGCCCTGCCTGCCAGTCTGGCTGCGCAGTCCGGCCACGAGATCGTGGTGACGAATCCACTCTCCGTCCAGCATTCCGTCCTGCGCCGGCATCTGGGCGCCAGCCTGCTCGACGTGCTGTCGCTCAACGAGCGGCAGGGCCGTTCGGACGTCGGCATCTTCGAAATCGGGAAACGCTATGCGCGCGTGGCTGGACGGCCGCGCGAGTGGACTCGGCTTGCCATCCTGTTGACCGGGGCCGCCGAGCCGGCCGCCTGGAACCGCGCTGCGCGCCCCTATGACCTGGACGACGCGAAGGGCATCGTGGAGCTGCTGTGCCGGCGCCTGGGTCTTGCAGAGCCCTCGTACGTGCCCGACACACGCGGTTTCCCCTTCCACCCCGGCCGAGCGCTCCTGGTCCGGCAGGAATCCGGCGCCGAGGCCGTGGCCGGCCGCTTGGCGGAGCTGCATCCCGACGCAGTGGCGGCGTGGGATCTGCGCGCTCAGCGGGTGATCGTCGCCGAAGTCGCCCTCGCAGGGTTGGATGTGGCTGCGCCGTTGCGGGTGCACGTCGAGCCGCTCCCGCGCTTCCCCGAAGTCGAGCGGGACCTGGCCGTGATCGTCGCCGAGTCCCGCACCGCCGCCGAGGTTCAGTCCACGATCGAGAGGCACGGTGGCGTTCTGCTGCGTCGCGTCCGCCTCTTCGACCTGTATCGCGGTACGCCTCTGGCGGCCGACGAGAAGAGTCTGGCCTACCGGCTCGTGCTCGGGGCGAAGGACCGGACGCTGACGGAGCCAGAAGTCGACAGCGCGATTGAGGAGGTTCGAAATGGCCTCGAGACCGACATCGGCGCCCACCTCCGCACGTAACCTCTCCCTGCCGCAGAAGGGAACGGCGGCCGCGCCGAACTTGTAGGTCACAAGCGGGCCGGTACGCTTGCCCCGTTGAACCTTGAACCGAAGCACTGGTAAGGTGCTTCGCGGCGGTTCGGGCGCTGCTAACCTAGCCGCGTTCGCGCCAGAAGGCCCTTCTCCGTCTCAAGGATGCGAGGGAGACCAATGATCGGAGGAATCGAGTCCGCGCCGCTGGTCGATCTGGCGATCCTGATCGTCCTGTTTGGGGCATTCGTCGTCGGCGCGATGCAGGGTGCCATCCGGCGGATTCTGGGGATCGTCTCGATCGTGTTCGCCTTCCTTGTGGCAGCCAACCTGCGCGATCCCGTCGGCGGTTACCTGGCCGACCAATGGCAGCAATACCCGTCCGGTTACGACCACCTGCTTGCCTTCGGGACTCTGTTCGGCGCCTTGACCGTGGGCTTCTCGGTGCTGATCCAGGGCTTCTACAAGCACACCGAGCTCTCCGCGGCCCATCCCATCCTCGACGACATCGTCGGCGGCTTGCTGGGCCTGCTGGAAGCGTTCATCGTGCTGACGATCGTGGTCATCATTCTGGGCTCCTACACTTTGCCAGATCCTTTCCCGGGCGAAATCGATCAGCTTCGGAGCTTGTACCAGCTGATGAACCAGTCCCACATCGCCGGCGCGATACTGGACACAGTGGTGCCGCCTGTGGTTCACGTGCTGGCAGGTCTGCTGCCCAGCGACCTGGTTTCGATCTTCCCCTGAGCGAGCCTCAAACGGTCGAATCCAGGCCCCTTTACTCCGACAACGTGTACCCGCGCCGTCTGCTCGCGGAGGACAGCATTGCGGCGGCGTGCGGGCTTCTCGGCGCTCGGCTGGTCCGAAGCGACGGTTGGGGCGCAAGAGTTGGCAGGATCGTCGAGATCGAGGCCTACATAGGGACAGACGACAGGGCGTCTCATGCGCGCTTTGGGCCGACGCGGCGCAACGGCGTCATGTTCGGCCCACCGGGCCACGCCTACGTGTACCTTGTTTATGGGATGCACCACTGCTTGAACGTCGTCACCGAGCCGCGCGGGTTCGCCGCCGCTCTGCTCGTGAGGTCAATCGAACCGCTCGAGGGAGGGGACCTGATGCGCCGTGCCCGCGAGGAGTGGGTCGTGGCTCGCGCCGCTCGTCGTGGCTCCGCTCTCGGGAGCTCCGCACGGGCCGCCGCCGCCCGCCAGAGAGTGGCCGCGCTGCCCCTCGCGCGGCTCGCCTCCGGACCGGGCCTGGTCTGCGCCGCCTTCTCGATCGGGCTCGGCGAGGATGGCGCCGACCTTTGCAATCCGGCCGCGTCGCTCCACCTGGAGCCGGCCCGCCCGGGTGATCCGGCTCTCGAGCCGGCGTTCGGCCCGCGTGTTGGGCTGGGCGCGACGCCGGAGCCGTGGCTCAGCAAGCCATGGCGGGTCTGGGCTGCGGGTAACCCCGCCGTGTCCGGCCCGAGGACACGCCGATGACCGCGCCCATTCCCGAGAACCCGGCCACCGCGCATTCAGCCGCGACGCCCCGCACGGGCACGGGTATGGATCGGCGCTCGATGGCGCTGCTGGAATTCCCGCTCGTCCGCGCCCGTCTCGCCGCCGCGACCGGATTCCCACCCGGTCGTCGCCTGGCGGAGGCCCTGGAGCCGTCCACCGATGCCGTGATCGTTGCCCGCGGGCTTGAGGAGACCACTCAGACGCGCGGCTTCGTGGCGGGCCACCCGGGCGCCGGCATCGGCGGCAGCAAGGACATCGGACCGTCGCTGGAGCGCGCTGCCCGGGGTGGCCGCCTGGATCCGGGGCAGTTCCTCGACATTGCGTGGACGCTTGAAGCCGCCTCTCGGCTGGCAGAGTCGCTATCCGGCGATAGCCGGCCGATCCTGCGAGATCTCGGCCGCGAGATCCACCCGCTGCCGGCCCTGCGCAGCGTGCTCGGACGCAGCTTCGACCCGACCGGCGAGCTCCTGGATACGGCGTCGCCACGCCTCGGGGGACTGCGCCGGGCGGTTCGCATCGCCTACGACCGGCTGCGCACTCGGCTGGATCAGCTGGTCCACTCCGGCGATCTGGCGAGCGCTCTTCAGGAGCCGCTCGTGACCTTGCGCGGTGGCAGGTACGTGATACCAGTTCGGGCCGACGCCCGCGCACGGGTCAAAGGCATCGTCCACGACGCCTCCGGCAGCGGCCAGACGCTGTTCGTGGAACCACTGGTGGCGGTCGAGCTGGGCAACGCCTGGCGCGAGGCGCAGGTTGCCGAGCTGACCGAGGTGGAGCGGATCCTCGACGAGCTTTCGACCGTCGTGGCCGGCCAGGCACCGCAGCTTCGCGAGACGCTCGAAGCCCTTGCCAGGTTCGACTTCTGGGCCGCCAAGGCGCGTCTGGCTGAAGAGATGGACGCCATCGCTGCCGAGATCGCGACTCGACCCGAGATCGTGATGCTGGGAGCACGCCATCCAGGTCTTTCGGGCCGTGTCGTGCCGATCGACATCCGCCTCGGCGACGGCTACACCGCGCTGCTGATCACGGGTCCGAACACCGGCGGAAAGACAGTCGCGCTTCGAACCCTGGGTCTGCTGAGCCTCATGCATCAAGCCGGCTTACACGTGCCGGCTGAGGCGGGCACGAAGCTGCCGGTTCTCTCCGACGTCTACGCCGACATCGGGGACGAGCAGTCGGTCGCGCAGTCTCTCTCCACCTTCAGCGGGCACCTGCGTTCGATCGTTCGAATCGTCGAGGCGGCCGGGCCGAACCGGTTGGTTCTGCTCGACGAGCTGGGCGCCGGAACGGATCCGACCGAAGGCTCCGCGCTGGCCCAGGCCCTGCTCGATCACTTCATCAGAGCCGGCGCCCTCGTTGCCGCGACCACCCACTACGCCGAGCTGAAGCTGTACGCCCACACAACGCCGCAGGCCCGCAACGCTTCGGTCGAGTTCGACGTGGAGACGCTGCGGCCGACCTACCGCCTGTCGATCGGCCTGCCGGGGCAGAGCCAGGCCTTCGCCATAGCGGAACGGCTGGGCCTCCCGACGGCCATCGTCGAAGATGCGCGCTCGCGGCTCACGGACGAGCAGCAGGCGTTCGAGGAGACGCTGGCCTCGATAAAGGCCGCGCAGCTCGAGACGACCGAAGCGCTGGCGCGGGCGCGGACCGCCGAGGACCGGGCCAGGGTCGCCCTGGCGTCGGCGGAGGACGAAAGACGCCACGCCCGACGCGAGCGAGACGAATCAGTCAAGGCCGCGCGAGACGAAGCCGAGCGGGTCGTCGACGACGTCAGAGGCGAAGTGCGGACGATCCGCCGCCAGCTCGAGCGCGAGACGGTGACGCAGCGCAGCCTCGACGAGGGCCTCGAGCGGGCCCGGACACAGGTGGACCGCCTCCGCGCAACCGAGCCCGAGCCGGTGCGAACGATGCCCCCGGGCGCGGTCGCGTGGCGCACGGGAATGCGCGCCCGCAGCATGAGCGGCGGTTGGGAAGGTCGCGTTGCCGCGCTGGAGAAGGGCGGCCGGCGGGCCACGCTGGAGGCCGGAGGGATACGGGTGACAGTGCCTATCGAGGACCTCGAGCCGGCCGTCGGTGGAGAAGGGGAGACGGCGGCCATCGGTTCGCGGCCGGGCGGCCGGCGCCCGATCGTCGCCGGCGAAACGGAGTCCGGGGGAACCGCGTCGCGACTGCAGCTGGAACGTGCCCGCACGGTCGCGTCTTCACTGGATCTTCGCGGCGCCAAGGTCGTGGAGGCGCTCGAGGTTCTGGACCGCTACCTCGACGATGCCTCGCTGGCGGGCCTGGACCAGGCCACGATCATCCACGGGCTCGGCACCGGTGCGCTCCGGGACGCGGTCCGCGACTACGCCTCCGGGCATCCGCTCGTCAAGTCGTGGCGCCCCGGCGGGCGAGGGGAGGGCGGCGACGGGGCCACGGTGGTGGCTCTCTGAGCTGAGCCCGTATTCGTCGATATGCGGCGCCCGACCCCCGATTCCAGCCTGAGCCCGCATTCGGGGCCGAGGGATGCGAGAATCGGTCAGCTGCGGCCCGGTCCGTCCCCGCGTCGCGGCGTTGTGGAGGAGCTGGTGCACAGAGCGCAAGAGGCCGCTTCCGGCATGCCCCACGTCATCGACGCGAGCGGCTGGCCGGCGGTGGATTGGGACGCCGTGGCGGCCCGGAGCCTGCTTGGCGACGCTTTCCAGTCGTACGAATGGGGCGAGGTCAAGCGCAGCCTGGGCTGGACGCCGCTTCGGTACACCGTTGAGCTGGACGGCCGCCGCGTCGCCGTCGTCTTCATCCAGGAGCGACCGCTCATGCGCCGCGCTCGCGGGCCGCTGGCGCGCCTGCGCGTCCATTACGCGCCCCGGGGCCCGATCCTCCTGGAGCCTACGCCTGAGGCCGCCAGGGCGGCCCTGGAGGCACTCAAGGGCATCGCGCGCGCCCGCCACAGCGTGACGCTCACCATCGACCCCATCTGGCGCGAGGACGGGATATTGGCGGCCACACTGCCAGGGTCGGGATTCCGCCCCGCGGCGCGCGAGGTCCAGGTTTCGCGCACCGCGATGCTGATACCGCTGCGCGCCGACGAAGAGGAGCAGCACGCGCTCCTGGACGACTCGACGGCCACCAACATCAACAAGGCCCGCCGTGCGGGAGTGGCCACCGAACGGATCGACCTGACGTCGCCGGCCGTCGGCGAGGCGGCACTGGCCGAGTTCTTCGACATGCACGCCGCCACCGGCCGGCGCGAGGACTTCCTCGTGCGCGCCCGTGACTACGAGCTGAACCAGTGGCGGAGTCTCGGCCAGGCAGGCCTGGCCAGCCTCTGGTTCGCCAGTGTTGACGGGCGGCGGCGGAGCGGCCTGCTACTGCTCCACTGCGGCCGGAACGTCGTGCTGTTCGCCGCCGGTTCCCCCGACGACGCCGACCTGCGCAAGAATCGAGCGAATCACCTGCTGCATTGGTCGATCATGCGCTGGGCCGTGACGGCCGGATTCGAAGGCTACGATCTCGGCGGCGTCGACACGCACGCCTTCCCCGGCCTGCCCAAGGACAGCTCCCACCCGCTCTGGAACCTGTACGAGTTCAAGCGCCGCCTTGGAGCGGTTGGCGAGGTCCGCATTCGGGCCCACGAATATGCGCCGAGTGCGGTCATGGGTGCTCTCTGGCGACTCGCGCGGCGCTTCCGATGAGCGGCAACCTCGGACCGCGCCGCCCCGCCGCGGGGAAGCCGGGACGGCCATCGCCGCGCCACGAGGCGTGGCAGCCCCGCCGAACGCTCCAGCCGGCGCGCGAGGTCGCGGCGGGAGACGCCGTGCTCGCGGGCGACCCCACCAACCCGGCCACGCCCGGCCTGTCCGACGCGTCCGCTGCCCGGCTCGGCGGTCGCGCGATCGCCCTGGCCGGAGTGGTCGTCGTTGCGGGGGTGGTTCTGTCGCGACTGCTGGGCTGGGTCAGGGTCGCCGTGTTTGCCGCGCAGTACGGCACCGGATCGCAGATCTCGGCGTTCTACGTGGCTTTCCGGATCCCAGATACTCTCTTTCAGCTCGTTGCCGCTGGAGCCGTCGGCTCGGCGCTGGTCCCGGTTGCGTCCGCACTCCTGGTAAACGGTGAGGAACGCCGGGCGCGGCGGCTCGTCGCCACGATAGCCAACCTGATGGTCATGGCTCTGGTGCCGCTGGCCGTGCTGGTGTGGCTGGCGGCGCCGGTAATCGTGCCCATCATTGGGCCCAGCGCGGACCCGACGCAAGTCGCGCTGGAGATCGACCTGACGCGCTGGATGCTGATCTCGCCGATCTTCCTGGCGATGGCCGCGGCCTTCACGGCCGGACTCAATGCGGCCGGGATCTTTGGCGCCCCTGCTCTGGCGCCCAACATCTACAACCTGGTAATCATCGGCGCCACAGTCGCGTTGACGCCCTTCATGGGCATCCAGGGGCTGGCGGCGGGCGTGGTGCTGGGGGCGGCCGGACATATGGGAATCCAGGCCTACGCCGTTCGCAAGCAGGGACTGTATGGGTTAGTGCTCGACCTCGGCGATCCCGCCGTGAAGGAAACATTGAAGCTCATGGCGCCGCGGGCGCTCGGACTCGGAGTGACGCAGATCGTGTTCCTGGTGAACACCTTCTTCGCCGTCCAGCTGACTAACCTCGGCGGTCAGGGGATCCAGGGCATGGACATCTACACCTATGCCTTCACGGCGCTTCAGATTCCCGTGGGCCTGATCGGCGTACCGCTTGGGATCGTGCTCCTGCCTCCGCTGTCGCAGGCGATTGCCCGGGGCGACAGGGAGCGCTTCGGCCGGCTGGTCGATCAGGCGCTGCGACTCACGCTGTACGTGGTCATTCCGCTCACCGGACTGATGCTGGTGCTCGCGACCCCGACGCTCACCCTCCTCTTCCAGCACGGCATCTTCACGCCGGCCGCGACGTCCATCGCCGTACCGGTTTTCACCGTTTTCCTGCTCGGGCTCGTGGCCCATGTGCTGATCTCATTGCTCGCGCCGATCTTCTACGCCGGCAAGGACACTCGGACCCCGGTTACGGCGGCTCTCCTGGCCGTCGCGGTCGACGTCGTCGCCGCCGCGTTGCTGTTTCCGCAATTCGGACTCAACGGCCTGGCACTCGCGATCGGCCTGGGGGCGTGGGCGGAGGTCTCGATGCTGTTCTACTTCATCCGGCGCCGGCAGGGCTTCGATCTTCGACCCCTTGGCCTGACCGTGGCCTTCGCCGTTCCAGGGGCGTCCCTCACGGCAGCCGCGGCGCTCGCTGCCGACCGGTTCGTTTCCGGCCTGACGCACAACTCGGGATCGTTTCCGGCCCTTGTCCTGGAGCTCGGGCTGGCCAGCCTCGCCGGCGCGGCCGTCTATCTCGGCTGGAGCCGCCTCTTGCGGCTACCCGAGCTGGCTATCGCCACCGATCTCGTGAAGACGCTGCTGCGACGCTCGTGAGAGCCGGCTGCGGGATGCCCGGCTTCTCCGGCCGAACAGCGAAACGAGTGCCAGCCACGGGAACATCAGGGCAGTCGACGAGGTTGTCGGCGACGGCGACGGCGACGGCGTCGGCGTCGGCGGCGGCGGCGTCGGCTTCGGCGTCGCGGTCGGCGTGAGCGTCGGGGTGAGCGTCGGCGTCGTGGTAGGCGTCGGCTCCGCGGTCGGCGTGAGCGTTGGGGTAGGCGTCGGGGTAGGCGTCGGGGTGAGCTCCGGGGTCGGCGTGGGCGTGGGGATCGGCGTGGGCTCCGGGGTCGGCGTGACGCTCGGCGTCGGCGGCGGTGTCCCGGTGTTGGACGTGCAGTAGATCTTGGGCGGGAACGGGGCGCCCCACGTGTTCCCATACGGGGTCCAGAAGCCGGTCTGGTAGAAGTACATGGTTTCGCCGTTGTTGGGGCCGCCCCTCTTGCCGACCCCGGTCATTGCTCGCTGTATCCAGATCTGGTCGTAGTGCTGGAAGTTCGCGTTGCCTGCGTCGACCTGACTCAGGTTCAAGAATCCCCTGGTGTCCTCGACCCCCGGGCAGTCGTATGTCCACAGCGTGTTCGTGACTGTGTCGATGGCCATCGGGACCTTGGTGTCGTCGAACTGGGTCGGCACCGTGCCGTTGATGAATACTTCTCGCACGGTCTTTGCGGAATATGGGCCGGGCAGCATTCCGCTGTAGGCATCGACGTTGGCCCAGGTCAGCCCTCCAGGCTGCTTGAAGTCCGTCTTTGGGGTACCACTGGTGACGTCCTGCATGAACGCGTGCCAGATGGGCGCAGCAAGCTCCAGCGACATCACGCTCCTGCCGGCCGTATCGTCGCTGTTGCCTGCCCACACCCCTGCGACGATGGCCGGTGAGTTCGGATCGGTGGGCGGCGCCACGTAACCAACCGCAAACAGATCCTGGATCTGGTCATTGGTTCCGGTCTTGAGGGCGGCGACGCGCCGGCCGTTGTCGTACAGCTTGTACTGGCTCCACCAGTTGTTCTGGCTCGGATCGGTGTTGCCTTTGAGAATGTCGGTCATGATGTAGGCGGCCTGCGGGGTCGTCGGATGGGTCGTGGTCGATGGATCGTTCCTCAGCGACCAGACGACGTTGCCCTTCGAGTCCGTGACGGACAGGATCATCGAGCGCTGGACCAGGGTTCCTGCGTCGGCGATGGCGCCGTACGCGGAAACCAGATCGGCCGGCCGGACCTCGAGCGTGCCAATGCCGATCGACACTCCCGGGTTCGAGTTGGCGGGGAAGGACAGCCCGAAGTCCTCTGCTCGCTGCATCAGGTGGTCGACGCCGTTGATCGAGGCGGCCTTGACCGCCGGGATGTTGAGCGAGTACTGGAGGGCCTCGCGCATGCGGACCGGACCGCGCTCGTAGTTGTCGGCGTCATGCGGCGTGTAGTCGCCGCCGAAGTTGGTGGCCACGTCCATGAACAGCGACGCTGCCGTCATGGTCTGGTCCTGGAGACCGACGATGTAATTGATCGGCTTGAACGAGGAGCCCGGCTGACGGTAGCCGTTGCTCAGAACGTCGAACTGCGGATCGAACAGGTCCAGGCCCGGCCTCGTTGGGTCCGGCACGGGCGTCTCGTAGAACCCGGCGCTACCCGCGTAGGCGAGCACTTCGCCCGTTCGGTAGTCGACTGCGATGAGAGCCCCATTGTGCATATTGGCGTTGCGCAAACCGGTGGCGAGGCCGGTCGACGGGTTCGGCCCCACGATTCGATAGTAGTTGTACGGGTCGGACTTAGCCGTGATCCCCAGCTGCGCCAGGTAGTCGATCGTCGCCTGCTTGGAGCCCAGATTCGGGGCCAGGATGTAGGCCTCCAGCCACTTCTCGGCCGAAACCTGCATCGTCGTGTCGAGCGTCGTGACCACCTTGTACCCGCCGGTATCCACCTTCGGGCAGTCGGCAGGGTCGATGCCGGGGCCGCATACCAACGCGGCCAGCTGTTCGCGCACCTGCTCGTCAAACTGGGGGGCAATCAACACGTTCTGCGGCTGAGGATGAACGATCACCGGCTCCGACTCGGCGGCGAGAATGTCCGAGTCCTTGTACTGCCCCCGCAGGAGGCCATCCAACTGATTCTGGCGCATGTCCTCGAGGATCAAGTTGCGGCGCTGGACGATCTCCGAATCGGGCGGGACGACGAGCGTGCCGTCCGGCTGCTCGACCGCGTTCTGGACCAGGTCGTAGGCCGTTGGGGCCTGCAGCAGGGCGGCGAGGATCACGCTCTGAGCGATCGTCAGCTGGCTGAGATCGGTTATGCCGAAATAGCCCTGAGCGGCCGAGGCGATCCCGTAGCTCTGATTCCCGTAGAAGTTCAGGTTCAGGTAGTCGGTGATGATCGTCTCCTTGCCTTCCACGCCCGGGAATTCCTGGGTGAGCTTCACGGACTGGATGATCTCCTTGATCTTGCGGTCCATGAGGCTGGTGGTCGGCGGGAGGAGTTCCGCCCTGACGAGTTGCTGCGTGATCGTGGAGGCCCCTCTCGGGGCGCCGGAGAGCGCGTCGCGGAAGGCCGATAGGACGGCCACCGGGTCGAAGCCGGTGTTCGTCCAGAAGGTCTTGTCCTCTGCGCTGGTGGTGGCGTCCAGGACTACGTCCGGAATGTCGCTGAACTTCAGAACGCGGCGATTCTCAGATCCATAGGCAGCCAGCTGGACCTGTCCGGTCTTGTCGTAGAGCACAGTCTGCTGGTTGAGGGGGATGCTTTGGAGGAGCTGCCTCGGATCCTGGAGATCGCGGCTGTAGGTGGCATAGACATCCACTGCCCCGATGAAGCCGACTGCCCCCATCAACACCATGCCCCCGAGAAGAATCATCGGGAGAACCACTGCGAAACGGCTGACGGCCCCCCCTCGGGAAGCACCCCGACCGTTGCGGCGACGGCGTTCGCGTCGAGCGAGGCTAGTCTTCATGGCGGCTCGCAAGATAGCATACGTACAGAGGCGGTCATCGCACCCCCGACCGCCGGGCCTTCGGACGGGCCGACGGCGAACCCTGTGACGACAGTTAGGAGCGGGTCTGGCGATGACGGCAGCTGACATGACTGGCGGGCGAGGGTCCGGGAGCGCTAAGGGTCAGGCCGGTCTGCTCGACGAGTTGCGGTGGCGGGGCATGCTGCACCAGCACAGCAGCGGCCTGGCCGAGCGACTCGCCACCGGACCCCGGATCAAGGGCTACAACGGCTTCGACCCCACGGGGCCGTCGCTGCATATCGGCCACCTCGTGCCGATCTTCGGGCTGATCCAGCTGCAACGGGCCGGTGGCGTGCCGGTGGTCGTCGTTGGGGGCGGCACGGCCATGATCGGCGACCCCTCCGGTAGCTCGGCCGAGCGGCTGCTTTTGAGCCGCGCCACGGTCGAGGAGAACGTCGGCGGTATTCAGTCGCAGCTGACCAGGTTCCTCGATTTCGACGGACCCAACGGGGCCGAGGTTGTCGACAACTACGAGTGGCTGAGCTCGTACTCGTTGCTCCGGTTCCTGCGCGACATCGGCAAGCACCTCACGGTGCCGTACATGCTGGCCAAGGATTCGGTCCAGATCCGCCTGGATGCCGGCCTGAGCTTCACCGAGTTCAGCTACATGCTCCTGCAGGCCGCGGACTTCCTGCACCTCTACCGCTCCGGCGGCGTCGAGCTGCAGATGGGCGGCGCCGACCAGTGGGGCAACATGACGGCCGGGCTGGAGTTGATCCGGAAGGAGTTCGGGGCGGGCGACGGGCAGGATCTCGCCTTCGCCGTGAGCTACCCGCTCCTGACCAACGAGAGCGGGACCAAGTTCGGCAAGACGGCCGCCGGAACGAGCGTCTGGCTCGACCGCGAGAAGACCAGCCCGTTCCAGTTCTACCAGTACTGGCTCGATGCCGACGACCGCGACGTCGGCAGGTACCTGCGCACCTTCACGCTTTTCGATCGCGCGAAGATCGAGGGCCTCGAAGCGGACATGGCCGCCAATCCGGAAGCGCGCCTCGCCCAGAAGGCGGTGGCCTACGACCTGACGGCCCGCGTTCACGGCGACGACGAAGCCAGACGGGCCGTACGAGTCAGCCAGGCGGCTTTCTCCAAGGACCCGATCCGCGACCCGGATGTGCTCGAAATCCTGTTCGACAACGTCGACAACTTCGAGTTCACGTCCGAAGACCTGGCCGGAGGGGCCCTGCGAATAGCCATCGTGAGCGGCCAGTACGCGTCGAACGGCGAAGCCCGCCGCGCCATATCCCAGGGCGGACTCTCGATCAACGACGAGCGCGCCAAGGCGCCCGAGGACGCCGTTCCGGAGCTTGTCGGAGGCCGCTACCTGGTTCTTCGGCCGGGCAAGAGGAGCCTGCGCATAGGGCGGCTGAAGGACTAGGCGGGGATCAGCGGCCGAAGCCGGGCGCGGCCGGGGGAGTGGCCTGGGCGCCTTGCGGCTGAGTCCAGCTCTGGAGCATGTCGCACATGCCGTCGATGACCTGAGTGGCCCGGTCGCGGCAACCGCCGCCTTGCAGGGGCCCGAACCCGAAGTTGCGGGCGTAGACGTTGACGACCGCCGCACCGTCGACCCCGGAAACGCCCACCTCGATGGTGGCGAGGTACGTCGTGAAGGTCAGCCCGCTCTTGCACTTCATCGCGAAGGGCCCTTGCTCCTTCACCTTCACGCCCACCGCGTTCGCGGCATGGACCGCCGCCGGGATGACTTGCGCCACGGGCGCGGGCAGCGTCATCCAAGTCTTGTAGCTGGACATTTCGACCGACCCTCCTCGGTATCGGCGTGAGGCCGACGGCTCGCGCAGTGGAAACGTCGGGATTGTAGGTCCGGTAATCGGTTTTCGACCGGGCCCGGCCGTGACGCGGAGACCCTCAACCTTTGTGCCGCTCGCGCAGCCGGGCGATCACTGCCGCGGGCTGCAGGTCGCGTTCGCGCAGCAGCACCAGCGTGTGGTACATCAAGTCCGCGACCTCTCCGGTCAGGGCATCTAGTGTGGCCGGCCGGCTGTCGGCTGTGGCCATCGCGTCGTCCTTGGCGGCCATCAGCACTTCGGTGGCCTCTTCGGCCACCTTGCGCGCCGGACCGTCAACGCCGGCTGCGACTAGACGGGCGGTGTATGAGGCGGCCGGGTCGGCAGAGGCGCGGGAGTCGATCGTGGACCACAGCGTTTCGAGCCAGGCGAAGCCCTGGTTGGTGGCCTCGGTCGTGCTGGGGGGGCGCGCGGCAGCCTCACGGTCTGCTGGGTCGAAGCAGCTCCGCGTACCACGGTGACAGGTCGGCCCGACCGGCTCTACCTGGATCAGCAGCGCGTCGCCGTCGCAGTCAAGGTCGATGTCGACGAGGCGCAGCACGTTGCCGCTCGTCTCACCCTTGCGCCACAGGCGGTCTCGCGAACGCGAGTGGAAGTGGACCTCGCCGCCGGCCAGCGTCGCGGCCAGAGCCTCCGCGTCCACGTAGGCGACCATCAGCACCCGGCCATCGGCAACGTCCTGGACCACCGCCGGAGCCAGCCCGCTCGGTCCCCACGAAATCTCCTCCTCAAGCGCCCGTCTGGCTGTCATGCCGCGGCCTCCCCGACAGGCCGGACCGGCAACCCCGCCGCAGCCATCGCCTTCTTGACCGAGTCAATCGAGTAGATCCGCCGGTGGAAGAGTGAAGCCGCGAGCACGGCGTCGGCCCCGCCGTCTCGGACGGCGATGACGAAGTCTTCCGGCCCAGAGGCGCCCCCTGATGCGATCACCGGCACACGCACTCGCGAAGAGATGGCCCTGAGCAGTTCGGTGTCGAAGCCGCTGCGCGTTCCGTCTCGGTCCATCGAGGTAACGAGCAGCTCGCCGGCACCAAGCGCCACCGCCCGCTGCGCCCATTCGCAGGCGTCCAGGCCGGCAGGAGTTCGACCTCCGTGCGTTACGACCTCCCAGGCAATCGGCGTCTCGAGGGTCCCGCCGGCGGACCGTGGCAAACGCCGCGCGTCGATCGCGCACACAACAGCCTGGGTGCCGAAACGCCGCGCGCAGGCGGTCAGCAGTTCCGGCTCGGCCACCGCCGCGGTGTTGAATGACACCTTGTCCGCGCCGGCGCGCAGCACATCGCGCATCTCGTCGACGCTGCGAACGCCACCGCCCACTGTGAGTGGGACGAATGCTCGGCTGGCCGTTCGACGAACGACCTCCAGCATGGTGCCGCGGCCCTCCGGAGCGGCGGCGATGTCGAGGAAGACGATCTCGTCTGCGCCTTCGCGGGCGTACCGCTCGGCCAGCTCTGCGGGGTCGCCTTGGTCAGCTAGATCCACGAACCTGGTCCCCTTCACGACGCGGCCGTTGGCCACGTCGAGGCAGGGGATGACGCGACGGGCAAGCATCACGCAACCTCCGACGCGGCCGCCCAGGCGCGGCCCGCGGTCTCGGCGCGGCCGGCGCTCGCGGCGACCAGCCGCAGGAAATTGGACAGCAGCCGCTGGCCGGCCTCCGCTGACTTCTCAGGGTGAAACTGAAGCCCGTACAGCGAGCCCCATGCGACGGCGCTGACAAACGGTCGGCCATGCGTAGTGCGGGCCACGACGATGCCCTCGTCCTCGGGTGCGGGCGCGAACGAGTGCACGAAGTAGAAATGCGAGCCGTCGGCGATGCCGTCGAAGAGCGGGTGCGGCCGGGCCAGTTCGACGGTGTTCCAGCCAATGTGCGGCAACGTGGGGGTGCCTTCCAGGCCCACGGTTTGCCCCGCCAGAAGCGCCAGCGTCTGGGCGTCGCCTTCAGCGCTGCGCTCGAAGAAGAGCTGGTAGCCGAGGCAGATTCCCAGGCACGGCCGATTCGCGCGAACCCAGTCGCGCAGCGGGTCGATCAGCCCTCGCTCGCGCAGGTGGGCCATGGCCGGAGCGGCCGCTCCAACGCCCGGAACCACGATGGCATCCACGCCGTCGAGCGCCGCGGCGTCCGCGGCCACGACCACGCGAGCGCCCGCGGTCACGAGCGCCTGCCTGATGCTCACCATGTTCGCCGCGCCGTAGTCGAGTACCGCTACGAGCAGCGGCCGCCCAGCGGCCATCAGCGCGGCGATCCCTTCGTCGAGGCGACCCCGGTGCGACGAGGGTCGACGGCGCAGGCGGCGCGCAGCGACCGCCCCAGGGCCTTGAACGCCGCCTCTGCCAGGTGATGATCGTTGCGACCCTTTCCCTTGATGTGCAGCGTGACCCCGCCCGCGCGAGCGAACGACTCGAAGACATGCTCGATCAACTGCAGCGGAAGCCCGCCGGCACGCTTGCCCTTGAACGGCAGGTCGATCACGGCGTATGAGCGCCCGCCTACGTCGACCGCGGACGTGGCCAGCGACTCGTCCATCGGCACGGCGGCATCGCCGAAGCGGACGATGCCCGAGCGGTCGCCGAGCGCTTGCTCGAGCGCGGCGCCGAGAACCAGCGCAACATCCTCCACCGTGTGGTGCTCGTCGACCGCCAGGTCGCCGGTCGCCTCGATCTCGATGTCGAAGAGGGCGTGGTGGGCGAGCGAGTTCAGCAGGTGATCGTAGAATCCGACGCCAGTCGCGATCTTGCTTTCGCCAGTTCCGTCGAGTCGGAGGGTGACGGTGATCTGCGTCTCGCGCGTGGAGCGCGTGACCGTGGCCGAACGGTCGCCCGACTCGACCACGGTGCCGATCTGGTTGCTCATGCTGGTATCTCCCTCGCGGCGCGGATGAGACGGTCGTTCTCCTGGGCCGACCGAACCGTCAGGCGCAGGCAGTCGGCCAGCGGATGACCGGGGCCGAAGGTTCGCGGGACGAGGCCCTGGCGCAGCAGCCCCTCGGCGGCTGCCGCCGCGACCTCCGCAGAGCCGAAGCGGAACAGGATGAAGCTGGCCTGAGAGGGGTACGGACGCCAGCCGATGCCGCTCAGCTCCCCGATGAGGCGGGCACGCTGCTCCGCGATGCGAGCAACGTTGGCCGCGGCCAGCTCCGGGCGGCGCAGCGCGGCAGTCGCCAGGGCAGCGGAGACGGTCGAAACCGAGGCGGGAGCCCGGAATGAGAGGATCGGCGCCAGTGTTTCCGGCCGCGCCACGGCGAAGCCGACGCGAGCCCCTGCCAGAGCGTGAGCCTTGCTCAAGGTCCGAATGACGACCAGACGCGGGTACCGGGCGCGCAGGGCCAGCACGGAGCGGCCGACGAACTCCGAGTAGGCCTCGTCGACGGCCACGGCCGGGGCAGGACGGCCGTCCCGCGCTGCGTCGGCTGCCAGCAGGTCCAGCAACTCGCCGATTCGCTCCGGCGGTTCAGCGGCACCGGTCGGGTTGTTGGGTTCGCACAGCCACACGAGGTCGGCACCGCGAGCGGCCTCGGCCATCGCGGGAATGTCCAGCCCGAAGCCCTCGTCTGCGTGCCGGCGCGACACGGCTCGGAAGCGCGCGCCGCGCTGCTCGGTCACGATGCCGTACATCGCGTACGTGGGCACGGCGTCAACCGCCACCGAGCCCTCGCGCAGGAATGCGCGAGCCGTGAGATCCAGGGCTTCGTCGGCGCCGGCCGTGGGCAGGATCTCGTCCGGGGCGACGCCGTACGACTCCGCCGCGGCAGCCACGAGTCCGGCATAGTCGCTGGGCGGGTACTCGCACAGGAGGGGATCGAATGGGCCGGTCAGCACGTCCCGAAGGTCAGGCGGGAGTGGCGACGTGTTCACGTCGAATCGCACGATGGACTCGCGCGGCAGGCGGTACCGGGCGGCGAGGAAATCGGTCGTCGGCTCCCAGACATACGTCGGGAGAGGCTGGTCGGACGGCCGTTTGGTCGAGGCGCTCATGGCTGGGTCTCGAATCTGACTTCGACCGCCCGCTTGTGGGCGATCAGCCCCTCGGCCTCGGCGATCGCTTCGACCGAGTCGCGGATGGCCGCCAGACCTTCGCGGCTGATCCGCTGGACCTGCACGAACTTGCCGTAGTCCTCGGTCGACAGGGCACCGCAGGAGCGGGCCAGGCCGCCGGTCGGCAGGACGTGGTTGGCTCCGGAGGCGTAGTCGCCGGCGGACTCGGGCGCGTACGGGCCGACGAATAGCGAGCCCGCGTTCTGCAGCCGCGCAACGGCCTGCTCGACGTCGTCCACGACAACGGAGAGATGCTCCGGCGCGTAGCCGTTCACGAACCCGAGGGCGGCGTCCCGGCCCGGCGCCAGGACGATGAGTGCGCCCTTCGCGAGCGAGCGCTCCAGGATCTCGCGCCGCGCGGCCGTCGCCAGCTGGCGCCCCAGCTCGACCTCGACCGCGGTCGCGAAGACCGCGTCCCAGGTGACCAGCAGGGCAGGGGAGTCGGGCCCGTGCTCTGCCTGGGAGAGCAGGTCCGCGGCCACGTGGACCGGGTCGGCGGTGCCGTCGGCCACGACCATGACCTCCGACGGGCCCGCCGGCAGATCGATGCCGCACTCGCCGAAGACTTCCAGCTTGGCGGCCGTGACCCAGGAGTTGCCCGGACCGACGATGCGGTCCACCGCTGCCACGCCCAGCTCCGGCAGCCCGTAGGCCATCGCGCCGACGGCCTGTGCGCCGCCCGCGACGATGAAGACGTCCACTCCGACAAGCGCGGCGGCAGCCAGCAGCGTCTGGTTGAGCCCGCCCTCAGCATCCGCCGGCGAGGCCACGACGACGGTGCCGACGCCGGCGACCCGTGCCGGAACCACTCCCATCAGCAACGAGCTGGGATAAGCCGCGGACCCGCCCGGCGCGTACACGCCGACGCGAGCGAGCGGCGCCCAACGCCGTTCGATCTCCACGCCCGGCACGACCGTCGTGATGCGCGTCTCCGGCCGCTGAGTCCGGGCAAAGCGGCTGATGTTCTCGATCATCTGCTCGAGGCCGGCACGGATGCGCGGCGGAAGGGAGTCACGCGCCGTGTCCATCTCGGCCCGGCTGACGAGCAGGGAGCCGTCCGCGCGACCGCCGCCGAAGCGGCCGTTGGCCTCTCGAACCGCGGCGTCGCCGCCGGACCTGACGGAGGCGAGGATGGCTCGGGCGCCCTCACGAACCCTCTGATCGGGGACGGCGCCGCGGCGCACCAGTGCCTGGATTTCGGCGGCCACGGCAGGATCGGCATCCGCGGCGGACAGATCCAGGCGGCGAAGGGTTACATTCGGGGCGCTCATTGGACGAGCTTCTCTATGGGCAGGATGAGAATGCCGGAGGCGCCGGCGGCCCTGAGGCGCGGCAGCAGCGACCAGACCGCGTCGGCCTCGACGACCGAATGAATGGCGACCATGCCCTTGTGCGCCAGCGGGATGATCGAGGGCGACTCCAATCCGGGCAGGAGATCTTCGAGCTCGGTCAGCCTCGTTTCCGGGGCGTTCATCATCAGGTACTTGCGATCGCGCGCGGCCA
Organism: Chloroflexota bacterium; assembly: GCA_003171065.1. Lineage (GTDB taxonomy): Bacteria > Chloroflexota > Limnocylindria > Limnocylindrales > CSP1-4 > Fen-1039. The sequence continues at coordinate 168,733 of PMXQ01000149.1, forward strand.
GGGTCGCGCTGAGCATCGTCTGGATCGTGTCCAGGGCGTCGGAGCGGTCGCGCAACGCCGCTCGGGTTGGCCAGCAGGACCGCTTCGGAGGCGAAAACCTCCTCGATAGGTCTGAAGGCCGTTGACAACCATAGTCGAGCCGGTCGACACCAGATCGGCGATCGCCTCGGCCAGACCGAGGCGCGGCGCCACCTCGGCCGCGCCCGACACCGGGATCACCTCGACCGGAATCGAGCGATCCCGCGAAGAAGCTCTTCGTCAGGTTCATGTGCGATGTGGCGACCCGCAGGCCGGCCAGATCCTCCGGCGCGCGGAAGGGCGAGTCGTTCGGGACGGCGATCGTGAGCCGGCACTTCCCAAAGCCGAGCTTGCGGAGCTGCGGGACGGCGGAGCCTGACTCCGCCACCAGGTCCAGGCCGGTGACGCCGAGCTCGGCGACGCCATCGCTGACGAACTCCACGACGTCGTTTGTGCGCACGAAGAGGATGTCGAGGTCGAAATTCTGGACGCGCGCCACCAGCGCCCGCTCGCCGGCTTCGAAGACGAGCCCGGCATCGCGCAGCAGGCGGACGGTCGGCTCGACCAGTCGGCCCTTGTTCGGAATGGCCAGGCGCAGACGGCGCGTCATCGGGTCTTGTCTGCGGTGGTCGAAGCGGTAGCACGCGGCGCCGCCCGCGGCTCGTAGCCGCTCCAGGGCGCGAAGGTAGCCGCCCTCGCCGTGATGGAGCCACTGGGCGATACGGGTGATCGTGGCCGTGCTCGCGCCGGTCTGACGCGAGATCTCGCCGTAGTGCATGCCCTGGTCGAGCAGCCTGCACCACGGCCCACCGCTGGGCCATGTCGTGCAGCTCGCCGAGGGTACAAAGGTCGCGGAAGAACGTCGGAGGCTTCGTCCGCCGTCTCCAGGCGGAGGACCGCCTCGAACAGCTCAGCCGTTCCCTCGTCGCGCCAGGCTTCCATCGCACTCATCGTCGGTTCCCCTTGTTATCGGGCGTTCACAGCACCCGTGGTGATGTAGTAGCATAGTAGCATGATACAACGCATGCAAGCCGAAGCTGAGCCAAAGCGGCCCACGGGTTTCGAGGTTCTGCCCGCCATCGACCTGCGAGGCGGGTTGGTGGTACGGCTGGCCGAAGGCGACTTCGCTCGGCAGACCGTCTACGCGGCCGACCCTGTCGACGTCGCCCGGGGCTTCGTGGCGGCCGGGGCGCGCTGGATCCACATCGTCGATCTTGACGGCGCCCGGGACGGGGCGCAGCGCCAGACGGAGGTGGTGGGCCGCATCGTCGAGGCGGTGGGGGACCGGGTGGCGTGCGAGGTCGCCGGTGGGCTGCGCGACGGGGACGCCGTGGCTGCAGCGCTGCATGCCGGAGCGGTCCGGGCGGTCGTGGGAACCGCGGCGTTGCGCGATCCCGCGTTTGCCGAGCGGCTGCTGGCTCGTTTCGGCGCCGGGCGCATTGCGATCGCGCTCGATGTCCGCGACGCAATGGCCGTGGGCCAGGGTTGGGTCCCGGGCGCTTCAGGCGTGCCGGTCGAGGAAGCGCTCATCGCGTTGGCGGATCGCGGCGCTCGAACCTTCATCGTCACGGCGATCGAGCGCGACGGCCTGCTTACGGGCCCGAATCTGGATCTTCTCGGCCGGATGGTCGAACTCGGGCGAGGCGAGATCATCGCCTCGGCCGGCATCTCGTCGCTTGCCGACATCGCCGCCGTCCGCGCCCTCGGCTGCGCCGGCGCGATCGTCGGCCGCGCCCTCTACGAGGGCCGCCTGGACCTGGCCGATGCGGTTCGACTGACGGTGTAGCGCGCAGGCAACGAAGCGCTCAAGTCGTTGGTCGGGCCTGCCGATGACTGAGCTGGAGACGTCGGCTCTGGGGTCGGTCTTCACGGGCTAAGGCCCCGGTCAATTGCGGCGTCGCCCTGCGGTTCTCTCCGGACCTGGCGCGAGGAACGGCCGTGTGCCGGTTCGCACAACCGCAGACAGACACGCGGGCCCCGTGCCGGCCGGTACGGGGCCCGCGATTTGTCCCCCGCGCTCCAGCGACCTTGGGCAGGCTCTGCCGCGGTCCCAGCGCTCGTCTTCATCCCCTCCGCGCTGCCTACTCCTTGTGCGCGGCCTCGACTTCCTTGCGGTGGGCTTCGATCACCTTCTCGGCGATGTGCGCCGGCACGTCTTCGTAGCGGTCCAGCGTGGCCGAGAAGGTGCCCCGCCCGCCGGTGATTGAGCGCAGCTCCGTGGCGTAGGTGAAGAGTTCGGCCTGGGGCACGCTGGCCGTGATGATCTGCATCCCGTCCTTGGTATCCATGCCCAGGACCCGGCCGCGACGGCCGTTGAGATCGCGGTTCACGTCGCCCATGAAGGCTTCCGGGATCCGGATCGCGACCGTCATGATCGGTTCCATCAGCGCCGGCTTGCACTCGAGCACGCCCGACTTGAGGGCCATCGAGGCCGCGATCTTGAACGACAGCTCGTTCGAGTCGACGGCATGGAAGGAGCCGTCGTAGAGGGTCGCCTTGAAGTCGCTCAGCGGGTAGCCGGCCAGGACACCTTCGGCTGCCGTCTCGCGGATGCCCTTCTCGACGCCGGGGAAGAAGTTCTTGGGCACGGTGCCGCCGACGACATGCTCTGCGAATTCGACTCCGCCGCCCGGGTTCGGCTCGATCTCGATCCAGACGTCGCCGAACATGCCGTGGCCGCCGGTCTGCTTCTTGTAGCGGCCGTGGCTCTGCGTCTTGCCGCGGATCGTTTCCCGGTAGGGGACCTTCGGCATTCTGGTCACGATCGCGGCGCCGAACTTGCGCTTGAGGCGCTCGCCGAGGACCGCGACGTGCGCGTCGCCCATGGTCAGGAGGATCTGCTCGCCGGTGTCGGAGCGCTCCACGCGCGCGGAGGGCTCCTCTTCGAGCATGCGCTGGAGGGCCGAGCCCATCTTGTCGAGGTCGGCCTTGGTCTGCGGCTCGATGGCCGACTGCAGCGTCGGAACCGGGAACTCAAGGGGCGGCAGTGTGCGGGCCTGCTCGCGAGATGACGCGAGGGTGTCGCCGGTCGCGGTCACTGTGAGCTTGGCCACGGCGCCGATCTCGCCGGCCTGGAGCTGGCCGACCGTCTCCTGGTCCTTGCCGTGCAGGAGCAGCAGCTGGCCGATTCGCTCGGGCTCGCCGCGGGTGGAGTTCCACGACTGGCCCTGGCCATGGAGCGTTCCGGAGAGGACGCGCAGGTAGGTCAGCCGGCCGACGAACGGGTCGGCGGTCGTCTTGAAGACGCGAGCAACGAGCGGGCCGGCCGCGGCCGGAACGATCTTGGTTTCCTTGCCCTGGGCGTCCGTGGCGATGATCTCGCCAAGGTCGGCAGGGGAGGGGAGGTAGTGCACGATAGCCTCGAGGAGGGCCCGGACTCCGACGTCCTTCGAAGCGCTCCCGACCAGGACCGGCGCCACCATGCCGGACCGGACGGCCTTCTTCAGGCAGCCCTCGAGCTCCGCGTCCGTGATCTCCTCGCCCTCGAGGTACTTGGTCATGACGTCGTCGTCCGCTTCCGACGCTGCCTCGATCAGCTGGTCGCGGCGAGAGGCGACTTCGGCGGCGAGATTGGCCGGGACGGCGACCTCGGTCTCTTTGCCGCCAGCCTCTTGGTAGGCCTTGCGATGGACGAGGTCCACGTAGCCGGTGAACGCCTCGGCCGTGCCGATGGCGACGTGCAGCGGCGCGATCTTCTGGCCGAAGGCGGTCCGGAGCGCGTCCAGCGCGTTGCCCGGGTTGGCATTCTCGCGGTCGCACTTGTTTATGAAGAAGAGCGCCGGACGGCCGTTCGCGCGAGCCAGCGCCACCGCCGATTCGAGACCGGCCTCGACGTGCCCCGACGCATCCATCAGCAGGATGGCAGCGTCCGTCGCGGCGAAACCCTCAACGACCTCGGCCGCGAAGTCCGCGTAGCCGGGGGTGTCGACGATCTGAACCCTCGTTCCCTCGTGCTCCAGGCTGGCAACCGCGAGCGTCAGCGACTGCTTGCGCTTCTGTTCCTCGGGCTCGTAGTCCAGGCTGGCGGTGCCGTCGTCGACGCGGCCAAGCCGCGTGATGGCGGTCGTATCGAAGAGGAGGCGCTCGGCCAGCGTCGTCTTACCGGCCCCGGCATGGGCCGCAATGACGACGCTGCGGAGGTGGGGGAGGTCGACACTCTTGGTTGTCATCTGCTCTATCGATCCTCTGGTGGCGTCAGATCGCGTCAAACAAGCGGCTCGACGAGGGGCCAGCCGCAGTCAGGCCATGATAGCCCGACGTGTGTTGGCGGACGAGGACGGCGTGACGCTCTTCCGTGCCCCAAACGGCCGGGGCACCCAATCAGGTAGGCGGCTCGGAGGCTCGGCCGGGCGCTATACTCCGCCCGATGTCAGGACATTCCAAGTGGTCGCAGATCAAGCGCCAGAAAGGCGCGAACGACGTCAAGCGCGGTGCCGTTTTCACCAAGATGGGCCGCGAGATCAGCGTCGCCGCGCGGGCCGGCGGGGGTGACCCGGACGGCAACTTCCGGCTCCGCCTGGCGATCGAGCGTGCTCGCGCCCTCAACATGCCGCTCGACACGATCAAGCGCGCCATCGAAAAGGCGACCGGCGGGGGCGAAGGCGAGCAGTTCGAGGAGATCACGTACGAGGGCTACGGCCCGGGCGGCGTGGCGATCCTGGTCGAGACGGCGACTGACAATCGCAACCGCACTGCGGCCGAGGTCCGGTCGATCCTGACCAAGGCCGGCGGTCAGCTGGCCGGTTCGGGCAGCGTCGCCTGGCAATTCGAGCAGCGCGGCGTAATCACCCTGGCCCCGGGCGGCAACACGGAGGAGCTGGAGCTCCTCGCCATCGATGCCGGCGCAGACGACGTCGACTCTTCGGGCGAGCAGGTCGAGGTCTACACGAAGCCGGCGGACCTCGAGGCGGTGCGCCGCGGGCTCGAGGCCGCAGGCATCAAGATCGAGTCGGCCGAGCTCTCGATGACCCCGAAGAACACCGTCGAGTTGGACGAGTCGCACGCACGCCAGGCTTTGCGGCTGGTGGAGTTGCTGGAAGATCAGGACGATGTCCAGCGCGTGACCGCCAACTTCGAGATCCCCGAAGCGCTGCTGGCCGAGGTCGGCGGGTGATCATCCTCGGAATTGATCCCGGGACAGCGATGCTCGGGTACGGCGTCATCGAGCGAACCGGCCCTCGCCTGCGCGGCATCGACTACGGCGTCATCTCGACTCCGTCGACCCTCACCCTGCCCGAGCGCCTGGAGTCGATCTACCTCGCCCTGACCGACCTGATCGAGCTGCACGCGCCGTCGATGGTCGGCGTCGAGCGGTTGTTCTTCACCAAGAACGTCCAGACGGCCTTCGCCGTCGGCCAGGCCAGGGGAGTGGTGCTTCTCGTCGCCGCTCAGCACGATCTGGATGTGCGCGAGGCCACACCCAACGAGGTGAAGGTGGCCACTGCGGGTCACGGTGGCGCCGGCAAGGAGCAGGTCGGCCGCATGGTCCAGGCGATTCTCGGTCTGGCCGAGATGCCGACTCCCGATGACGCCGCCGACGCTCTGGCGATCGCGATCTGCGTCGCCAACCGCGAGCGGTCCGTCAGTCGCATCCCAACCGGCGCGTTGGACCGTTCCGCCCTGAAGCCGGCCCCAAGCGGCGCGACGCCCTACGAGAAGGCGGTCCGTGAAGCCCTGCGCCGCGAACGGCTCGGCCTCGATCCAGACGGGCGGTCGTCGCGGCTGCCCGAGCCCAAGACCGCCTCCTAGGCTCGGAGGAGGGCCCGCCGTGATCGCCTCGCTGGACGGCATGGTCGGCGCTGTCTTCGCCGATTCCCTCATCGTCGAAGTCGGCGGGATCGGCTATCGCGTCTACTGCGCGCCCGCCGTGCTGGCCGCGGTCAGAGTAGGGGAGCGGACCAAGCTGTTCACTCACCACCTGGTGCGTGAGGATGTGCAGGCGTTGTACGGCTTCCGCACGCCGGAGGAGCTTGGCTTCTTCGGACTCCTCCAGACCGTCACGGGAGTGGGGCCGAAGGTGGCGCTGGCAATAGTCGGGTCGCGCGCCGTGGGCGATCTGCAGCTGGCGATTCTCTCAGAGGATCTGGCCCTGCTGACAGCGGTCTCCGGAGTCGGCAAGAAGCTGGCGGCTCGAGTAGTCCTGGAGCTCAGGGAGAAGGTCGCGGCCGCCGGCGTTGCCGCGGGAGCCACAGCAGGTTCTCCGGCCGGCGAGTCGGAGGTCGTCGCCGCGCTTCTGGCCCTGGGCTACTCCCTCGGCGAGGCACGCCAGGCAGCCCGTGATGCGCTCACGGATACCTCCGTCGGCCCCGGCCTGGAGGATCGCGTCAAGGCCGCCCTGCGGACGCTGGTCAGGGGGTAGAACGAGCCGCCGGTCGGATAACAGCTGTCGAGCGGAACTCGTCTCATCGGCCGGCAGGCGCTCCTGAGGATGGGGTGGAAGCCGCCGAAACTGGGGGTACGAGATGAGATCACACGAGAGACCGAAGGAGCGGCCGTCGCTGCGGGCTCTGGTCGCCCTGTCCGACGAGTTCACCGCTGTCGCCTCGCCGCTTCACGACCGCAGACCGCGCCTGACGCGACCCGAGACCTGGTCGCGTACAAACGTGCAGGAGCGGTTGATGAGCTCCGACAGAGACGACCCGACGTTCGACTACGCGGCCAACTGAACGCCCACGTCGGGAGTCCGATCGCTCAAGCTCCGACCGAACAAGCGCGTAGAACACCCGTTCGGTCTGGTATGATCCGCGCCATGAGCGAACGCGCCCGTGACTGACTTCTCGCGCATCCTGGCCCCGGACGTGCAGGAAGAGGCAGACGTCGTCGTCGATCGGACGCTGCGGCCACGGACGCTCGACGAGTACATCGGCCAGCGCGAGCTCAAGGCCAATCTCTCAATCCTGCTCGGGGCCGCCCGCCAGAGAGGGGACGCCGCAGACCACATCCTGCTCCACGGTCCGCCCGGCCTCGGCAAGACGACTCTGGCTACGATCGTGGCGCGCGAGCTCGGCGCGAACATCCGCTATGCCAGCGGCCCCGCGATCGAGCGGGCAGGGGACCTCGCCGCCATCCTGACCTCGCTGGACGAGCGCGACGTCCTCTTCATCGACGAGATCCATCGCCTCAATCGCGCGGTTGAGGAAATCCTCTACCCGGCGATGGAGGACTACGCCCTCGACGTGATGATCGGCAAGGGGCCGTCGGCGCGCAGCCTGCGGCTCAGCCTCAAGCCGTTCACGCTCGTCGGCGCCACGACCCGGGCCGGTCGGATTTCCGGCCCGTTGCGCGATCGCTTCGGCGCCGCTTACCGGCTGGACTTCTACGATCTTGCGGATCTCACCGCGATCGTCGAGCGGTCCGCCCGGCTGCTCGGCGTGGAGCTCAGCTCGGACGGCGCCATCGCCATCGCGCGCCGTGGCCGCGGCACGCCCCGCGTCGTGAACCGCCTTCTGCGCCGCGTGCGCGACTTCGCCCAGATCAACGGCGACGGTCGGGTGGACGCCGCCACGGCGGACAAGGCCCTGGCGGCTCTCGAGATCGACGACGAAGGGCTGGACGGGACGGACCGCAAGCTGCTGGCGGCGATCGTCCAGAAGTTCGGCAGCGGGCCCGTGGGAGTGCAGGCCCTGGCTGCGGTTCTGGCGGAGGAGCCGGAAACGGTCGAGGACGTTTACGAGCCGTTCCTGCTGCGGTTGGGGTTCCTGGACCGAACGCCGCAGGGTCGCATCGCCACGGACGGCGCACGCCAGCACCTGGCTCGCCTAGGGTTCGAAGTTCCGCCGCCCCGCCGCGGCGATGCCGACCAGCCCGCGCTCTGGGATGGCACGGCCGACCCGGACGCTCCTGCCCGCTGATGACAGACGCAGCGCATCATTCGGCGGCCCATGGCGCCCCGCAGACCTCGCCGGTTCACTACGACGTGGAGGTACCGCCGCCTGCCGACGGCTCCACTCAGGGGCGGGTCGGCCGGCTGACGCTGCCCCACGGGGTCGTGGAGACGCCCCAATTCATGCCGGTCGGCACCAACGCGACGGTGAAGGCACTGTCGCCCGACGATCTTCGCGAGGTCGGCGCCACCATCATCCTGGCCAACACGTACCACCTGTACCTGCGCCCCGGTCACGAGCGCATCGCCCGCCTCGGCGGCCTGCACAGCTTCATGGCGTGGGACCGGCCGCTCCTGACCGACTCGGGCGGGTTCCAGGTTGTTTCCATGGGCGAGCTGCGCAAGATCGACGACGACGGCGTCACCTTCCAGAGCCATCTCGACGGCTCGTACCATCGCTTCACGCCCGAGCATTCGGTCGCCGTCCAGGAGGCGCTCGGCGCCGACATCGCCGTGGCCTTCGACGAGCCGGTGCCGCCCGCGTCATCGACCCGGGCAGCCGTCGCGGACGCGATGCTTCGCACTCATCGCTGGGCCGAACGTTCGCTCGCCGCGCACACGCGACCGGACCAGGCTCTCTTCGGCATCGTCCAGGGCGGCCTCGATCCGGACCTTCGGGCGGAGTCGACGAGGTTCATGATGAGCCTGCCGTTCGACGGCATCTGCATCGGCGGCCTGGCCGGCGATGAGACGCCGGTCCAGCGGGAGGCGGCGCTGACGGTCGCCATCGACCTCCTTCGAGACGATCCGCGGCCGCGCTACCTCATGGGCCTGGGCTCGCCGGCAGACCTGCTCGAGGCCGTTCATCGTGGCATCGACCTGTTCGACTCCGTCCTGCCGGCTCGAGTCGCCCGCAACGGTCAGCTCTGGGTCCCCGGCGGCCGCCTCAACATGCGCAACGCTCAGTTCGTGGAGGACCCTCGGCCGGTCCAGGAAGGTTGCCGCTGCCTGCTGTGCCGCAACTTCTCGCGCGCCTATCTGGCTCATCTGTTTCGCGCCGAGGAGCTCCTCGCCTACCGCCTGGCAACTTGTCACAACATGACCTTCACCCTAGACTTCATGGCCGAAATCCGCTCCGCGCTGCGCTCAGGCACGTTCTCCGACCGGTTGCCCGAACTCCGGGCCACGGCCCTTCTGTCAGGAGCGCGTGCATTGCCAGTGCAGCCGGAGTGAAGAGCCCACCAGTAGCCTGTCGAACGCGGAGGCACACCCGATGGCGAGCCGAGACCGCCCGCACCGCCAAGAGAAGAAGAAGCCCAAGGACGCTGGGAAAAAGACCCCTCAGATCCAGCCCATGCTGGAGCCGCCGACCAACGTCGAGGTGTGGAAGCCGAAGCGGAAGCCGCGGACCGAAGAACCCGAGAGCTAGCAGCGGGCGGACGCCATCGGGCGACCCGTTCCGCTAATCCCGAGAGGACAGGAGCGAGGAGCAAGGTGGCGATGATCGAGCGAGGGACCGAGGCCCGGGCAGCAGGCGCGGAGCGCCCCGCGGAGCGGCCGAATGAACGCACCAAGGCCGTCGAAGCGGCCATTCTGGCCATCGAGAAGCAGTTCGGCCGGGGCTCGATCATGCGCCTCGGCTCGTCGGAACGAGCCCAGGTCGACGTCATCCCAACCGGCTCGATAGCGCTCGACCTCGCCCTCGGCGTGGGCGGCATCCCGCGTGGCCGCATCACCGAGATCTTCGGGCCCGAGTCGTCCGGCAAGACCACGCTGTGCCAGCACATCCTGGCGGAAGCTCAGCGCAAGGGCGGCGTCGTCGCCTTCATAGACGTCGAGCATGCCCTCGATCCCGGCTACGCCCGCGCCTGCGGCGTCAACGTGGACGAGCTGCTCGTAAGCCAGCCCGACACGGGCGAGGACGCCCTTCAGATAACCGAGACTCTGATCCGCTCCAACGGCGTGGACGCCGTGGTGGTGGATTCTGTTGCCGCGCTCGTGCCCAAGGCCGAGATCGAGGGCGAGATGGGCGACTCGTTCGTGGGCATCCAAGCCCGTCTGATGAGCCAGGCCCTGCGCAAGCTCGCCGGCGTCGTCAGCCGCTCGAACACGAGCCTCATCTTCACCAATCAGCTACGCGAGAAGATCGGCGTGATGTTCGGCAACCCCGAGGTCACCCCAGGCGGCCGGGCGCTCAAGTTCTACGCCAGCGTGCGCCTGGACATCCGCCGCATCGAGACCATCAAGTCGGGCACGGACTCCGTCGGCAACCGCGTCAAGGTCAAGGTCGTCAAGAACAAGGTCGCTGCGCCGTTCAAGGCGGCGGAGTTCGACATCATGTTCGGCGAGGGCATCTCCAAGGAAGGCGGACTCCTCGATGTCGGCACGGCCATGAGCCTCGTCAGCAAGACCGGGGCGTGGTTCAACTTCGGTGAGACTCGGTTGGGCCAAGGACGCGAGGCGGCCAAGGATTTCCTCAAGGCCAATCCGGACATCGCAGGCGAGGTCGAGAAGCAGATCCGGTCCAAGATGTCCGAGGTCTCGCTGCCGGCGGAGGGCATCGAGGAGGCCGAATAGCCGGCCATGCCTCGCACACCAGGGCAGGACCACCGGGAGTCGTTGCGCGAACGTCGTGAGCGGCGCGCCCTCATAGACGACCCCGCCGTCGTCCTGAACGCCGCGGCGCGGTTCCTCGAGGTTCGATCCCGCTCCGTCGACGAGTTGCGGCGGCATCTCACGCAGGCGGGGTATCGGCCCGATCTGGTCGATGCGGCCGTCGCCCGACTGACTGAGCTCAGAATGCTCGACGACGCGACCTTCGCCCGCATGTGGGTGGAATCGCGCGACCGAGCCAGGCCGCGCAGCGAGGCGGCGCTGCGCCGCGAGCTGACCCTCAAGGGGATCGGCCGAGAGCTCGCGGCCGAGGTTCTCGACGAAAGGCGGGGCGGCCACCTCGGCGCGACCGGCGCGCTCGAAGGCGGTGGCAGTGACGCCGACGAGGCCGGGGAGGGCCCGGACATGTTGGCGGCCAAACGACTGCTGGCGAAGCGGGGCAGCGCCCTGGCGCGCATCCCCGACGCGCGCACCCGCCGGCACCGCGCATACGCACTGCTTGCCCGCAACGGCTTCGACCCGGAGGTTTGCCGGGAGGCGACGAACCGGTACTTCGCGGCCGCGCCCGAACCGGCGGCCGAGCCCGCGGCCTGGGACGACTGACTGCCGGCTGATTCCAGATTCCCCTCGGCACGCCACCCGGAACGAGGACCTTCGATTTCGCGGGCGCGTAACCGGATTGCCTCGTCCGCCGTAGACTACGCGCGAGACGAACAATGCGTCGCCAGCCCGTCTGAGGGCCGCGACGCCAGCTCGAATCATCGACAACGCGGCTTCATCCGATGGCGCCCCGGGAGCGGGCCCAGACCGGATTGGGCCGCCCCAAGCAGTTTCGACGTACCTCCGGCCCAGTCATCGGCCGGACGGGAGGCAAGTAAATATGGAAGTCGCCCTTGTGGCCACAGCCGCTGTGGTCGCCCTTGCCGTGGGCGTGGTCGTTGGTTTCCTGGCTCGAGGCCAGATTGCCAACCAGGCCGTGAAGAGCGCCCAGGACAAAGCCGGACGCATCGTCGCGGAGGCGCGCGCCCAGCAGAAGGAACTGATCCTCGAGGCCAAGGACGAAAAGCTCCGGCTGGCGCGCGAGGCCGAGGACGAAGCCCGGGCCAAGCGATCGGAGCTCTCCGGCCTGGAGAGCCGCCTGCTTGCCCGTGACGAGCAGCTCGACCTTCGGTCCGACATGCTCGAGCAACGCGACCGCAAGCTCCTCGACCGCGAGCGCGAGCTCGAGAACGCCCGTCAACAGCTCGCCACGGCCCAGCAGGAGCACGTGGCGGCCCTCGAGCGCGTCAGCGGCATGAGCGCCGAGGACGCCAAGGCCCAGCTCCTGGAGGCGGTCCGCGACGAGGCGGAGCGCGAAGGAGTGCGCATCGGTAAGGCGATCGAGCGAGCGGCCCGGGACGAGGCCGAAGACCGCGCCCGCGAGATCGTCATCACGACCATGCAGCGCATCGCGGCGGACCACACCGCCGAGCACACGGTCAGCGCCGTTCACCTGCCCAACGACGAGATGAAAGGCCGCATCATCGGCCGCGAGGGTCGCAACATCCGCGCCCTCGAGCAGGCCACGGGCGTCGACCTGATCATCGACGACACTCCTGAGACGGTCGTCATCAGCGCCTTCGACCCGGTCCGCCGCGAGGTGGCCCGCCTGGCCCTGACCAAGCTCATGGCCGACGGCCGCATCCACCCCGGGCGCATCGAGGAGGTCGTCGCCAAAGCTCGTGCGGAGGTCGACCTAGTGATGCGCCAGGCCGGCGAGCAGGCCATCTACGACGCCGGCATTCCGGCCCTTCCCTCGGAGATCGTCAAGCTCCTGGGCCGTCTCAAGTACCGCACCAGCTACGGCCAGAACGTGCTCGTCCACTCGGTCGAGACGAGCCGCCTGGCGGCCATGATCGCGTCGGAGCTCGGCCTCGACGTTCAGGCAGCCAAAGTGGGCGGTCTGCTCCACGACATGGGCAAGGCAGTCGACCACGAGGTCGAGGGCCCGCACGCCCAGATCGGCGCCCAGATCGCGCAGCGCCACAACCTCTCGCCCAAGGTCGTGAACGCCATCGCGGCACACCACCAGGAAGTCGAGTACGCCTCCATGGAGGCTCCCATCGTCCAGGTCGCGGACGCCATCAGCGCTTCCCGACCGGGCGCCCGCGGCGAGTCGATGGAGACCTACGTCCGCCGCCTCGAGGATCTCCAGGCGATCGCCGAGAGCTTCGAGGGAGTGGAGAAGAGCTTCGCGGTCCAGGCCGGTCGCGAGGTTCGGATCCTGGTGCGGCCAGAACAGATCGACGACGTGACCGCGACTCGCCTGGCCCGCGATGTGGTCAAGAAGATCGAGGCCAGCCTCACCTACCCGGGCCAGATCAAGGTGACGGTAATCCGCGAGACGCGGGCCGTCGAATACGCCAAGTAGCCGCCGGTGTCCCTCTCTGCCGGCCCGCCCCTCACGCCGGCAGGCCGGCGCGCCTGCCGCATCCTCATGATCGGCGACCTGATCGGGCGGCCCGGCAGGCTGGCCGTTGAGGCGCTCCTGCCGGGGCTTCGGCGCGAGCGCGACATCGCCCTGGTCACCGCCAACGGCGAGAACGTGGCCGGCGGCATGGGCCTGACCGTATCCACTGCCGAGGGCATGTTCAAGTCCGGGATAGACGTCATCACGTCGGGCAACCACATCTGGGACAAGCGCGAGATGTACCAGGAGCTCGAACACGACGAGCGGATCCTTCGCCCGCACAACTACGGCACAGACGGCGTGCCGGGGCGCGGCTGGGGCATCTTCCACGCCGCCGACGGCACGGACGTGGCCGTGCTCAACTTCCAGGGCCGGACGTACATGACCCCGATCGAGAACCCTTTCACCGATTTCGACCGCCTGGTGGACGAGGCTTCCGAGCCGTTGCCCCCGGTTCGCGTGGTCGACTTCCACTGTGAGCTGACCAGCGAGAAGAACGCCTTCGGCATCTACCTCGACGGTCGAGCCAGCGCGGTGGTCGGGACCCACACTCACGTTGCCACCGCCGACGAGCGGATCATGCCCAGGGGCACGGCCTACCAGTCGGATCTCGGCATGTGCGGGCCCGTTCACAGCGTCATAGGCTTCGACCCGGCTACGGTGATCCCGCGCTTCCTGAACGGCCTGCCGACGCGGTTCGAAGTGGGGACCGGCCCGGTCGTCTTCAACGCCTGCCAGATCGACGTCGATCCCGACACTGGTCGGGCGCTGGCGATCGAACGTGTCCAGCGCATCGTCGAGGTGTAGCGTGCCCGACGACAGGCGCTCGGATACACGCTTCCAGGAGCAACGGCACCGGGACGAGCTTCTCCGGCGGGCAGCCCACGCGAGCGGGAACGCCCATGCGGGCCCAGGTTCGCAGGACGGTCCCGCACGCGCCGCAAGATCGGCCGATCCCCTGAAGGGCGACACCGGCTCCTATCGCTACCGCGCCACCGCCTACCGGGCCACTCAGGGCGACCTGGTGATACCGCCGCACCCGTCGCGCGTGGACCTGCATACGCACAGCTGCCGCTCCGACGGCGTTCTCGAGCCGCTGGAGCTGCTCGGCGCCGCGGCCGCGTCCGGCGTACAGGTTCTCGCGCTCTCCGATCACGACACCCTGGCCGGGGTTCGCGAGCTGCTGGCCCCCGGCCAGCCGGCTCTGCCGCTCGAGCTCCTGCCCGCGGTCGAGATCAACAGCGTCGCCATGGGCATTCCGCAGCTCTGGGAAGGCGAGCTTCACATTCTCGGTCTGGGCGTGGACCTGGACGACGACTTCTTCGAAGCCACGCTCGAACGCCAGCGAAGTTTTCGCCTGACGCGGTTCAACCGCATCGTCGACCGGCTCCGACAGCTCGGCTACCCGGTGGACGACCAGGTCGATGAGCTGCTGGCCGGTCAGGGCGCCGCCTCCGGCGCTGCGCTTGGCAGACCCCAGATCGCCCGCTGCCTCGTGGCCGCGCGGTACGCCTCCAGCGTCGACGACGCGATGCAGCGTCTCCTCGGCCGCAGCAAGCCGGCGTATGTGCCCCGAGAGGGCCTTGGGCCGAGCGAGGCCATCTCGGCCATCAGGGCCGCCGGCGGCCTGCCGTCACTGGCTCATTTCGCCGACGCGTACGGGCGCCGCGAGCTGGTCGAAAACCTGACGAAGGTCGGGCTGGGCGGGCTGGAGGTCCATTACCGCCACTTCGACGCCGACACGATCGCCGCCCTCGCCGACGTGGCTCGTGACCTGCGTCTGGTGGAGACAGGCGGGAGCGACTATCACGGCGACGGAGAGACTTATGCTCAGGCGCACGCCGCCCTCTACGTACCCGACGAGGACGCCACGAACCTGTTCGCGCTGCTTGGACGCCGCCGTTTGACGATCCGCACCGAGGTCTCGCCTTCATGACCATGCGGCCGGAGGGGGCTCTCGCGCCGCTCGCGGTCGGTCGGGTCGAGATGGCGCGCCGCGCCGCGGCCCCAGCCGTCGATCCGGCCGTCTCCGAGTTCCGGCCTGGCGCCCACGAGATGCCCCGCTTCTTCGTCTGGACGCTCGGCTGCCAGATGAACCTGAGCGACTCCGAGGAGATGGCCGGTCAGCTGCTCGCCGTTGGGTGCGAGCGTGCGCCCTCGTTGGAGATGGCCGACCTGATCGTCATCAACACCTGCGCCGTCCGCGAGCACGCCGAAGCCAAGGTCATCGGACGCCAGGGCCAGCTCGCCGAGCTCAAGAGGACGAAGCCCGGCGTGAGGGTGGTTCTGACCGGCTGCGGCGTCCGTGAGTCGGAACGAACCGGCCTGGCTCGACGCTTTCCGGCGGTCGACACGTTCCTGCGGCCCGACGAGGAACCCGAGCTGGCGCTCCGGTTGGGGCTGGTCTCCGCTCAGGCTCCCGTCGGCCTGCAGACGGCGACGACCGCGGCGACGACCGTTGTCTCCGGCAGGCCGGTGAGCGCCGCGGACCATCTGGCGCCCAACCGCGCCACCGCCCTGGCTGAAGGCCGCGTCGCCCGCTCTTCGACCATCTCGGCCTGGCTGCCGATCGTCTACGGCTGCGACAAGACCTGCACCTACTGCATCGTTCCGTTCTCCCGCGGGCCGGAGCGCAGCCGCCCCTTCGACGACATTGTCGCCGAGGCGCGAAGCGTTGCCGCCGCCGGGTTCCAGGAGGCGACCCTCCTCGGCCAGAACGTCAACAGCTACGGCCACGATCTGCCGGCCGAGGCACGGTTCGGACACATCTCCACGCGCCGATCGAGCGGGCGCAGGCTCGACCTGCGGGGCCGGCCCGATCTGGCCGAGCTGCTGCGCTCGATCGATGCCATCACCGGCGCCGACGGCCGGCCGGCCATTCCGCGCCTGCGGTTCATCACCTCGCACCCCTGGGATCTTTCGGACCGATTGATCGGCGCGATGTCCGAATGCCCGAGCGTCTGCGAGCACCTCCACCTGCCGATCCAGTCGGGCGACGACGTGACGCTGCAACGGATGGGGCGCCAGTACACCGTCGACCACTATCGCGACCGACTGACCCGGATACGCGCGGCCGTGCCGGGCATCGCCGTCTCCACGGACGTCATCGTCGGGTTTTGCGGTGAGACCGAGGCGCAGTTCGCCGCCACGCTGAAGGTCATGGAGGAGCTACGGTTCGACACCGTCTTCGCCGCGGCCTACTCGCCGCGCCCGGGAACCCCGGCGTTGCGCATGGCCGACGACGTGCCCGCGGCAGTGAAGCGGCGGCGGCTGAACGAGCTGCTGGCCCTCCAGGAGTCGATCGGCCTGGAACGCAACGGCGAGTGGCTGGGGCGCAACGTGGAAGTGCTTGTGGAGCGGATCACGCCCCGCAAGCGGCAGGCTGCCGACGAGGACAATCCGGCGGATGACGCTTCGCTCCGCGTGCCCAGCCTGTACGGTGCGGCGGGGGAGGGGAGCGTCGCCCTGGCGGGGCGGACACGGCACAACAAGCTGGTCCACCTCTCGGGCGACGCGGCGCTGGTGGGGAGCGCGGTGACCGTTCGGATCGAGTTCGCCGGGCCGTTCGCGCTGCGCGGGCGCCTCCTGCCCGAGCGCGCCATCGCTCCGACTTCGTAAGTGGCCGCGCCCGCCGGCCTCCCGCCCCTCGTCGTCCTTGCTGGAACGACGGCCAGCGGCAAGACCGCCCTCTCGCTGGCCCTGGCCGAGGGGCTCGGCGTACACGGCGTAGCGGCCGAGATCGTCTCCGCCGACTCACGCCAGGTGTACCGCGGCATGGACATCGGCACGGCCAAGGTGACGGCCGAGGAACGCGCGCGAGTCTCGCATCATTGCTTGGATCTCGTGGATCCGGACCAGCCGTTCAGCGTCGCCGAATATTCGGCCTGTGCCAGCGCGGCGCTGGCGGGCATCGCCGCGCGTGGCGCCGTCGCGCTGCTGGTCGGTGGGACGGGCTTCTATCTCCGTTCCGTGGCCCGCGGCCTCGCCGTCGAACAGCTGCCCTGGGACCCGGACGTGCGCGCGTCTGTGGAGGCCCGGCTCGCCATGGAGGGATTGCCCGCGCTCGTCGCCGAGCTGCGCGAGCTCGCCCCCACCCGCGCCGCTGCCGTTGATCTCCGCAATCCACGCCGCGTGGTAAGGGCCGTGGAGATCGCCCGCCTCCGCGGAGACGCGCCGCTCCCAGAACCTCGCGGCTACGGCCGGCCGGTTCTGTGGCTCGGCCTCGGGGTCGAGCCGCCGGTCCTGCGCGAGCGCATCCACGCCCGCGCCCGCGCCCAGTTCGACGCCGGCCTCGTCGAGGAGACGCGCGCCCTCGTCGCCCGCTTCTCGCCGACTGTCCCCAGCTTCTCGGGGATCGGCTACGCGGAGAGCCTGGCCCTGATCGAAGGCCGCCTCACACGCGACGAGGCGATCGCGCAGGACGCCCGCCGAAACATCGTCTTCGCCCGCCACCAGGCAACGTGGTTCCGCCGCGAGCCGGACATCCGCTGGCTCAACGCCACGCACGAGCTGCCGCTGCCAGAGGCTCTATCCGCGACCCAGGAGTACCTCGCCGTCTGACGCCCGACCGATCGCCCGGAGGCCGCCGGCGTCCGTGGCCGGCGAGGGCCGTTGCCCGCCATCAGATCAAGGCTCCGCCGTGCCGGTTTCCTGACGGCGACTACGCGATGGGCGGCTGGCCGAGCTGCGCGAGCAGGTTGTTGACGGCGCCGCGGGCAATCGACCGCGGCAGGACACCCCTCACGCCGCCCGACTCAATTCCCATGTCGGTCGGGATCAGGAAGACGGCGCAGATCCGCGCCACCAGGGTGGCGTGGATCCAGGTTTCCAGGTGAACCGCTGGACCGGACTGGCGGACGGTGAGCGGCATGGCACCGGTGAGGAATCCGTTCCCGCGCTGGTAGTTGCGGGTGCCGTCCGGCGAGATACCGCGGAAGCCGTAGTGATTGGACTGGGCCCACGCATCCACGATGGGTGCGACGTCGAGTCCCGCCTGGAAGTCACGCACAGTCCTGGCCGCCATCTCCTGCTCTCCTCATGGTGCCGATCGCCCGAGGCATGTGACGAACATCAGTGCTGGGGGACTCAGCCGGCGGACCGAGTATAGCCCCGCGGAAGGTGGGCCAGCTGGTCGCGCCCGATCCTTCGCCGGCAGCCGTTCGGCTATCCTGGCTCGGTATGACCAAGGACATGATCGATCTGACCGCGCCGGTGGAGCGCGCCTTTCTCGTCGCCGTCGACACCGGCGACGATCCCGGCTGGACGGCCGAGGAGTCGATCGCAGAGCTGGCCAGCCTCGCCGACACCGCCGGCGCCGAGGTCGTGGGCGCGGAGTGGCAGAACCGTCGCCATGTCGACCCCAACTTCTACGTCGGCAAGGGCAAGGTCGACGAGCTGGTGGCCGCCAGATCGGAAACTGGCTACACGATCCTAATCACCGACGACGAGCTTTCGCCGGCCCAGCAGCGCGCACTCGAGGAAGCCGTCAAGACCAAGGTGATCGACCGGTCGCGCCTCATCCTCGACATCTTCGCCCTGCATGCCCAGACGCATGAGGGCCGCCTCCAGGTCGAGCTGGCACAGCTCGAATACCAGCTGCCACGCCTGACCCGCATGTGGACCCACCTCTCGCGCACCGGCGGCGGCATCGGCACCAGAGGTCCCGGCGAGTCCCAGCTCGAGACCGACCGCCGCCTCGTCCGCGAACGGATCAAGAGGCTCAAGGAGCGGGTCGACCAGGTCGCCGAACAGCGCCGCACAGCGACCCGCGCCCGCGATCGGCGGCTCATCCCGACGGTCGCCATCGTCGGCTACACCAACGCTGGCAAGTCGACGTTGTTGAACTCGCTCGTCGGCCAAGAGGTCGTCAGAGCCGAAGACCGACTGTTCGCGACCGTCGATCCGACGTCGCGCCAGGTCAAGCTGGGCGAGGGCCAGACTGCGATCGTTACCGACACGGTTGGCTTCATCCACAAGCTGCCCCACCAGCTCGTCGACGCATTCCGCGCGACCCTCGAGGAGGTCACGCGCGCCGACGTGCTTCTGGAGATTGTCGATGCCTCGGACCGCCACTTCGCCGAGCATCGGGTCACGGTCCAGACCGTGCTCGAGGAGCTGGGCGCCGGCGAGAAGCCGCGCCTCGTGGCGTTCAACAAGGCGGATCTCATCGAGGCGGCGGCCCGCGACGGCGACACGCCCGCGCCGGCGATCGCGGGCACGGTCCTGATCTCCGCCGTGACCGGTTACGGCCTCGAAACGCTGAAGGCTGAGCTCTCCGCGCTGCTTGCGTCGCTGTGGGTTGACGTGGACGTCGCGATCCCATACCGCGCCGGGGAGCTGATCGCCCGCATCCGCGAGCGCGGCACAGTGGATCTCGACTATCGCTCCTTCGACGTGCGCGTCCGGGGCCGCGTCAGCCCTCCGCTGGCGGGTGAGCTGGAGGCAGTCGCGGCGCGTTATCGCGAATCGCTCCGTGCCGACAACGGGACCACCGACGACGGCGGCACCTCCGCCGACGCCTGAGCGGCCCTTGGGCGGCGCGTTCCCCGCCCGGTCGCGCAGCCCGGCGGGGTAGAGGAGCACTAGAACATCCGTTCTCAGTCGTCCGCATTAGGGGTTCGCGCCGACCTGCCCGTGTTCGCGGGGGGTGGACAACTGCCAAAACTGCCATGCTCGCAGCCGAAACTGGTGGATAAGCCACTTCTCGCGGAGGTGGTCCGGACCTATTGTCTGTCTTGCCCGAAGGGGCCAGCGAGATCGACACCGACTCAGCGGTTTCAACGGAAACGGTGACCGATCTACGTGAAAGACCAGGAGCCCGCAAGGGTTTTTGGTTCGGATCGCAGACCGTAGCCGCGGAAGGTGGAATGTAGAGGAGCTGGTGGCAGTTCCGGCAGTGGCCGGAGCGCAGGTCGCCGTTCGAGCGAGAAGTCCTCGGACTCCTTGCTTGCGGCGGTCAAAGCGGCCGGTACGCGCGAAGCCGCAGTCCGATCGAAGCGGTTCCTTCGGGCGTTTCTTTGTGTCCGGCCGCATCGCGGCCGGCCCGCGGGCCGCCTCGGGCCTGCGATTTGCCCAGGGATGGTGCCGCGTGGCCAGCAGGATAGGGGAGACGGAGGGTATCCTCGGCCGCGACCCCATTTTCGCAGCCAGGAAGTCGATGCCGTCCGCCGCCCAGTCGCCGAGCTCGATCGCAGCCGTGCCCGCAGGCCCTCGCATCTGGATCATCGTCCCCACATACAACGAACGCGAGAACGTGGGCCCCATGAGCGAGGCCATCCTCGCCACGGTGCCGCAGGCGAACGTCCTCTTTGTCGACGACGGATCTCCCGACGGGACCGGCGAGCTGGCCGATGACCTGGCCCGGCAGCACCCGAACATCGCCGTCCTGCACCGTCAGGCCAAACAGGGGCTGGGACGAGCCTACGTGGCAGCCTTCCGCGACGTGCTCGCTCGCGGGGCAGACGTCGTGGTCCAGATAGACGCGGACTTCAGCCACCCGGTCAGATTCCTGCCCGGCCTGCTCCAGCCCCTGGCAGCCGATCGGGCCGACCTGGTGCTGGGTTCCCGTTACGTCAAGGGCGGGCACATCCCGCGCTGGAACATCCTTCGCCGCCTGGTGAGCCGGGGCGGCAGCCTGTTCGCCGGAATCGTCCTGCTGATGCCCTATCGCGACCTCACCGGCGGCTTCAAGGCCTTCCGCAGTTCAGTGCTCCGCGCGATCGACCTCGATCACCTGCACGCGGGCGGCTACGCATTCCAGATCGAGACGACCTTCCGGGCGCGGCTGGCAGGCGCGCGCATCGTCGAGATCCCGATCACCTTCGAAGAGCGGCGTGCCGGTCAGTCGAAGATGAACATGGCAATCTTCATCGAGGCCTTCCGCCTTGTGCTGGCCCTGCGCGTCAAGACGCTGCACCGCCGGCGTCGCACGCTTCCGTCCGAACCGGCATGAGAACGGCCGTTCCAACCGCCTTCGACGCGCAGGCGTGCTGGGCGCGGCGGTGTGGGCGGCCCGTGGACAGCACGTCGGATGGCTGCCCGCGTTTTCCGAGAAACGTGGATAAGCGGGTTGGCACCACCGCCGGCGCGGCCTAGATTCGGTCCTGCCCGGAGGGGCCACGAAATACCGAACGACTCGGCCGATTCTCGGATCGGCCGAACGATGCGGGGTCGCGGTTCCTCTGGGC
>PMXQ01000045.1 GCA_003171065.1 Chloroflexota bacterium
GACGCGGCGGATGGACTCGACGCCGAAGTGGTGGACGCAGCTGAGCCACCGCAACCCAACAGGGCCACAACCGCCAGGGTCAGAGTACAGACACCAAGAAAGCGCTTCTTCACAACTGCTACCCCCTTCTACTCGCAAACTGCCGAACGTGTGGCGATGATACCGCGCGGGTATCTGCTCGACTTCATTTGACGGCAGAAGGTCATTTGGCGACCTTCTTGATGCAGTAATGGAAGTTGTAACCACGCCGTGGCAACCGTGCCCTTGCATCGCTCCATCCGCGCGCAGCAGTGGCCATACGACCGCTCGACGCACTGATACGGCGTAGCCACACCCTTGCCTGGATCGATCCAGGAGCCTTGACCGGGGCGGAGGGCCGCCCGGCGGGCCGGACCAGGCGGAGCCGGGCGGAACTCCGCCCTCTTGTGCTCAACGCACCGGCTGGGATCCGCTATCGAACCAGGCCTGGAGATGCTGCGAGACGGACACGGCTACGTTGGGGAGCAAATGTCGCTGGGGCTCGTGGTGAGCTGAAAGATCGCGCTCGTGTCGGCCAGCCGTGCCATACAGCTGTCACAGAGCCGGTGCAGACTGCGGGCATTGGCGGAGGAACTCCGCAACACGGGCATGAACCCTGGTCACGGTTCGCATACGGTCGGCGTGCTCGACCGCGAACAAGAGGTGTGACCGGCCCTTCTTGATCGCTCGGCCCATCAGGCTTGGGGGCCATGACCTTGGAGCGATCGGACCATCCCCGACCGAGGACGGCATCGCATAGCGAAGCCTAGATGAACGCGTCCCGTCGGTTGCCATTTCGTCCGAACCCGAAAGGACATGGCTCCGATGGACGCTGCCATACCCGGCGCGAGCACGCCCCGCTCGCACTCGTTATCCGTTCCCGACGCCACCTCGGCCTCGCTCCCGCTGGCCGCGCGATGCTCGGCCCCGATCCGGCTCGCCGGCGAGCGACTCACAGTTGATCGCAAGACCGGCGAGATCGTCGAGCGTTTCGCGAGTGCAGACACCCCCGACGGTGTTGTACTGGTCGCCTGCGGCAACCGCCGCTCGTCGCGCTGCCCGAGTTGCTCGACGACATACCGGCGCGATGCCTACGCTCTGGTGCGAGCGGGTCTCGCCGGCGACGAGGTCAGAGGGCTCTCTACCAAGCTGGCGGACCATCCCCGAGTGTTCGCAACCCTGACCGCACAATCGTTTGGCGCCGTTCATCGCCGGGTGGTTCGCGGCGCATCCACGCTGCCGTGCCGAACCAGAACGACCGAGGCGACGTGCGCCCACGGCCGGCCGGCCTCATGCCGCATCCGCCATGGCCAGGACGAGCCCGCTCTCGGTCAGCCTCTCTGCCCCGACTGCTACGACTACGCCGGTGCCGTGCTCTGGAATGCCCATGCAGGGGCTCTGTGGCGCCGGACCACCATCGCTATGACCCGCCTCCTCGCCGCGCGAGCGGGAGTGCCTCGG
Source organism: Chloroflexota bacterium (assembly GCA_003171065.1). Lineage (GTDB taxonomy): Bacteria > Chloroflexota > Limnocylindria > Limnocylindrales > CSP1-4 > Fen-1039. The sequence continues at coordinate 1,480 of PMXQ01000045.1, forward strand.
AGCGAGATTGGCGAGCGCGTGCGCCTGTCCTTCGTCAAGGTGGCCGAGTTCCAAACTCGGGGTCTCGTCCATCTCCACGTGATCCTGCGCCTCGACGGGCCCGATCCAAAGCTGACCGCGCCGCCGACATGGGCGACGCCAGATCTGCTCGCAGAGATCGTCGCAGCTTCGGCCGCGCAAACATCGCTGCGGACAAGTCGGCCCGACGGGACGCCGTTCCTGGTTCGCTGGGGCGTCCAGCTCGACATTCGCCCTATCGGGGCGGGTGCCGAAGGCGAAGGCACCGATGTCAGGGTCGCTGGCTATCTCGCCAAATACGCCACCAAGGCAGCCGAGAATGCCGGCGGTGCGGACCGGCGCTTGCGCTCTGCCTATGAGATCGGCCGACTGGCGGTCACCGACCATGCTCGGGCGATGATGGCGACCTGCTGGGCCCTCGGGGGCGATCCCCGATACGAGCATCTTCGTCTGCGGGCCTGGGCTCATATGCTCGGCTTCCGTGGTCACTTCCTGACCAAGGCTCGGCGCTACTCGGTCACCTTCGGGGCTCTGCGTACTTCTCGTGTTCGCTTCCGGATGAAGCTGGCGTTCATCGCTCGCGCCCTGGCCGGTGAGACGGTGTTCGATCCGGACTCCACCCTCGTCATCGGGCGTTTCGCCTTCGCCGGCGTGGGCATTGGGTTCGCATCGCAGATCGCGGCTGCTGGTCCTCCCGGCGGGCTGGCGCCATGAACGAGCCGATGACGCGGCACCAGCCCTCCGATCCGATCGTCATTGCCTTGCGCCTGGCGCTGGCTGAGATCGCGGCACGTCGGGCTGCTGAGTCGGCCGCAAGCCGTGGCAAGATGGCACCAACAGCGAAGCGAAGGGACACCGAGGCATGAGCGGATCGAAAGAAGCGAACCGATGAACAGACTTCCCGGCTCCGTCGACGACCTCCGAGGCCTTCGCGCCGCACGCTGGATACGCGAGTCCACCACGGGCCAGTTCGATCGATACGGCCCCGAAGCGCAGGCCGAGCTGCAGGACGGCGCCATCGAACGTCTGGGTCTCGCCGACACCAGTTTGGAGTGGCGCATCGCCCATAGCGGACGCACCGTATACCGCAGCCCGGCTATGGCGGCGATGCTCGATGCCGCAGCCACCGGCGCGTTTGACGTGCTGCTCGTGGGCTATGTCAGCCGCTGGCAGCGCAACCTACGCCAGACGCTCAACCTGCTCGAAGACGTCCTGCACCCTGCAGGGGTCGCCGTCTGGTTCGCCGACGAACAGATCCTGTCCTCCTGTGAGCGCGACTGGGACCAGCTCGTGGCTGAAGCCACAGACGCCGAGCGATACAGCCGCCGATTGAGCCGCCGGATACGCGAGGGCTATGCCTCTAAGCTCACCAAGCAGCACGACCCGGGCGGCCGGGCACCGTTCGGCTTCCGGCGTGACGATCGGAAGCTACTCGAACCTGTGCCAGCGCAGCTCGACACCGTCCGCAAGGCGTTCGGACTTGCAGCCGCCCGCCTCACAGATCGCGTGGTCGCCGCGGAGACCGGGATCGGACTGCACACGGTCCGCGGCATGCTCAACAACCCGCTCTATGCCGGCCGCCTCTCCGATGGCTCCGACACGCACTTCGAACCGATCATTGCCCGCGAAACCTGGGATGACGTACAGGCAGTGCGCGAGACTCGCCGCACGCGCGACGGTCACCCGGCTACGCATCGGACCTACGCGCTCTCGATGCTTCGCTGCTCCGCGTGCGGTCGGAGGCTTATCGGGGACACCGGCCGCTACCGTCACACCGAGCCCTGCGAGGCCTTCGTCGCCGCCTACCACGCCCCAGCCAAAGCGCTCCGTGGCCAGCATCGGCGTACACCGGGTCACAGCTACCAGGCCGCGGAGTATGAGCACGTCGTGGGCAAGATCCTGCAACGCGTATCGCTCGGAGCCGACACGATCGCCGAGGTTATGACAGGCCAGGCGAGCGCTGATGTCGATCGCTTCGCCCTGGTCCGGATCGAGCGGGAACGTGCCGATGCCCTCGCCGCCTATCGCCGCCATCGCGACCCCGCCCGCCTTGAGGCTGAAATGGCGCGACTCGATGAGGCGGAGCAGAGCGCAAAGACTGCAGCGCAGTATCAGGGTCTCGACCCGGCCGAGTCGGTCGAGTTCCTGCGCAACTTGCCCGCACTATGGGAAGCGGCACCAAACTCGCGACGCGCCCTCGCTGAGTCGCTTTTCGAGTCGGTGGAGGTCTTGGGGCTCAACACGATGCACGTGGAGCCGACGCCAGCAGCTCTCCGGAGGGGCCTCGCAGAGGCATTCCGTGCTGATGAGCTGGTTATGGTCGGGGCGAGAGGAGTAGCGCCGACCAGTCAAAGTCCTGCCCACTGGGTACATTCCCATACGCTGGCGCACGATAGGGATATCGAACCAGCGACCTGCGCCTCCGCCGCTCTGGTGCGGCATGGAGTGACCGGACACGGCCTGGCTGGGCCGGTAGGGGCACTCGACCTCGCTGCCGCCAGTGCTTGGGCGGCTTCAGCGCCCAGGCCACCGGCAGAGCTGCCCGCTCGAAGGATCTTCTCAGGTGGACTGACCCGGGCTGCCGGAGGCTTCGGGCTCCCGGCATTCATGGCTGTACTTCTCGCCGAGGAGATCGATCTCGCCGATACCGAACGGTGGCCCATATTTGGGGTTGTTGACGGCGTCAAGGATCGCCATGCAGGCGCGTGAGGCGATGGAGCTGCCCGGGTCGATCCCGGCTGCGAGCGTCACTTCGGCGTCCAACTCGCCGGGTCCGGCCCAGGCCACGTCCGGTCGCGATCCCACCAGCTTGAGCGCCGTGTACCAGCCCTGGCCATCTCCGACCGTGGTAAGCCGATCGGCGACCTCCAGCGACAACGATGCGTTCGTTGCGGGGACGTGAGTGCAGGCGGCAGTGATCAACGCTACGGCCGTCAGCGCCAACCAACCTCGCCGGAGGGCAGTCCCCGGAGTCATGTGCCGATTATGGACTCAGCCGGATGTCTCACAGCCGGACAGTGTGCCCTGGACGCTGACCGGGCGCGGCGCCTACTCGGCCCCGAGGGCCGCCTGGTGTGCGTTGGCGAACACTGGCCCAGGGCAAGGACTTGCCCCTGGACGACTGCGCTGACTTCGTGAAAGCAGCCACTTGACCGGGCGGCAGGCCCAGCCCAAGCTGCCAATGCGGGAACCAGCATGCGGGGGATTCGGTGTTCACTCAGTTCAGGCGATGGCTTGTCGCGGCTTTGGTCGCGCTGCTGACCCTCCTGATCGGCCAGTGGTTTGACGCGGGTGTGCTCCCGGACGCGGTCCGACGAGCGAGCACCACGTTCGACCCCGGTCCGCTCTTCTACCTAACCCCGGTCGCTCACCTGCTTACCGCGGCAGGAGTCGTCGCGCTTGCTGTGGCCGCCTGGCGGTCTCGGAGCCTGTTCGTCGGTGTCGGCTATGCGGTCGTCGGAGGCTTCCTCGTGTTCCTGCCAGCGCTGGTCTGGGCATTCGCCACGAGCGTAAACGGAGCGCCCACAGTGGCGCCCGAACCGATCGCGGACACCCTGGGTCAGTGGTACACCACGCTGGCAACGGGTGTAACCGGCGCGGTCTTCACCCTCGCTGGGGCGATGCTCCTTTCCGGTCTGGCCGTCATCGGGTCGGTGCTCCGAACTCAACGTCGTAGCGCCACGGCGGCATTGCCGGCGGCCGTGCAGGCACCTCAGTCGGAACCGGCCTGACCTCCCAAGAGGGCCGTCGCTCGTGCCCAGCGGAGCCTGTACCCCGCCGACTGATCCGCGCTACTGCGTGAACCCCCTGTCCTGCCGCGGCTCTCAGTCCACGTCCACGCCCGTCTCGTCCGCGCCGCCGGCCAGCTCGCGCAGCGAGGCTGCCGTTATCTGAGTTCGGTTGACCAGCACCAGACCGAAGTGGCTGATCACCCGCCGATCCGCCAGCGAGCGAGCCGTGACCGCCGTCATGGCCACAAAGCGCGGATCGGGCGAATCGACGAACGTGGCGACGTCCGTCTCCGAGAAGAGGTAGATCGTCCCCGTCAACGTGTGACCCGCCGTGAAGATCACGAGCTCCCGCGGCACTCGCTGCATCAGCGGCCGATCCATCCCGCCAACCAACCCCGTCTCGGCCGTGGACACATCCTCTTTCTTCTGGCCGATGAACGTGATCTCGTCCTGGTTGACCATCAGCTCCTGGACGACCATGCCCGTCGGGTCGCCGTTGCGTCGAAGGAGCTGCGCGCCAGTCAGCTTGACGAAGCCACGACTGTAGTTGACCAGATCCGACAGGCGTGTGAAACGAAGAAGCGAGATGTCCCCGGAGACTCGCAAGTGCGGACCCACGAGCTCGATCGTCTCGCGCCGCTCCGGGCCGACCGGACCGGGAGGCCCGAGCGGATCGATCGCTTGAGAGTTGGCCCACTCCGTCATCTCTGAACCCTCCGGCTGTTCGATGCCCCGCGGACTGCCTCGATTGTATTGGCCGTGCAAAGCGCTCCCGGTTCGATAGCGTCTTCCGGTCGCGCAGGACGGTCCACCGACGTGGCGATCGGCGCTCGGGGGGCGAGCATCACCGACGCGATCGCCCGACGGTCAGCGCCTCGTGGCGCGCCGATGCCTCGGCCAGCGTCGCCGGCATCGTGAAGCGCCCGATCACGACTTCCTCGTAGGCTGCCCGGACCTGGCGGGCGCACTTGCCTGCCGAGACGCCGCCCGTTCCGGTCCCAAGTCCCGGCATCGCCACCACGCCGATCAGGTCGCGCACCGCCACGCCCGGGAACGGCGCGCCCCGGAAGTGGCCGTACCGCACCAGCCGCAGGACGGCCCGAGCCGCCAGGTACGGGTTCACGGTGTCGCTCACGCGCATCGGCACGCGCATCGTCGGCGCGCAGATCAGGAATGGGATGTCGCCGTCGGCCGTCTCGATTACCTCCGCGTCTCCGATCAGCAGCTCGCCGCCGTGATGCTCGAGGATCTGGTCGCGCACGCGACTCACCAGCCGGACGCCGAACCTTCGCGCGTAGACGGCGTCGACCTCGCCGATCATGAAGCCGAACGAGTTCGCCGGGCTGACGACGGCGTCGCATTTGACGTCCAGGATCGAGCCGCGGTAGATCTCCACGCCGGGCAGGCCGCGGCAGGACCGGTCCCATGCCCTGGCCAGGTCGTCGTCGACGGCGACCAGCACCAGCCGGAATGGGCTCCCAATTGGCGTGTCCATGGGCCCCAGTATCGCCGCATGCCGGCCCGGCGACCACGCTCCTGGTGGGGTGGCCCGATCGGACTCAGGCGGGATTGGCGCTCTGCGGCGCGGGGCCGGTGGATCCGGACTCAGGCGGGATTGGCGATCTGCGGCGCGGGCCGGTGGATCCGGACTCAGCCCGGACCGGCGACACCCGAAGCGGCCGGAAGCTCGAACCAGAGCCGCGCTCCGCCGGTCGGCCCATTCTCGGCGCCGGTCCGACCGCCCTGTGCCTGGGCCAGGGCCTGCACGATCGACAGGCCCAGACCGCTCGTGCCGGCTCCCAGGCTGTGCGACGGGTCCGCCTGGAAGAACCTCTCGAAGATGCGGGGCAGGGCCTCGGGCGGGATGCCCGGCCCAGTGTCCTCGACGGAGATGCGGATTGCGCGCCGTGCCGCACCGCGCCCGACCGCTACGGCAACCGGTGTCGCCACCAGTCGAACCGTGCCCCCATCCGGGGTGTGCCGGAGCGCGTTGTCGACCAGCGCCGTCACGATCTGGCGGGCTCGATCCGGATCGGCGTCCACCGCCAGCCCGCCGGGCGCGTCGACGGCGAGAGTCACGCCGACCCTGGCCGCCCGCGCCTCGAAGCCTGCGGCCACTGACGCGAGGGTCGTCGCCACGTCCACCGCGCGCCGTTCCAGCGGCAGGTGGCCGCCTTCGGCCAGGCTGATCGTGCGCAGGTCGTCCACGATCCGGGCCAGGACGCGCGACTGATCGCGGATCGTCTCGATGTGGCGCCGCTCGAGCGTGTACACGCCGTCGAGAATCGCGCTCGAAGTCGCGTCGATCACCGCCAGCGGTGTCTTGAGCTCATGGGCGGCGTCCTGCAGGAAGCCCCGCCTGGACTCGTCGGCGCGCTCCAGCTCGCCGGCCATCGAGTCGAAGGTCCGGCCCAGCTGCCCGAACTCGTCGTGACGGTCGGCCAGCCCGGAACGCTGCGTCAGGTCGCCTCGAGCCACTCCCGAGGCCGCCTGCTCGAGTCGGGTGAGAGGCCGGACCAGCCTCCCCGCGCCGAGCAAACCCAGCAGCGAAGCCCCGGCCGCGGCCGCCGCCGCGGCCACGATCAGCCGCAGGATCGTGGATTGCTGGGCCTGGCCGGAGAGCGGCGCGGGCTGGGTCTGCCCATCCGCACTGTCGTCGTCACCAGGGGCGTTGGTCGCGGCCGCGGAGGCCCCGGCGGTAGCCAGGGCGCCACCGTCGCGGTCGTTGTCGAGCTCCCTGAATCCCTGGCCGACGATCGGCGGCGTGGCCAGCGCAACGATCGCGGCCGTGGCCAGAGCCACCAGGGCGAAGCCCACTGCTATCCGCCAGCGCAGGCTCACGTGGACCCTCCCCGGCTTCAGCTCGGCTCTGCCGATCGGGCCGCGCGATACCCGACGCCGCGCACGGTCTCGACGTACGCGCCGCCGTCCGGGCGCGAGCCCAGCTTGGCGCGCAGGTTCTTGATGTGGCTGTCGATCGTCCGGTCGAACACGTCGAACGACTCACCGAAGACCCGCTCGCCGATCTGCTCGCGCGTCCAGACACGCCCCGGCTGTTCGGCCAGCGCCGCCAGCAGGTCCAGCTCGGTCCGGGTGAGCGGCACCGCCGTGCCCTCGCGCACGACCTCGCGGCCGTCAAGATCGATCGTCAGATCGAAGAGCACGGTGGCCGGCCTGGCCGCAATCGTCAGAGGAGCGCCGCCTACCGCGGCCGGCATCGCCGACGAAGCCCCGACCGCCGCCGGCCCGGGTCGACCGAAGCGCCGCAGGACCGCACCGACGCGAGCCACGACCTCGCGCGGCTCGAACGGCTTGGTGACGTAATCGTCGGCGCCGAGCTCCAGCCCGGCGACGCGATCGATGACGTCGTCGCGGGCGGTGAGCATGACCACTCCGACACCCGAGCCTTCGCTGCGCAGCGTGCGCAGGACGTCGAACCCGGAGCGCAGGGGCAGCATCACGTCGAGCACGAGCAGGTCCAGGCCCGCTGTGCGCGCGAGCTCCAGGGCAGCCTCGCCGTCGGGAGCTTCGAGCACCTCGTAGCTCTCGCGTTCCAGGTAGGCGCGAATGACTGCGCGAATGTGCGGCTCGTCGTCGGCGACGAGAATCCGTGATCCCATGAATACACGATAGCCCAGCAGGGCGACGGACGGCGCAGCCGCGGGATACCAAGGCCGCCCGGTGGCCGCGAAGGGTGGCGTCGGATCGAGCTCATGGCTTCTGGTCGGGGCCGAGCGGGCGGATCAATCACCGCTCAACCTCCGACGTGCGTCCGGCCCGAAAGATTGTTGTCCCTGCCAGTGGACTGCCGAACTGCGCCCCACGACGGCTTCGACGGGAGAACCCAGCCAGCGGAACCACCGGGAGGGGACGTGGCGGGGCGATGTCTCAGGCGGCCTGGATGGGGAGATATGCGTCGATGGCGGCGCGGGCCTGGGCGGGATCGACGAACCAGGTCGCGTCCACCCAGGCGAAGCCGGCCCATTCGGCGGGCAGGCCCTCGGCCCGGAAGATTGCCCTGTTGGGACAGGCCTGCTCGCACGAGCCGCAGTCGATGCAGTTCTCCGGATCGATGTAGAACTTGCGGTCGGCGGATTGGTCGGAAGTGATGCAGTCGACGGGGCAGACCGCGATGCAGGACTGGTCCATATTGTCGATGCAGGGTTCGGCGATCACGTAGGCCATCTGAGACCTCCTGGGGCGGTGGAACGGTCGCGGACGTTCCTTCGAACGGAGAGTCCCGCGGACGGCGGCTCGAGAGGGGCCGCCGGGCGGCCGGAGGGGACGCGGCCGCCCGGGACGGGGAGGGGAGAGCGGGCGATTAGCGGGCTGAGAGCGACCGGTCGTTTCGATTCCGACGATGAGATCCGGCTCGAGATGGAGACGACGATCCGGTAGATGAGCAGGAAGACGGCGGCGGCTCCGGGCACGAGATAGAGCCAGAAGGCCCAGGCGGCGCCGGCATCGGAGCCGGCCGTGATCCCATGCCCGATGGCGCCGATGAACACGAGGAAGGTCAGGTAGTGGAGCAGGCGCCACGCCCGCTGGCCGATCTGGCGGCGGACGTAGAAGCTCGCCATGACGATCGCCAGGCCGTAGAAGGTGAGCTGGCCGATTCCGACCCAGACGGGCGCGTAGGGAGACGCGAAGGGGACAAGGATGGCGCGCGGTGTGAAGGCATAGCTCTGGTCGGCCAGCAGAACCGTGGCGTGGCAGATGGCCAGCCCGAAGCCGACGATCGCCAGGTCCTTGTGCAGGGCGAAGCTGACCGGCCGGTGGGCGATAGCGTCGAGGATCTTCGTGGAGAGAAGAAGGCCGTACAGGACGGCGCCGGCCACCGCCAGATAGGCCAGGAATCCGAGCGTCCGAGCCGTGTACCAGGCCAGCAGGCCGGGCTGTTGGGCGACGACCGCCACCAGGCGGCGAAGCGCCGTCGGGGCGGTCGCGCCGAAGATGCCGCCGATGATGACGGCCGCCGAGGCCCACAGAACCAAGCGAACGAGCCCCGGCAGGCCCCGGTAGACCGGGCCGGCGGCCCGCGTCGGACGCGGTCCGGACGGCCGGGCCGTCATGTCGCCGGGCGGTCTGGGGGCCAGGGGCCGCCGGCTCGGGTCGGGCTGAAGCATCAGGTCTCCTCAGCTGCCCAGCAGCCGCAGCGTCTGGGGGAGGGCGAGCGTTTCGCCGCGCTCGGTCAGGACGACCACGCCGCGGACTCCGGCGCGCTCCAGAAGGGCGAAGCCTTCCACACTACCGGCGATGACCGCGGCCTTGGCCAGCGCCTCGGCGCGAAGGGCGGTGCCGGCGATCACCGTGGCCTGGGCCACGTCCGTGACGGCCGGCCGGCCGGTGCGCGGATCGATGAGGTGATGACGAGGGCGGCCGTTCACGGTCCAGCGGTGGATGGAGGTGCCTGAAGTGGCCACTCCCCAACGAGCGGGCAATCCCTCCTGAGCCGCAAGGCGCAGCACGGCCAGCATCGCGTCCGGGGTGCGGGGGTCGTCCACCGCCACTTCCCACATCGTTCCGGGAGCGCAACGGATCGCGAGGTCGCCGTCGGCGTCGATGACGGCGCTCGGCCATGCGGCGAGGAAACGGAGGGCGCGATCGGCGATCCAACCCTTGCCGATGCCGCCCAGGTCGAAATGGAGCCCCGGCGGGCGCCGCACGACTGCCGTGCCCCGGGGGCCCGGCGCCATCGACCAGTCGAAGGCGCGGGAGACGTGTCGGGCATCCTCGACCACAGGCCCGTCGACTGCCGGCCGTTCGGCCCTCAGATCCTCGGCGGCCAGACGCTCGTCCAGGAGCGTGATGTCGGCCAGCCCCTCGGACTGCTCGAGCGCCGTCCGGCCGGCCCGAAGAACAGCGGCCAGCGTAGGTCCAACCGGAACCTCGTCCCGCGGGTCGGCGTTCAAGGCGGACAGCTCCGCGGCATCGGAGTGCCTGGTCAGTCGCGCCGCCCAGCTCTCGATCCGATCCACGGCGGCGACACTCGCCCGACTGGCCTCGGCCGATCGGGCCGGCCCGACGTCTAGGTGGATTACGAGCCGTCCACCCATCGCCGTCGTGGAGTGGCTGAAGGGAGCGATCGGGTCGGCCGCCGGGACCAGCCGGGCCTCGGCTCTGGCAACGCCGCCGAACCGAGTCCTGGAGCTCCGAAAGCCCCGCTCGGCTATCACCGGATGACCCGGCCGGACTGGGTCGTCTTGATGACGATCGGCGCCTGGGTCGGCGCGGGGACGGAGATCACCACCGCGGTCGGCTGAGGGGCGGCCGGGTCGATGACGGTGGCGCCGGGTGGCGCCGTCTGGTCCGGCTGGAGCTGGATGTACTGAATCGGACGCTGGATGATGATCGGCGTTCCGGTCACGCTCGCAGCCGCCTGCTTATTGTCGGATGCTGGCGCCACGACCGGTGACCCGACGGGTATCACGATCGCAGTCAGCAGAGCCGACAGGGCCGCGAGGCCGCCTGCGCCTAGGGCGATGCGCATCGGTCGAGCATCGGGCCGGGCCCTGGGTGCATGGGCGGCCGGGGAAGCCATGGGTGCTCTCCGATTCGGCGTCAAAGGCTCGACTGGGCGGGGATCAATCTCCTCCATCAGTGGTCCGCACCTCCCTCGCCGTCCCGCGATCCCGGCACGACCACATGGATTCGAGGTCTTCTGGCCGGTGGGGCCGTCTGCACGACGCGGGTGACCGGCGGTGTCGGAAGCGGGTTGACGTAGATCGTCTGAGGGACGAGGCTCGCCGTCGGGCCCACGGTGGGTTCGGCCACGGCCAGCGTCTGCGCTGTGGCCTGGGCAGCGGAATCCTTCGCGGCCACGTAGCTCCGAACCCCGAAGGCTCCGGCCACCGTGGCCACCGTCGCGAAACCGGCGATGGTCACACCCACGCGATGTATCGAGTTCATCGCGATCTCCTGTCCTGTCGAAGCCCGGCGGCCGGTGCTCGGCGCTCAATGGCGTCAAACGTGCCGTCAGGTCGAGAGTGAATCTCGGCTCCCAGGTTGAAGCGACCATGGAGCGGCGATGGAGGGTGAGTGGAGGTTGGGTGGAGCACTCACCAGGCGAGACGCATCGTGAAGATTGGGCTCAGTTACGCTTGCGGCATGGAAGCTCAGATTCGCGACGCGATCGAATCGGATGCCGAGGCGATCTCGCCGTTGCTGCTCCAGCTGATGCACGAACCTTCCACGGCCGAACACGTCCGGGCGCGGCTGAGACGCCTCGGCGAGACCGGCGTTGACCGTGTCCTCGTGGCCGTCGCCGGAGGGCAGGTGGTCGGCCTGGCCGGGCTGCACGTCGCCTGGATGATCCACCTCGACCGACCGACCGCCCGGCTGATGAGCCTGGTCGTGGACGAGGGTTGCCGGGGGCGGGGGATCGGGCGGCGGCTCGTTGAGGCGAGCTGCGAGCAGGCGCGGGCGTGGGGCTGCGACCGCCTGGAGCTAACGAGTCGGCTGACGCGAACCGGCGCCCACTCGTTCTACCAAAGCGTCGGCTTCGAGCACACGTCGAAGCGTTTCTCAATGCCGCTCCGGTGAGCCAGCCGCCCGAGCGTTAGGGGCGCCCGACGAACTCGGCGACGAAGCGCGGAACCGGCGGATCTCCGGGCTCGAGGATCTCGTCGAAACGGACCAGCTCAATGCCGGGCACGACGAAGGCGTCCAGCTCGTCGCGCGTGAGCGGCCAGGGCATCAGGCCTTCCGGGTCTTCCGGCCGGCGACTGCGGGCCACGACGAGCAGGGTTCCGCCGGGGGCGACCAGGCCGCCGATCGATCGGGCGCAGGCTGCCCGGGCCTCGCCGGGCAGGACCTGGACCGTGTAGGCCTCGAAGATGAAGTCGAAGGCGCGCCACCAGCCGGGGGGCGGGCTCAGCACGTCGGCCACTTCGTAGCGCACGGTCGAATTGGGGAAGCGGGTGTGGCAGCGCGCGATCGCGGTGGGCGCGATGTCGAAGGCGGTCACGTCCAGGCCAGCCTTGGCCAGGAGATCCGCGTCGTCGCCGTAGCCGCAGCCGACTACGAGAGCCCTGCCGCTGGGTGGAGCCGGCCGGCGCCGCAGCCATTCCACCAGGTGCGGGTTCGGTTCGAGATCCACCCAGGAGATGGGGAAGCCGTCGCGCTCCGACTCGACATACAGCGTTTCGAACCAGCCGGTCACGTCGCCGCGCGCGATCGCGTCGCGGGCAAGCTCCCTGGCGTGGGCTCGAGGGTCGGACACGATGGCATCCGAATCCGAAGGGACTTCGAATGATGGGCCTGAGCCTAGGGCTTCTTGGCGGCCGGCTTCTCGGCCTTGGCCGCGGGCTTGGCCGGAGCCTTGTCCTTGGCGGCCGGCTTCGCGGCCTTGGCCGCGGGCTTGGCCCCCGGCTTGGCCGGAGCCTTGTCCTTGGCGGCCGGCCTCGCGGCCTTGGCCGCGGGCTTGGCTGCCGGCTTCGCGGCCTTGGCCGCGGGCTTCGCGGCCTTGGCCGCGGGCTTGGCTGCCGGCTTGGCCGGAGGCTTGTCCTTGGCTGCCGGCTTCGCGGGCTTGGCCGCGGGCTTGGCCGGAGCCTTGTCCTTGGCGGCGGCCTCCCGCGCGGTCGCCCTGGGGGCGACCTTGTTGGCCCTGGCCGCGGCTTCGACCGGCGCCGCAGCCGCGGCGTTTGCGGCCTCGACACGAGCCGTCTTGGACAGCGCGGCGCGGGCCTTTCCGGCGGCGGTCTGTGGACCCTTGGCCTTGGTGGCCTTGCCCGAAGCGATCCGGGTGCGGGCGGCCTTGACGGCGGCGGCGGTGCCGGTCGTCTTGGTGGCGCGTCCGGTCGGCTGAACCGTGTCGCCGGCCGCGAGGGCGTTGAGCCTCAGGGCCAGGCGTGACTTGCGGCGGGCGGCGTTGTTGGGGTGGATCGCCCCGACCTTGGCGGCCTTGTCGAGGGCGCTCATCGCCTGCGCCAACGCCTCGGCGGTATCGCCTTCGGCAGCGCCGGTCGCGACCTTCACGGCGTTGGTCGCATACGTCTTCGCCGCGCTCCGGCGCGGTTGATTGATGGCCCGCCGGCGCTCTGCCTGGCGGACCCGCTTGATCGCTGACGGCGTGCGGGCGCCGGTCCAGCCTCGGGGCGTCTTGGCCAAAGTTCGAAGACCTCTATGCTGCAACGGAAGCGGCGGGCGGACGGAGTCGGCGCCAGCCGGCGCGACGGTTGATGGTACCAGAGTCCGCGCATTACGCGTGCGAGCTGTCGCTGCTCAGTGACGTTGTTAGTCTCCTCGCCGAGCTTGGGGACCTTGGCGACCACAGGTCGCCGAGTCTCGGCATGCGGGTTGAGCCGGGGCCCAGCGCGGGATGGGCCAGCTGCGCAGGCCTTGGCGGCTTGACCCTCGGCCAGCCGTCCCCGCTACACTCCAACCCGTGACCATCCCACAAGACCGCCTGCGCAACTTCTCGATCATCGCCCACATCGACCACGGCAAGACCACTCTCTCGGATCGTCTGCTGGAGCTGACGCACACGATCGATCCGCGGCAGATGACGAGCCAGGTTCTTGACTCCATGGACCTGGAGAAAGAGCACGGGATCACGATCAAGGCCCGGGCGGTTCGACTCGAATACACGGCCTCGGACGGCCTGGTCTACGGGCTCAACCTGATCGACACTCCCGGCCACGTCGACTTCAGCTACGAGGTCAGCCGCAGCCTGCAGGCGTGCGAGGGCGCCATCCTGGTCATCGACGCGACCCAGGGTATCGAGGCTCAGACGCTGGCCAACGTGCATCTCGCCCTCAAACAGAACCTCACGATCATCCCGGTCCTGAACAAGATCGACCTGCCCTCGGCCCAGATCGACGTGGTCATCGACGAGCTCGAGAACGTTCTGGCCATTCCACGGGAAGAGGTGTTGCTCGCCTCGGCCAAGGACGGGACCGGCGTGGCGGAGATCCTCGAGGCGATCGTTCAGCGTGTGCCGCCGCCAAAGGGCGACCCGGAGGCGCCCCTTCAGGGCCTCATCTTCGACTCGCACTACGACCCCTACAAGGGCGTCATCATTCACATTCGGCTCGCCCAGGGGACACTCCACCAGCACGACATCATCCGGCTCATGGGCTCGGGCGCGGAAGCCGAGCTGGTGGAGCTTGGCTTCTTTCGGCCGCAGCTCGTGCCCGTGCCCGAGCTGCATGCCGGCGACGTCGGCTACGTGGCGACCGGGCTCAAGAGCGTCCGCGATGCTCAGGTCGGCGACACCGTCACCACCGTGGCTCATCCGGCCGAGCATCCGCTGCCCGGCTATCAGCCGGCCAAGAGCCTCGTCTTCGCGGGCATCTACCCCATCGTCGGGTCCGACTATCCGTTGCTGCGCGACGCCATGGAGAAGCTCCATCTCAACGACGCCAGCCTCAGCTTCGAGCCCGAGAGCTCGGTCGCCCTCGGATTCGGCTTCCGCTGCGGGTTCCTCGGCCTCCTCCACATGGAGATCGTCGAAGAGCGCCTCGAGCGCGAGTTCGGCCAGGAGCTGATTGCCTCGGCGCCCTCGGTCCAGTACAAGGTCGTGCTCATGCACGGCCAGGGAACCGTCGACGTGGACAACCCGTCCAGAATGCCGGATGCCGGCGTGATCGAGGAGATCCAGGAACCCTGGGTCAAGCTCGGCATCGTCACTCCGTCCAGTTACATAGGCACTCTTATGGAGCTGGCCAAGAACCGGCGCGGCACCTTCCTGGAGATGGAGTATCTGGACCCCAAGCGCGTTCTGCTCAACTTCGAGCTGCCGCTGGCCGAGGTGATCGTCGACTTCTACGATCAACTCAAGACCCGCACCCAGGGCTACGCGTCGATGGACTTCGAGGAGATCGGCTACCGGCCGGCCAATCTCGTCAAGGTCGACGTCCTCGTCGCCGGGGACCCGGTCGATGCGTTGTCAGTGATAGTGCATCGCGAACGGGCTCAGGCGATCGGGCGCGAGCTGGTCCACCGGCTGCGCGGCCTGATCCCTCGCCAGATGTTCGATGTCGCCGTCCAGGCCGCCATCGGCTCCAACGTGATCGCCCGTGAGACTGTCGTCGCCATGCGCAAGAACGTCCTTGCGAAATGCTATGGCGGCGACATCACTCGCAAGCGTAAGCTGCTGGAGAAGCAGAAAGAGGGGAAGCAGCGGATGAAGCGGGTGGGATCCGTGGAGATACCTCAGGAGGCCTTCCTGGCGGTGCTCCGAATGGACGAGGCATGACCTCGGACCAGTTTCGAATCATCTTGGCCGTCGTCCTGTTGCTGGCGCTTCTCCTGCTCCGGCTCCAGGCCGAATCGTTCGGTGCGGCTGAGTACGACGAGCCGAACAATCGCTATCACCGCGGGTTCTGGACGCGCCTCGCCTGGTACGCGCTGGGGCTGGCGCTCCTGGCGGCGATCTACGCCGTCCACCCTCAGCCGCACGACGTCCTCTACCTGGTCATCGGGAACAAGGTCGATGTCCTGACCTTCGGGCTGTCCCTGGCCGCGGTTGGCGCGGCCCAGGCGGCGGCATTCGCGTGGTTCCGGTACGGCGGCCTGCGGTTGCCGGCGCCGTCGGCCTACCCGGGGGCCGCGATCAACTCGATCGTGACCGCGGTCATCGACGAGGCCGCCTTCCGGGGCGCTCTTCAGGGCATATTGCTTGCCGCGGGCCTGCCCGACGGCAGCTCCATCCTCATCCAGGCGATCATCTACACCCTGGCCACGCGCATGGGTGCGCCGGGCCGGCATCGCTACATGCTCCTGCTCACACTCGGTATCGGCGTGGCCTGCGGTTGGGCCACGGTGCGGACGGGCGGTATCGGCGCGGCGATTCTGGCGCACACACTGACTACGTTCGCCGTGTTCGTGTGCACCGGCCATGCCGGGCAGGTGCACCGCGGTGCGGAGCCGGACGAAGTCGACGCTCTCCGCAAGCCCGAGGGCTGGCTCGACGCGCGACGCCCGGACGAGGCGCCCGGCCGCAACAACGCCGGGTAACGCTGGACGGCGCGGCGGTGTGCGGCCGGCTCGAGCGGGCTACCCTCTGCCGGTGAGCACGCCACTGCCGCCAGTCGCGCTGTACCTCCACCTTCCGTTCTGCGTGGCCCATTGTCCCTACTGCGACTTCGTGGTGTATGCCGGCGGCGAAGCGCGAGGGCCACGAGCCAGGACGGAGCGACTGTACGAGGCGGTCGGCCGCGAGCTGGAGATGCGCGCCGACGCCCTCGACGAGCGGTTCGGTCGGCCCGACTCGGGCGGTCCGCGCCGGCCCGACAAGGGCGGCCCAACCGACGAGCACGGCCCAACCGACGAGCGCGGCCCGCGCCGGCCCGACAAAGGCGGCCCAACCGACGAGCGCGGCCGAACCGACGAGCGCGGCCCGCGCCGGCCTCTGGACAGCGTGTACTTCGGTGGCGGCACGCCGTCCCTCGTCCCCGGGGAGTGGCTGGAGCGGCTGATGGAGACAGCGCAGCGTCGCTACGGGCTTGCGCGCGACGCCGAGGTCACGCTCGAAGCCAATCCCGGCCCCGACGAGCGGGGTGATCTGGCGGGCTTCGCCGCCGCGGGAGTGAACCGAGTCTCATTCGGCGCGCAGAGCATGAACGGCGGGGAGTTGCGGCGCCTCGGCCGGCGCCACTCACCGGAGGACGTAGCCACCGCCGTGGCTGAGGCCCGCGCGGCCGGGCTCGGCTCGGTCAACCTGGACCTCCTGTACGACGTCCCGGGGCAGACGATCGCCGGCTGGGAGGCGACTCTGCGCGCCGCGCTCGAGCTCCGCCCGGACCATCTCTCGCTATACGCGCTGACGCTCGACGACCCCGACGCCGAAGGCCTCACGGGCGAGACGGGCGATCACCTACCCACCTCCTCGGGCGCGAGGCGCTGGCGCGAGGCCGCTCGCCGTGAACAGGACGACGACCGCGCTGCCGAGCAGTATCGCCTCGCCTCGGATCTGCTGGCGGGGTCCGGCTGGCGAGGCTACGAGATCTCCAACTGGGCGCGGCCGGGCCACGAGAGCCGCCACAACCTGACCTACTGGGAGCGCCGCCCGTATGAGGCGGTCGGTCCGGGGTCGCACGCCTTCGATGGCGCCGTCAGGCGCTGGAACGGGGCCGCCCTGCAGCCGTACATCGCCGCGCTTCTTCCGGCGGCGGGACCCGGGGTGGTACCGCCCGGCGATCGCGAGGTCATCTCGCCGGAAACGGCCGCCGCGGAGCGTTCGATCCTGGCCTTGAGGCTGGATCGGGGAGTGCCCGCCGCCTGGGCTGACGAGCCGTCGGCGGCGGGCGCCTTCGCGTGGGGACGATCCTCCGGGCTGCTCGAGGCCGTCGAACTCGACGGCGAAGCCCGTCTGCGCCTCACCCTTCGAGGTCGCCTCCTGAGCAACGAATTGTTCGAGCGACTGCTGTAGGGCCACGTCCGGGCGCGGAGTCGGCTTCCCGTCCGCTGCGTCCGCCCACGTCCGGCGCAGAAGAGATAGCGGCCACCGGCCGAACACGACGATCGTGTCACCCTGCGGAACGGGGTCGTTGTGATTTGTTGTTCAACACGCTATTCTTCACTAAGAACTCCTCGACGCCCAACGAGGAACATCGAGCCCATGGTTACAAGCCGCGCAGGCGAGATCGCGCAGTCGGAGATCCGGCGCAACAACCTCAGCAGGATGCTGTCGGAGCTCCATCTTCGGGGTCCGCTTACTCGTTCCGAACTGGCTGCCATCCTCCGCCTCAACCGGAGCACGGTAGCCTCGCTGATTGCTGAACTCGCGGCGCGCGGCCTCGTTTGGGAGCGCTCACGCGACAAGCCCGCGCCCCAGCCCACACCCGGGCGTCCCTCGCCCGTCGTCGAGATCTGCCGCGAGGGCCCAGCCGCCCTGGCCCTAGAGCTGTCCACCGACTGGATCCGGGCCGCCGTCATCGGGCTTGGCGCGTTCGTCGCCGTCTCTGTCAGCAAGGATCTGTCGCTAGCCTCGTCGACGCCGGAGCAGGCGGTGGACGAAGCTCACGACCTGGTCGGGCCTATACTTGCGCGGCTCGACCATGGGCCGCGTGTGGCCGCGATCGGAGTTTCCGCTCCGGGCGCCATTCGAGCCGAAGATGGTTATATTTACCACGCGCCCAATCTTGGCTGGAGGGACGTTCCGCTGGGTTCTATGATTGGCAGCAGATTCGCTGACTTGGGGGTCCCCGTGTTCGTGGGAAATGACGCTCATCTAGCCGCGTCCGCCGAGCACATGCGAGGCTCGGGCCGGGGAACGGCGGATTTCATCTGCCTTTGGGGCGAGGGCGGCATCGGAGCCGGGATTGTGGTCGGCGGTAAGTCGCTGTCCGGGGCGGCTGGCTACGCCGGCGAGGTCGGACACATGGCTGTCGATCCTGAGGGCGCCGAATGCCGCTGCGGCTCCCACGGCTGCTGGGAAACCGAGGTCGGCGAGGAGGCGCTCCTTCGACGGTCCGGGCGCGACCCCAAGGGTGGCAGCGCGGCGGTCGCTGATCTGCTCGAAGCGGCGGGGAAGGGCGAAGGCGGGGCGCTCGCGGCCATGGCCGAGTCGGGTCGATGGCTGGGGATCGGGATCGCCGGACTCGTGAACGTCTTCAATCCCTCGCGGGTAGCGCTGGGCGGGCTTTACGCCCGCATCGATCCATATGCCCACGATGCCCTGGTGAATGAGCTCGACTGCCGAGCGATGCCCGCGCCTCGTGCCATGGTGGAGTTGACGACAGCGTCGCTGGGAGCCGACGCGCTTCTGCTCGGTGCCGCCGAGCTCGCGCTGGCCCCAATTCTTCGCGACCCAGCCACCGTCCCGCTGCCAGGCGATGCGGCAGCCATCAGTTCGCGGCGGCGCGCCCGCCCGCCCTCGTACGGGTGGACATTGACGCCGGCCGAGGCAAGGAGGTGATAACCAGCGTGACTTCAGGGCGGCTGCCCCTGACCCATTTTTCGGAAGCCCTCCGCCGCCGCGGCCGATGAGAGTCGCGGGGCGTCGGAGACAGTTGCTTCATTAGGAACGGAGGAGTCCCAACTTGGACACCAGGAAGCTCGTACTATCCGTGATCGCAGCGGCCGCCATCGTGACGGGCTGCTCATCCTCGGCGACCCCGTCGCCGTCAGCGCCCCCAGCGACGCCGGCTCCGAGCGTCTGTCCGCCGGCCAGTGGGCCGCTCGGCATCGGCTCGTTCGATTCCAGTTTCTGCGCGATGTCTCAGCTGAGCAGCGTGACATCCGCAGGCACCGGTCTGGTCGCCGTGATCCTGCCCGACGTCACCACGTCGCAACGGTATACCAGCTATGACCTGCCGTACCTGAAGCAGGCATTTGCGGCCGCCGGCTACACCCCGGACCAGTACAAGATCGACAACGCCTCGGGCACCACCACCACTGAGGTGGCGATCGCCACGAACGACATCACCGCCGGCGCCAAGGTCCTGCTTGTGGACCCGCTTGACGGACCCAC
>PMXQ01000144.1 GCA_003171065.1 Chloroflexota bacterium
CACCCAGCATTGGCCACCACGGGCGCCCGCCCTCGCGATGAGCTTGTTGGCGAGGAAACCCAGGCTCGCCACCGCCTTCATGCCGATCTCGTTGTACCGATGCCGGGCTATAGCGCGAGGGTCGCCAACCTCGTCGCCGCCCGCAATCGGAAACTGATCGCGGCCGAGCTGGAAACGGGCCGAGGGCAAGACCTGGCGCGAGGCGATCCGCGCCCTCAAGCGCCACCTCGCCAGAGTCGTCTTCCGAGTCATGCGTCGCGCTGCGCTCGCCGTCCCAATGGCAGCTTGACACGATAGGAGCCTGACATTGGCGCACACTGGTCCACCCGAGTGTCGTCGTCCACCCACCGGGCGCGGGACTGCCTAGCAGATGCGGGGCAGCTGCTCCCCGACCAGCATGTCGACGATGCGCTGCGAGCCGACGATAGTGCGCATCGTGACCATGGCCGGGTGGTCCGCGACCACACGGCCGATCTCCACCGCGTCCGCTCCCTCGGGGACGGCGCGCATGGCCGCCAGGACCGCCCCGGTCGAGGAGGCGGGCACGATCGCCACGAGCTTGCCCTCGTTGGCGACGTGGAGCGGGTCCAGGCCGAGCATCTCGCACGCGGCGCGCACGGGGCCGGGGATCGGGATCGTCTCCTCCGCGAGCTCGATGCCGGCGCCGGAGGCGGCGGCGATCTCGTTCAGCGCCGACGCGAGGCCGCCGCGCGTCGGGTCGCGGAGAACGTGCACGTCGGGGCACACCGCGATGATCGCGGCGACAAGGCCGTTGAGCGGCTGCGTGTCGGAGGCGATCTCGACCTCGAAGTCCAGGCCCTCGCGGACGCTCATGATGGCGATGCCATGCAGGCCGATCGGCCCGGACAGGATCACCGCATCGCCGGCGGCCGCTCGATCGGCGCCAACTGACACGCCCGGAGCCACCAGCCCGATGCCCGCGGTGTTGACGAAGAGCCCGTCCGCCGCTCCCCGACCGACCACCTTCGTGTCGCCGGTGACGATCCGAACGCCCGCCCGGCCGGCTGCCCGCGCGACCGACTCGGTCACCCGTCGCAAGTCCTCGATCGGCAGGCCTTCCTCGATGACGTAGGCCAGCGAGAGAGCGACTGGCTGGGCGCCCATCATCGCCAGGTCATTGACGGTGCCGTTCACGGCAAGCTCACCGATGTCGCCGCCGGGGAACTCGAGCGGGCTGACCACGAACGAATCGGTCGTGAAGGCCAGCCTCTGGCCGGCGACTTCCACCACCGCCGCATCGTTGAGCGGCCCGCCCGGAGCCGCGGCCGCCAGCGCCGGCCCGATGACCTCGCGCATCAGCGCCGCCGAGAGCTGGCCGCCGGAGCCGTGGCCCAGCAGGACGCGCGCCCGCTCGGGGATCGGCGCCGGGCAGACGAGGTTCTCCGGGTCGGGCGCGACGGCGGGCGCCCCCGGCGCCGGCACACCCGCCGGCGAGGCGAAGGGATCGGCCGCCGGCCGCCGGTCGGTGCTCATCGCTCGCTCCGCGTCAACTCGTAGAGCGGTACCGCCCTCTGAGTGGCGAGTCCACGCCCCGCGGCGTGGTAGGCGGAGCAGACGCCCTCGCTGCTTACCATCGGCGCCCCGAGCGGCTTCTGTGGGGAGCAGAGCACGCCGTAGGCCGTGCAGTCGAGCGGCGTCTTCGTCCCCTGCAGGATCTGGCCGGCAATGCAGGCCGGGTGCTCGGCCGTCGTGATCGTGCCGACGTCGAAGCGCGCCTCGGCGTCGAACTTCGCGAACTCCGGCCGCAGGTGGTATCCGGAGGCCGGGATCATGCCGATGCCGCGCCACTTGCGGTCGCCGACGTCGAAGACGCGGAAGACGGTCTCCTGGGCCTGGCGGTTGCCTTCCCGCTTCACCGCCCGAGCGTACTGGTTCTCCACCACGGCGCGGCCCGACTCGAGCTGGCGGATCGCCATCAGGATCCCTTCGAGAAGATCCAGCGGCTCAAAGCCCGTCACGACGATCGGGACGTGGTAGCGCTCGGCGATCGGCTCGTATTCGGTCCAGCCCATGACCGCGCAGACGTGGCCGGCGGCCAGGAAGGCCTGGACCTGGCAGGTCGGCGACTCAAGGATGGCGCACATCGCCGGCGGCACGAGGACGTGGCTGACCAGGACGGAGAAGTTGTCGAGGCCGAGCCGGGCGGCCTGCCGGACCGCCATCGCGTTGGCCGGGGCGGTCGTCTCGAAGCCGATGGCGAAGAAGACGACCTGGCGGTCGGGGTTGGCGACCGCGATCCGCACGGCATCCAGCGGCGAGTAGACGATCCGCACGTCGGCGCCGCGCGCCTTGAGCGAAAGCAGGTCGGTCGTGGATCCGGGCACCCGCAGCATATCGCCGTAGCTGGTGAAGATGACGTCCGGCCGGGCGGCGATCGCCAGAGCCTTGTCGATCTGCTCGAGCGGCGTCACGCAGACCGGGCAGCCGGGGCCGTGGATCATCCGCACTCCGGGCGGCAGCGCCTCGTCGATGCCCTGCTTCACAAGCGTGTGGGTCTGCCCGCCGCAGACCTCCATCAGCCCCCAAGGCCTGGTCGTGACTCGATGGATCTCGTCGACGAGCTTGCGGGCCAGCGCGGCGTTGCGGTACTCGTCGATGTACTTCATGAGCTGGCCCCCGCGGCGGGGGGCGCGGCCGGCAGCCCGGCAGACGGGGCGGCCGAACTCGAGTCCGCCGCTTCGTCCCCCATCGAGCCGAGCTCGACCGCCACGCCTTCGGCGTCGATGGCGCGCAGCAGCTCGAGGGTCTTCATCGCCTCTTCCTCGTCGAGCTGGCTGATGGCGAAGCCGACGTGGACGATCACGTAGTCGCCGAGAATGACCTCGGGCACGTACGCCAGGCAGGCCTCCTTGCGCACCCCGCCGAAGTCGACGCGAGCCATCCGCAACGGACCGTCGTCGTTGATCTCCACCACCTTGCCGGGGATGCCGAGGCACATTTGACGATCTCCTTGCCGCGAGCGGCCGCTAGGACGCGCCGGCCAGGCGCGCGGCCGCGACCGCCGCCTGACCGTAGCTGATCCCGCCGTCATTCGCCGGGACGCGTTCGTTCGTGTGGACCTCGAAGCCGTCCGTGCCGAGGCGCCGAACGAGGGTCGTAGCCAGCCACTGATTCTGGAAGACGCCGCCGGAAAGGGCGACTACGGAGAGGCCGGAGGACGAACGAACGTCACCACACAGCTGGCGGGTGACGGCGGCCACGGTCTCCTGGAAGCGGGCGGCGAGGTGCTCCGGGGTGGCGCCGTTGGCGCGGCCCTCCAGCAATGCTCGCAACGTAGGCCGCGGGTCGTAGACGAGCAGATCTCCCTGCCGAACGATCTCGTACGGGAGCGGACGGACGCTCCCCTCCTCCGCCAGCAGTTCCAGCTCGACGGCGGCCTGGGCCTCGTATTCGGCCACGTCGCGGATGCCGAGGAGGCTCGCCGCGGCATCGAACAGGCGACCGGCCGAGGAGGCAACGGGGGCGTTGAGCCCGCGGGCCAGCTGGACTCGAACGACCTCGACCTCGCGCGGGTCCAGGCGGTCGAGGAAGGCGCGGGTGAGTTCCGGGTCGATCCAGTCGGCCACGGCTCCTTCGCCCGCCACGCCTTCTGGCCCGAACGCCTCGGCGGAGAGCAGGTAGCCGAGCGCCATCCGATACGGCTTCTTGACCGCCAGCGCCCCGCCGGGCATCGAGGCCCGCCCGAACCGCGCCACCCGCCGGTAAGTGGCAAGAGTGGCGACGAGCACCTCGCCGCCCCAGAACGTGCCGTCGTCGCCCATCCCCAGCCCGTCGAACGCGACGCCGATGAACTCACCCGTCAGCCCCGCCTCGGCCGCGGCCGACGCCACGTGGGCGTGGTGATGCTGGACGCCGATCCGCCGGCTCTCCGGGAAGGCGCGCGCGGCGTACTGGGTCGACAGGTAGGCCGGGTGCAGGTCGTGGGCGACGTAGGCCGGCTCGAAGTCGAGCAGCCGCTTCAGATGCGCCAGGTTCGTCTCGAAGGCTCGGTACGTCAGCAGGTCTTCGAGATCGCCGGTGTGCGGAGCCACGTGCGCTCGCCCGCCGCGCACCAGCGCGAAGGTGTGCTTCAGCTCCGCGCCGACCGCAAGGAAGGGCTCCGGAGTGGCGATCGGAAGCGCGAGTGGCTCCGGCGCGTAGCCGCGGGCCCGGCGTATCAAGCTTTCGCGCCCGTCCACGACCCGCGTGACCGAGTCGTCGTAGCGGCCCCGGATCTCGCGGTCATGCGTCAGGAACGAGTCGGCGATCGCCGCCAGTCGCTCGAGCGCCTCGGCATCGTCCGTGGTGAGCGGCTCGTCCGACAGGTTGCCGCTGGTCAGAACGACGGGACGGCCCAGCCCCTCCAGCAGCAGGTGGTGCAACGGCGTGTACGGGAGGAAGAGCCCGACGCGGCGGTTCAAGGCCGCCGACCTTGCTGGCTCCGCCGTTATCACCCCGTCAGCGAGCGGCGGTTCCACTCCGCGCGGCCCGTCGCGGTGGCCGTCGCGGCGCCCGTCGCCCGGCCCGCCGCGGCGCCGCTCCACGAGCACGATCGGTCGCGCTGGGGAGACGAGCAGCGCCTCCTCCTCCGCCGACATTTCGGCCTGAGCACGCGCCGCCGCAAGGTCCCGGACCATCACCGCGAACGGCTTCGCCCAACGATGCTTGCGGTCGCGCAGCCGGGCGACGGCCACGGGATCCGTCGCGTCGCAGGCGAGGTGGTAGCCGCCGAGGCCCTTGACAGCCACGATCCGCCCGGCGCGCAGATCCGCAAGCGCGGCCGCCAGCGCCGCTTCCCGATGCGCCGCCGGGGCAGCGTCGCCGGGACGCCGGTACGACAGCTGTGGACCGCAGTCGGGGCACGCGACCGGCTCGGCGTGGAAACGGCGATTCGCCGGGTCGCGATATTCGGCCTCGCACGCGGCGCACAGCCGGAACTCGCGCATCGAGGTCCGGGCGCGATCGTACGGAAGCTCATCGATGATCGTTGCCCGCGGACCGCAGTTGGTGCAGTTGGTGAACGGGTAGCGGTAGCGTCGGTCGTTCGGGTCGAACAGCTCGCGCAGGCAATCGTCGCAGGTGGCGATGTCGGGCGGGAACAGACGCTCTGTCGAGGCGACGGCCTCGCTCTCCTCGATCGTGAAACCGGAGCCAGCCGCCGGCGCCCGCTCGATCGGCCGAACGACGACCTCCTCGACCCGGGCGCGCGGCGGCGCGTCAGTTCGAATCCGACCCGCGAATGCTTCGACCGCCTCGGCGGAACCGGCGACTTCGATCTCGACCTGGCCGGCCCGATTGATGACGGTGCCGTCGAGGCCGAGCTCCGTGGCGAGCCGCCACACGAACGGCCGGAAGCCGACGCCTTGGACCACGCCTCGAACTTCGAGTGCGCAGGCGACCCGCTCTTCCGGTTCCGCCGAGGTCACGGATAGCGCTCCAGCCGCTCGATGTCGATCTCCTCGTCCGTCAGCTCGGGCAGCGACTCGGCGTGGCAGCGCGGGCACGAAGCGGCGATCTGCGGCGAATCGAACTCGTTGCCGCAACCCGGGCACAGATGGCCGAACGGGGCACGGCGGATCTCCAGCCCCGGGACCGCCCTTGCCTGGTCGGGCATCGCCTCGGCCAGGTGCGCCCGCAGATCCACCTCGAACTCGGCAGGATCGCGATGGCCGCCACGGACGCTGAGGCGCACCTGGGCCAGAGTCAGGCCGCGGCTCTTGAGGGTCTTCGCCACGTTTCGTGCCAGACCTGCCTCATGCATCCGATCGAACCTCCGCTGGACCCGGTCCATGTGCCGGGGCGTGCGCAAAGCGTAACCGCCCGCGTCTATCTCACACCCGCCCGCTCCGGTTTCCGCCTGCCGAGCGGCCCACGGGTTGGGCCGAACGTCCCGACTACGTCCCCTTCACTCGGG
Source organism: Chloroflexota bacterium (assembly GCA_003171065.1). Classification (GTDB taxonomy): domain Bacteria; phylum Chloroflexota; class Limnocylindria; order Limnocylindrales; family CSP1-4; genus Fen-1039. The sequence continues at coordinate 5,915 of PMXQ01000144.1, forward strand.
CGGGCAGCGTCGCCCACCGGACAGCGTCGCCCACCGGACAGCGTCGCCCACCGGACAGCGCCCCGCATCGGACCGCGCCGCGGCGCACCAATGGCGGCGCGTTTCGCCATCGGCCACTGCCAGGCGTGTTGGGCACGACCCGCGGGACTCGGGCCAACGTCGACCGGGCGCTGACAGAGTCGCTCACGCTCAGGGCGGCTTTGGATTGTCCCTGGGCAACGCCCGAATCGGGGCCATTTGTGTCCAACGTTGACGTCGACACGCTTACCAGACGTAGGTGGCTGAAACGCGCCCGAATCGCTGTCGGATACGCCCGTCGGTAGTGGGCCGACGGAATCGGTCGCCGCCGATGGCCGCGGTGCCCGGTCGCGCCACTCAGCGGCGACCGCCCTTCAGGCGACGACCGGGGAGTCCTCCAGCCCGACGCCCGCCAGAGAGTGCTTGCAGCGCGGGCATCGACCTTCGACCAGATGCCACTCCGTGACCGAGAAGTCGGAGCGGCCGATAAGCCGCTCGCCGCAGCGCGAGCAGATCGTGGCGGCGGCCTCCACCTCCGGCGCGTTGCCGACGTAGGCGTGGCGCAGGCCAACTTCTCGGGCGATCCGGGCCGCCTCCACGAGCGTGGCGGCGGGCGTCTCCGCCAGGCCCGAAAGCCGATACGCGGGCTGGAAGCGCGTCAGGTGCCAGGGCGTCTCGGGCCCGACCGCCGTGGCAATCCATTCGGCCATGGCCCGGAGGTCGCGGCGATCGTCGTTGAGGCCGGGAATGATCAACGTCGTCAGCTCTAGCCAGATGCCACGCTCGTGCATCGCCACGATCGTGTCCCGAACGGGCTCCCAGAGGGCCCCGCAGACGTGGCGGTAGAAGTCGTCGCTGGCAGCCTTGAGGTCGACGTTGGCCGCGTCCAGGTGCGGCGCGAGCAGATCGAGCGCTTCGGGGCTCTCGTAGCCGTTGGTCACGAAGACGTTCCGCAGGCCGGCGGCCTGCGCTCGGGCCATCGTGTCCAGGGCGTACTCGAGGAAGACCGTCGGTTCGACGTACGTGTAGGCGATGCTCCGAGCACCTGCGGCGACCGCCTCTTCGACCGCCGTCTCCGGGGCGAGGTACCGGCTCTCCGGCACGTGCCCCTCCCGGTGGGCCTGAGAGATCTGCCAGTTCTGACAGTAGGCGCAGTGGAAGTTGCAGCCCTGGGTCGCCACCGAATAGGCGTAGCTGCCGGGCAGGAAGTGGAAGAACGGCTTCTTCTCGATCGGCTCGGCCTGGGAGACGACGGCCTGGCCGTAGACCAGGGTGTAGAGCCGGCCACCCCGGTTCTGACGGACGCCGCAGATGCCGATCCGGCTCGGTCGCAGGACGCAGCGGTGGGCGCAGGCGATGCAGCGGAGGCTGCCGGGCGCGACCGGATCGTCGAACGGCTCGCCCAGCACGGCCAGCCGGATGTTCGGCTCGGCTTCGTCCGCCGGGCCGAGATCCTCGAGGCGCAGGCCATGCGGCGGCTCCTCGCCCGGGAAGGCGGCCCGAACCGGCACCGGCGGCCTGACATCGGGATCGAACGGGACGGCGGGAGCCCTGGTGAACGTCTCAGGCCTGTCCGGTATGCGAGTGTCGTTGTTCATGAAGGCCCTCAGAGTGCCGTCTGGCCGTCCCTCTTGAACAGGGCCCAATGGTTCCAACCCGATCCATCGGCAGTATGCCATCGCATCGACGCCGGCGACGCCCCGGTCGAGCCGCCTGGTCCGCGGAGTCGACGGCGCGATGGAAGCTTCCTGGCCGAGTGTTCGAGGGGCCCCGAGGCCTTGATGGTCGGCGCCTTCGAGTGCCCACCCGACCGAGTGATGGGACGTCGTACTTCCCGCTCCGGCCGATGGGTCGTTCGGCCCTTGCCTCCGGATGTGGCCCGCGGGAGGCTACGAACAACAAGTCCCGTTGCGGGACTGCCGCAGGTCCGGTGGCCGGCGGCGTGTTTGGCGACGGGCTCCGCAACAGAAAGTGAATACAGATGGCGATCAGTCCAGTTGCCATTCGGTTACCTCGGCCTCCCGCCCCGTGGACGCCTCTCGTCATCGCCGAGGAACGCTGCAAGGGCTGCGAGTTGTGTGTGGTCGCCTGCCCCAAGTCGGTCCTCGCCCTGGACCGCGGCCGGGTCAACGTCCTCGGCTACCACCCCATCGCGCTGACCGACTCTTCGGCCTGCACCAGCTGCGCCTTCTGCGCCCGCATCTGCCCGGACTCGGTTTTCACCGTCTGGGCCGCGCCGCGAACGCCGCGAGAGGAGCGTGCCCGATGACCGAACCGCTCGAAGGCATCCGCCCGCGATCGTCCGATGGGGACTCCGGCCGCCGCTCCCGTGTCCTCATGAAGGGCAACGAGGCGATCGCCGAGGCGGCGATCCAGGCCGGCTGCGACGCCTACTTCGGCTACCCCATCACGCCCCAGGCCGAGCTGCTGGAGTGGATGGCGCGCCGAATGCCGGAACTGGGGCGCGTCTTCGTCCAGGCCGAGAGCGAGCTCGGGGCGATCAACATGGCCCTGGGCGCTGCCGCCACCGGCGCGCGGGTCCTGGTCTCGTCCTCAAGCCCGGGGATCAGCCTGATGGCCGAGGCGATGAGCTACATGGCCGGCTCGGGTACGCCGATGGTGCTCGTCAACGTCATGCGCGCCGGGCCGGGTTTGGGCGGCATCGGGCCCTCGCAGAGCGACTACTTCCAGGCCACCAAGGGCCACGGCCACGGCGACTACCGCGTCCCGGTGCTGGCCCCGGCCTCGATCGGCGAGGCGATGGAGCTGATGGCCACGGCCTTCGAGCTGGCTGAGCGGTACCGCACGCCGGTCATGGTCGTCTTGGACGGGATCCTGGGCCAGGCCATGGAGCCGGTGGAGCTGCGCTTCCGCAACCCGGAACGACACGCCTTCGACTGGGCCCTGACAGGGGCCGCCGGGCGTCCGGCGCGGATCATCAAGTCGATCGACCTCGTGCCGGAGGTCCTCGAGAAGCGCAACATCGCCCTCCAGCGCAAGTACGCGGAGATCGCGCGCCAGGAGACCCGCTGGGCGACCGAATGCATGGACGACGCCGAGTACGTCCTGGTCGCCTACGGCACGGCGGCGCGCGTGGCGCGGAGCGCCATCGAGAAGGCCCGCGCCCGGGGCATCAAGGCCGGCCTCTTCCGTCCCATCACGCTCTGGCCATTCCCGAGCCGGGAGCTGGCTCGGATCGCCCGACACGCCCACGCAATCCTCACGGTCGAGCTTTCGTCCGGCCAGATGGTCGAAGACGTCCGCCTGGCGGTCGAAGGTCGATGCCCGGTCGGCTTCCACGGTCGAATGGGCGGCCTGGTGCCGACCCCGGACGAAGTCGTCGGCGCTCTGAGGGCGCTGGCCGGCAAGGTCGAGCGGACGCGCGAGCGGGAACGCGAGCAGCAGAAGCGGCATGCCGGGCACGCCGAGGGGCAGTCGGGGAACCACCGCCCGGTGGTCGCCGGTCCGCCGGAACCGACCCACCGGGCCGAGGCCGACGTCCACGCGAGCGTTCGCGACGGAGGCGAGCGATGACGCTCAACCCGAACCCGGAGCTGACGGTCCGGCCGGGTGCCCCCAGGCTGATCTATCGCAAGCCGGACGTGCTGCTGGACCGTTCCACTCACTACTGCCCCGGCTGCGGGCACGGCATCGTCCATCGGCTGCTGGCGGAGGTGATGACCGAGCTGGATCTCCCGGCCCACACCATCGCCGTGGCCCCCGTGGGCTGCGCCGTCTTCGCCTACGACTACCTGAACGTCGACTTCGTCGAGGCACCCCATGGACGGGCACCGGCCGTGGCGACGGGCATCCGCCGGGTTCGACCGGAGGCGTTCGTGCTGACGTACCAGGGCGACGGCGACCTGGCCGCGATCGGCACGGCGGAGATCGTCCATGCCGCGGCGCGCGGCGAGCGCATCACCGCAATCTTCGTCAACAACGGCATCTACGGCATGACCGGCGGCCAGATGGCGCCGACCACGCTCCTGGGCCAGAAGACAACTTCCTCGCCGAACGGCCGGGACGCGGCCCTGATGGGCTACCCGATCCGGATCACGGAGATGCTGGCCCAGCTACCCGGGGTCACCTACGCGGCCCGCGGCAGCATTGCCGACGCGTCGCTGATCGGCAAGCTCAAGGCCATGATCAAGCGGGCCTGCCTGGTCCAGATGCAGGGCGGTGGCTTTGCCCTGGTCGAGGCGCTCTCGAACTGCCCGGTCGGTTGGGGCATGACGCCGCAGGAATCGCTCGAGCATCTGAAGGGCCCGGTCGTCGAGGCGTATCCGCTCGGGGTCATCGTCGATCGTGGGACGCCGGCTGCCACACTCGCTCAGGCGCCGGGCGCCGGGACCGTTGGACCGGGCACCGGCTCCGTGGCCGGCCCGGGCGGCCCGACCGAATCGGAGGCCTGAGATGGAGCGTTCGGTCGTTTTCTCCGGCTTCGGCGGTCAGGGCCTTCTCTTCACCGGCCAGGTCCTCGCCCGCGCCGCGATCAAGGATGGCCTGGAGGTCTTCTGGATCCCCTCCTACGGCCCCGAGATGCGGGGCGGCACGGCCTCCTGCACGGTCATC
>PMXQ01000143.1 GCA_003171065.1 Chloroflexota bacterium
GTCCTGGATTCAGAGACTCCCTCGCCAGCCAAGATCCAGCACGAAACGGGCCGCCGGGACATACCGGCGGCCCTTCGATGTACGCCCGGCATGACCACCGTTTCGACCACCGCGGCCATCAGGTCGCTCTCTCTCGCGGCGGGACTAGGGCGTTGACGCTGGCTGGCACGACTTGCGTCGAGGCCGGCAGCAGGCGCTCGTGGAATCTGGTTGCGGTCAAGTTGCCGCGGTTGCCGCTAGTCGTGTCGCCAGTCGGCGGCGTCAACCGATCTGCTGGAGTGGCGTGTCGCGCGGTAGCACATTCATGCTACAGTCTCATGAACCGTCCCGATGGAGACGATCATGACCCAGGCAGTAAAGCTCAGGCGCGCCGGCGGCTCGATAGCGGCCACGCTGCCGAAAGACATGGCCGACAGGCTCAAGCTCGAGGCCGGCGACACGGTGATCGCGATCGAGACCGAGCGCGGGATCCTGCTGACCCCCTACGACCCGGACACCGAGGAGGCGCTCGCCATCGCGTCGCAGGTCGGGCGCACCTATCGCAATGCCCTTCGCGAGCTGGCGAAGTAGCCAGCGGTGGCCACCGGCGCCGCAGAACCTCGCTGGGTGTCGCGGCTCGTCGCGGATGCGGTGCACGCCGATCTGCTGCTCACCTACGGCGGCCTGCCCGGGCTGCGCGACGAGGATCTGCTCGAGTCGGCGCTGGCACGCCCGCGCCAGCGGTTCGCCTATGACGCCGGGACGGACCTCGCAGCGCTGGCCGCCGCCTATGGGTTCGGACTGGCGCGCAACCACCCGTACCAGGACGGCAACAAGCGTGTCGCGTTCGTGACGATGGCCGTGTTCCTGGGGCTCAACGGCCTCGCTTTCACCGCGGCCGAAGCCGAGGTCGTGACGACGATGGTCGCGCTGGCGTCGGGCACGCTCGACGAGGACGCCCTCGCGAGCTGGATCCGGCTCCATACCCGGGAGCGGCTCAAGGGTCCATGAGCGGCGAGCGGGGCGGAGGTCGTATTGACACGTCATATCCGGACGTCGATACTGCGGCCATGCCCCCAAAGACGAAGCGTACCTACAACCTCAGTCCCGCCACGGTCCACCGCGTGCGGGAGCTCGCCGACCTCCCGGGGCTCGCGCGGAGTCAGGACGAAGTCGTCGAATTGGCGGTGGAACGCTTCTACCTCGAGGTTCTGGCGCGAGAAGAGGCCGTGACCTGGGAAGCCGCAGCTGATGATCCGTCGTTCAAGGCCGAGATGAACGGGATCGCGCATGCATTTCGCGACGGCGAAGCCTGGCCCGCATGACCACTGGCATGCTCCGCTGGGCGATGGTCCTTGTCGACTTCGACCCGTCTCAAAGCCACGAGCAGACAGGTACTCGTCGAGCCCTGGTCGTCTCGTACGAGGCCTTCCACAGAGGCGGAATGGCACAGGTCTGTCCTGTCTCGGCGCGGGAGGCGAAGTATCCGGGGGAAGTTGCGCTGCCGCTGGGGCAGGCAGGCCAGACCAGGGATGCGGTCATCCTGTGCCACCAGGTTCGGACCATCGATCTGGCGCGGGTCACTGCCTACGAGATCGGCGGACAGGTCCAGTTCTTGTCCAGCCCCGATATCCGCCGCCAGGTTCGCACCGCACTGCTGCATCAGTTCGGGCTCGATCTTCCGCCCTCTGTCGATGGCGTGCCGTAGCGCTGGATACGGTCCTGCAGTCGCGACCGGGCAATCTCACTTTTCGGGTTACCAGACAAGCGCGCGCCGACCGTGCCAGACAAGGTGTCACGGCGACGCGGTAGAGTTGCCCCAGCACCTCAGAGGTGCGACCTATCCAGAGCGGGCGAGAGACCTGGCTCGTTGACCCCGCAGCAACCGATCGGCCCCCTCAGCCGGCGCGGTGCTACCGCCAGACGCGATAGGAGACGAGGATGAAATCCACGACTTCGTGCGTTGGTGCGCGCCCATCCGCCGGGCCTCGCGTGCCGCACTTGCCGCCGGCGTTCGACGGCTACCCGTACCTGGTCACCCGGATCGGCCACTGCCCGCTCCGTCACATGGCCGTCCTGCCCGCCGAGTGGCCTCGCGAACGGCTGCTGGACCTGGCCCGAAGACAGGCCGCAGCCAACCGGCTCGACACGTGCCTGTGCCTCGGTCCAGGCGACGCGATATACGTTACGGCCGATGGCACGGTCAGCGAGGCCGACTCTGTCCCGTCTGGGAGCCCGGTCGTCGATCGCCTGGTCCTCGCCGAGAGCTTCCCCGACACGCCCGACCTGTCCGCCCGGCGCGCCGCCCTCGCCAGGTTTGCTGCCGCGAATCGAGGCGCCGGGTACATCGTCGGCGACGGATTGGAGAGCGGGCGAGCGGCCGGCCACGCCGACATCGAGCGGCTCTCCGGCACCGGCGCCGACGGCATCCCCAACGGCCTTACCCGCTGCCCCGACTGCAGCCGGTTCCGTGGCGATTACCTCGCGCTGACGGGCCAGGGTAACGGCGATATGACGCCGCGAGTCATCCGCGTCCACTGCCGCTGTGAGAACCTCAACCGCTGCGCCGGCTGCGGTGAGCCACTGGCCAACTGGCGCCTCAGCGCTTACTACTGGGACGAGATCGAGCGCAAGGTCTGGTACATCGCCGCCTATTGTGCCCTCAGCCATCATTGCGGCTGAGGACGTTGTGAGGAGGGACTCCGATAGATCGATACAGGGTTCCCGTTGGGCTCGCCTGGCCCGACGATCTTGGCGGCCCGCTAGATGTCACGGCCTACCGTGATCGAGCCGCCAACGCGGGCTACGACACAGACACGATCGCTTCGATGGCCGGCAACCTAGTGGGTGCCTGGCTTGGCGCCGACGTGCGAAGGCAGCCAGCGCACGACGACCGGTTGGCCTTCGGCCGAAACGGACGGCAGGCCGCCGGTGGACGGCCTGCCTGCGCTCGAGCCGCCGCCTCCGGGGGACGCACGCATCCGAGGCGCCGGGACCTTATGGATTGCCAGCTCTCAGCCGCTGGCCAGCTTCACCGACCCGTGGCGGTAAGCCCCTGGTGAGCCACCGGTAAGCGCCGGTTCGCACAATCTGTGCCAGCCCATACGGGGAAGGTGCACCTGGGGTGACGCCGTGCGACAGATGGTCCATCCTGTGCGAGTAGCCAGACCTGATGCGCATCCACAGGAGCGGCACATGGATGAGAGGAAGAGCGAGGCGCCCTTTCGGGTTACGCTGGAGGGAGCGGGCCGGCTGGAGGACCGTCCCCTTCGGGAGATCGCCGAATTCCTCGACGGTCTCGTCACCCTCGTCGCCCGCGCCTCGGCCGGCGTCCTCCATAGACCGCAGCCTGCGGGCGGCGGCTGCTATGAGGGACCGATCGAAGATGCGTCCCACATCCGCCTGGCGAGTCTGACCTCCGGCAGCGTGGTGGCGGAGATCCTGCCTGCCCCAGCTTTCCCGCTCCCGGGCGCGATCGACCTCGACGCGGAGACGCTCTCGGAGCAGGCAATCAGCCGGGTGATCGACGTTGCCGCGGGGCAGGTAGACGGGGATCCGGAGCTGGCCCGCGCGTTTTCTGCGTTCGTCGACCGTGTCGTCGGGCGGCGGCCCGGTGCCTCGCTGCGACTCGAGGATCGGCGACCAAGCCACCCGCGTGAGGTCGTCGTCGACGCCCGCTTTGGCGAAACCATCCGAGCGGCGCTGAGCGCTACAACGCGCTCGGAGGGGGACGTGACCGGCCGCCTGTTCGAGGCCAACCTTGAGGCTCGCTCTGCCCAAGTCAGAACGCCGTCGGGCGAGAGGGTCGACATCCAGTTCGATCCGGATCACGACGAGGCGATCAAGCTGGCGCTGGGCATCCGGGCTGCGGTCAAAGGCGAGATCATCTATGACCCACATACCAAAAAGGCCAGGGCAGTGCACGTGCGCGAGATCGTCACCGGAGACCAGCTGGCACTGGACTTCGATGGAGCCGACTTCTGGACCGACCGCCCCGCGTCAGACCTGATCGTCGAAGCGGGAGCGCAGCCTGTTGAGAAGTCCGGGGATCTGCAGCTGCAGGGCGTTAGCGAGGCCGAATGGGAGGCCCTCTACGAAGCCCTCGGCATCGCTCAGTAGCGGAGATGGCAGAGCCGCTGCTTCTGGACACGAACGTCCACACGTTCCTGACTGATAGTCGAAAGCGGCGTCCTGAATGGGGCCCGGTCGCCGAGGGCCGAATCCTCGTCCTGTCGTTCGTGACCGTGGGCGAGGTTCTCCATGGGGCCTTGTCGGGCGGATGGTCCGACCGCAATCTAGCCGCCATCGAATCGCGGCTGCGGGCGTACCCGGTGATCCCCGGCACGTTCGGCGTAGCCCGGAAGTTCGCCGAATTGCGGCGGCGGTTCCACAAGCAGATCGGGGATGACGACCTCTGGATCGCCGCCTGTGCCCTGGCGCAGCCCGACCCGCTCCCGCTCGCGACAGACGACGATCACTTCGACCGGATCGCCGCGGAGTTCCCGTTGGTCCTGGTTCGAGCTACGCGAGACCCGCTGTCGGCGGCATGAACCTCTCCCCTGAGTACGACGCTGAGCTCGAGGCGATGCTGGCGCGACTGGGTGCGACGCCCGGCGTTGAGCCAGATCTCCTGACTGCCTTCTGGCCCATGACAGGATCGGCCTATTCGGGCGCGCTGATGGTTGTCGGCCGGGCGGTCAATGGATGGATCGACCATATCTCCGCTCCGGACCTGGCCGACGCGACGGCTCGGGCTCAGCTACGCGCGTCGATGCGGCGGACCGCAGAGGGCGACGGCCAATGTCCGATGCGGTGGGTGACTGACGCCTGGGGGCGGCGCGGCGGCTACAGCACCGCCACGTCCGCATTCTGGCGCCACATCCGAACGGTCCTGGCCGCCATTGAGCCGGCGTCAGCCGTCGATCCGCAATGGTCGAGCCGCCTGACCTGGACGAACCTGGCGAAAATCACTCCGGCCGGCGGTGGCAATCCAGGCGGACCTCTTCTGCAGGTACAGCGGGAGATCGGCCCGGCCCTGCTCGCTCGCGAGCTCGACGAATGGAACCCCAGCCGTGTGCTCGTCCTTACCGGTCGATGGTGGTTTGAGCCATTCGCGGAGTACCTGGGGCTGGCCGTGGACTGGCAGGCCGGTCTCGTTGAGGGAGTGGCCGATGATGGACCTCGCCGCTGGGCTGTCGCGCCGCATCCGCAGGGCAAGCCCAGGCGTATGCACGCAGAGGTGATCTCGGCGTTCGGCTGACCGACCGCCCGGATTGGGCCTTCGGCCGAGGAGGACGGCGTGCTGCCGATTGGAACGCCTGCCTGCGCGCCCATCCTCAACCTCGGGACCCCACTGAGCCGAAGCGCCGGGACCACAGGGATTGCCGGCTCAACGCCCCTGGCCAGCTTCACCGACCCGCGGCGGTGAGCCGCCGAACCGCGGCAGACAGCACTCGGGGTGACGGCGCGAGGCAGATGGTCCATTCTGTGCGCAGGAGAAGTGCCGTGAGCCCATCGATAGAAGAGCACCGAGCAGAACTGTCGCAGCTGTGTCGTCGCTACAGCGTGCTGAGTCTGTCTTTGTTCGGCTCGGCCGCACGCGACGACTTTGACCCGGAGCGCAGCGACTACGACTTCCTGGTCGACTTCGAGGCCCTGCCGCCTGGCCGGTACGCCGATGCCTACTTCGGCCTGCTCGAATCCCTGGAGCGGCTTATGGGGAGGCCGGTTGACCTGGTAGTTGCGTCAGCCATCAAGAACCCCTATTTCCGGCAGTCGGTCGAGCAGACGAAGGCCTTGCTCTATGCGGCTTGAGGCGAAGAAGTACCTGTACGACATGCAGCAGGCCGCGAGTCTGCTGGCGCAATTCACGGACGGCAAGCAGTTCGCCGACTACGACCGCGATGCCATGCTGCGCGCGGCCGTCGAGCGCGAATTCGAGATCATCGGCGAAGCTTTGGGGCAGCTCGCCAAGCTCGATGAAGGACTTGCCGCGGGGATCAGCGAGCACCGCGCCATCGTCGTCTTCCGCAACATCCTCATCCACGGCTACGCCGAGGTGGATGACCGGCTCGTCTGGGATGTTCTCGAGACCAAGCTTCCGACTCTCATTCGCGAGATCGATGCGCTGCTGGCTGCCGACTGACCCCGCGGCTGCACACGAATACGCAACCACATGAGGGTCGCCGCCCAGTAGGCTGAGAGGGACCGGCGCGCCCAGATCCGCGGTGGTGGCGCGCCCGAGTGGACGCCGAAGTTGGGGGTGACCCTTGGGCCCTCGCGGAGCTCGAGCCAGCCGCGCCTCTGACGGGCGACCGACGCGCGCCGCCGCCGCGGACCCCGCCGCCAGCGCCCCTGGCGAAGATCGCTCCGGCCGGCATAGTCGTCGAGCAAGGGCTGGAAAACAGGACCCCAGATGATGTCGGTGAGATCGCGTTCGGTGGACGGCCCGCTTGCTCCCGACGGCAACCTACGCTGGACGGACGGATTCAGAAGCGCCGGGACCTCAGGGATTGCCAGCCCTCTGCCACTGACCAGCTTCACCGGACGCGGCCGGGCGTCATCGTTGACAGACGCCTCTGTTTAGCCTAATGTTCATCGTAACGTTCACGCGTAGGTGAGCTCCGATGAACAGCCAGCTCAGGCTCTTGCAGCCGACCAAGCCCCGCCTCGGCCTCTACCTAAGGCCCGGGAGAAACGATCACACCGTCTTCACTGCTTTGCTTGCCGAGGGTCGAGCGGTGTCCGGGCTCGTCCTGGATGCCAGGAACCTCGAGCGGCATCGTCAGCTGCGCGAGAACCTGATTGGCAACGGCGTGCATGCGGTCCTGGACACAGACTTCATGGAGATGTCCACGACCGGGGGTACGGTTCTTGCGGGCTTGGACACGTTTCCGTGGCGGCGCTTCGCCCAGGCCACCGCCTCGCAGCTTCGCGGCCAGGCCGGGCGCGACCTCGCTGCGACTGTCGCTGACTCGGTGGCGACGCTCGACTTCAGTGCCGTGCTCGCGCCAACGCATCTGCTGGCCGATGCCAGAGACCCGTTCTTCGGCGCAGACCGGACCGTCACCGCCTACCTGCGAGCCGAGCTGGATCGCCGAGGACACCTGGACACGCCAGTTTTCTACCCGTTGGCGATCCCAGCCGCATCGCTACGAGACCCAACTCAGCTCGCGTTGATCCTGGACGGTCTTAGGTCGTTGGACCTGGACGCAGTATGGCTTCGCCTCCATCCGTTCGGCGCCACAGCCGGCCCTCTCGCGCTCCGCCACTACATCGAGACCGGATGGCAGCTCGGGCAGCTGGGCCTGCCGATTGTTGGCGAACACACCGGCACCATTGGCCTTGCCCTCATGGCCTTCGGCGCGGTCGGAGGCATCGAGAGCGGCATCACTCTCGGCGAGAGGTTCGATGCGCAGGCATTGAACCGGCCGAGGGACCCCCGAGGAAGCGGCTACATCCCTCAGCCACGGGTCTATCTGCATGAGATCGGCGCATTCGTATCACGCGCGGTCGCCCGTCGGCTGTTCCAGAACCGACAGATGATCGCCGCGCTGGGCTGCCGGGATGGCTCATGTTGTCGAGAAGGCGTGGATAGCATGATCCGGGACCCGCGGCGGCACTTCGTCATTCGCCGCACCAGCGAGGTGGAGCGGATCGGTGGCGTGGCCCCGGACGCTAGGGCGACGACATACGTCAACGATGTCGTTCGTCGGGGGGCGGTACTCTCAGGGCCCGCCGCTCGCGTTGCCCTTGAACTGGTTCCTGTGCAGCGAAGACTCGAGAGATGGCACGGGACCCTTGAAGCTCTTCTGCGTCAGGGCCAGCGCCCAGCGCCAATCCCCGCGGTCGGTCAGCGTATTCGTACGGCCAGGCCCAAGCCATATTCGGTCGGTTAGGAGGATTCATGCCCGGAGCGGTCGCGGTCAAGCTCCAATCAATCAAGGACAAGACCGGAATTGGTGGGCGCCAGGTGGCCGAGCTGGTCGGCACGACGCCGCAGACCGTGTCGAGGTGGCAGCAGGGTCGAGTCGACCCCCAGCAGGCCCACTTGCAACGCTTGCTCACTCTCGAATGGCTGGCCTCCGAGCTGGCTGAGTTCTACGAGCCCGGCGACGCGAGGGTGTGGCTCTTCTCACGAAACAGACTGCTCCACGGCGCTACGCCGGCTCGGCTGATTCAGGAAGACAGGATCGACGACGTGCTGGCCGTGATCGAGCAGCTCAAGACCGGCGCTTACGTCTGAACACGGAGAGGTTCGAGCCGGATCCCGTTCTTCTCGATCGGCTGGCCAAGCTCGAACATCACGCCTGGTCTGGCACGGTCTGGCGGCACACTCTCGCCGACTACCCCGCAGATGCGCCGAACACTCGAGGCGCGCGCTGGAACCCCAAGGGCGTCGAGGCCCTGTACACCAGCCTCGATCGACCGACCGCGGTCACTGAGGGCGACTACCTGATCGAGAGTCAGCCGGTGCTGCTTCACGCGAAGCGCACCATCCACCGGCTGGAGGTCGAGCTCAAGTCCGTGCTGGACTTGACCGATCGAGAGCTGCTTGCGTCTCTTGATATCGATGATGAGGCGCTCGGGAGCGACGATCACAGCCGCTGCCAGGCGGTCGGCGGGGCTGCCGCGTTCCTCAAGTCTGACGGCATTATCGTGCCGTCCGCCAGAAGCCCGGGCCACAACCTTGTGATCCTCTTCGAATACGTGGACCCCGTGGCAGAGTTGCGGGTTGTCCAGTCCGAGGCTCTGGATCGAGCTTAGGTGGCGCGAGCGAGACGCGGGGCTGTCAGGCGTCGCGCTCCAGCAGGCTCTCGACCGATGATCCAGAGATCTGCGAGCGGATCCGCTCGAGCTCCGGTACGCGAACGGCGCGCTGCTGCTTCTGCGCGAAGTTGAAGGGGCGGCCGGGACGTCCAAGGCGCCACAACGTCCAGTCTCGGTAGCGTGAGATCTTGTTCGGGTTCATCCAGTTGGCGTCTTCCCCGGCAAGCAGGACCTTGGCCTCGTGCGGAATCTCGTATTCACCCTCCGACTGGAGCGGTAGCCAGATGCTGGTTCCATCGGTTACGTCCCACAGGCATAGGAGGAAGCGATCCTTGAGCAACGATGGGTCGGAGCCGTCGGAGGCTTGAACCGCAGCTCCGTCGAGCACAGTGCGCGAAACAACAAAGACCTTCCCACTGTGCCTCGTGCGATCTTCAGGGTCGTACGGGTTCTCGGGAGTTGGCCGGAAGAGACATGGATCTACAACCACTTCCCGCGCCTGAGCGTCGTGCCAGTGGCTCCTTCAGTGCCCGAAGCTTCGATCGCAATCGATCGGCTTATGGTAGCCGGGTGCTGGCACCGAGCGGTTGCGTACAAATCCGCAACCACTTGGGCGTGCTGACGCAGTAGGCTGAGAGGGACCGGCGCGTCGCGCTCCGTCGTGATGGCGCGCCCCTGCGATCGCCGAAGTTGGGGGTTGATCTTGAGCCGTCGCGGAGCTCGAACCAGCCGCGCCTCGGGCCGCGCCGCGGCCGGCGCCGGCGTCGGCGCCACGGACCCCCCGGCCAGCGCCACCACCGGCCTCGAAACCAAGCTCTGGGCCTCGGCCGACATGCTCCGCAACAACATGGACGCCGCCGAGTACAAGCACATCGTGCTCGGGCTCATCTTCCTCAAGTACATCAGCGACGCGTTCGAGGCCAAGCACGCCGAGCTGGCCGCGGCGGCCGCCCGAGCCGAAGGCGCCGACCCCGAAGACCCCGACGAGTACAAGGCCGCGAGCATCTTCTGGGTCCCGCGCGAGGCCCGCTGGAGCCAGCTCATCAACCTCGTGTCCGACATCGGCCTCCAGCTTCCACGCCGACGCCTAGGCTCCGGCCAGACAGACGAAGCGATTGGCCTTCGGCCGGAAGGGACGGCAGGCTGCCGGTGGACGGCCTGCCTGCGCGCCATCGTCAACTTCCCTCGGACGCACGGAACCCAGGCGCCGGGACGGTAGGGAGTGGTAGGTCAACGCCCCTGGCCAGCTTCACCGACCCGTAGCGGCACCTATCAGGCGCGAGTAAGCGGCAGTGAAGCGGCCTCTGGTTTCATGGGGCTGTGCACCAGATCCTGCGACTCCGATGCGGTCATGTCGGCGGTGTCGTCGACGTTGACCGACTTGGCCGGTCGCGCTATGGTGTATGCATCTACTCCCCGTCGGATCGGCCGGTAACGGCCTTCGGCGGGGTTATTCCTTTCTGGCGCGCCTGGCCTCGGTCTGCATGACCAGAGTCATCAGCTTCATCGATGGCCAGAACCTCTTCTACGCGGCCAGGCAGGCCTTCGGCTACTCGTCGCCGAACTACGATCCCAAGCGCCTGACAGAAGTTGTAGCACAGAATCGGGGCTGGACCGTGGCCGGTGTCCAGTTCTACACGGGCATGCCGGACCTGCATGACAACCCTTTCTGGCACCGCTTCTGGACTGCCAAGTGCGCCGTCATGCGTGATCAAGGTGTCGCAACTTTCACTCGGCCGCTGCGCTATCGCGACGAGACGGTAGAGTTGCCGGGCGGGGGAATAGTCACAACTCGGATTGGCCGCGAGAAGGGCATCGACGTCCGAATAGCGCTGGACATCGTGCGACTGGCCCGGTCCGGAGCTTGCGACGTGGCCCTCGTCTTCAGCCAGGATCAGGATCTGGCCGAGGTCGCCAACGAGATCCGAGCGATTGCGCAGGATCAGGTCCGGTCGATCAAGATGGCCTGCGCCTTCCCGGTGAGCTCCAGGTATGCCAATCGGCGCGGCATCGACAAGACCGACTGGATCCGGCTGGATCAGTCCGCCTACGAGCTGGCTCTCGATCCGCGCGACTACCGGCCCAAGAGGGTCCCGGGCTGACCGCGAACCGGTTGGGCGAGCATTGCGTACAAATCCGCAACCCCGCGAGCGTGATTACGCAGTAGGCTGGGAGGGACCAGCGCGCCCAGTTCCGTCGAGATGGCGCGCCCGCGTAGACGCCGAAGTTGGGGGTCGATCTTGAGGCCTCGCGGAGCTCGAACCAGCCGCGCCACAGGCACGCGCACGGCCGTCGCCGGCGCCGCCACTGACCCCGCCGCGGACCCCGCCCCCAGCGCCACCACCGGCCTCGAANNATCTTCTGGGTCCCGCGCGAGGCTCGCTGGTCCCACCTCAAGGCGCAGGCGCCCCAGCCCACTATCGGCCGCACGGTCGACGACGCCATGGACGCCATCGAGCGCGAGAACCCCACCCTCAAGGGCGTCCTGCCCAAGGACTTCGCCCGTCCCGGCCTCGACAAGGCCCGCCTGGCCCAGCTGATCAACCTCGTGTCCGACATCGGCCTCGGGCGCCCGGCGGATCGCGCCAAGGACATCCTCGGCCGCGTGTACGAGTACTTCCTCGCCCAGGTGCCGCCATGAGGCGGCGTGTGATCCGGGTGGGTGGTAGTTACCCACCGGCGTCCTGTCGCAGCAGGATGCCGAAGCTGAGGGCAGCCAGACCCTGGAAGCGCAGGGTCGGGTAGGAGCAGCCCTGACAACGACGGAACGGGTCGGCACTGCCAGACGATCCGGGTCCGGCAAGCAAGACGGGCAGGTGTAGGTGAGTACGAACCAGCGGTGGAACCCCCTCAAGGAAAGAACCAGCTCCAACCTGGCGGATATGGGCTGGGCGGCAGTGCACGCCTTCCTCAGCGATGAGGATGGCGACCTCGAAACCCTATTGGACTGGTGGGACGAGGGCCACGGAGAAGGCCTGCGGCGTATCCGTGGCGAGGCTGCAGGGGAAAAGCTGGGCGCCGCACCCGTCAACCGGCACACGCTGAACATGGGAACCATCTCGACGTCGCCCACCCCGTTGCACGTCCTGTGCGGCGGCGGGCAGGTCCGCTGTCGGCTGTTGGTGCCGAGATGGGACGGAGGGTCCGTAGTAGTCCGAGGCTGGGAAAGCCAGCCACATGGCGAAGGGACCCAGCAAGACCGCAAGGCGGATGCTGGAATGCCAGGAGGTCGCCGGTGAATACCGGAGCGCCGTGGCCGGGCCTCGATGAGGCCGAGGCGCGGGTACTGGAGATCCAGGCCAAGCTGCACCAATGGGCGAAGGTCGCCCCCAATCGTCGGTTCGATGACCTGTACAACCTCGTCTATGACCCGGCCATCCTCGTGGTGGCCTGGTCACGGGTTCGGACCAACCGGGGTGCCCGGTCGGCCGGCGTCGACAAGGTGGAACCGCGTTCCATCACGTCGCCGCTGGAGCGGTTCCTGCCAATGCTGCGAGATGAACTCAAGGCCCGGCAGTTCGTACCGCTACCCGTGCGCGAGCGCTATATCCCCAAGGGCAACGGGAAGACCCGGCGCCTCGGGATCGCGACCGCTCGGGACCGGACCGTTCAGGCAGCCCTCAAGTTGATCCTGGAGCCGATTTTCGAGGCGGACTTTCGGTCCTTCTCGTACGGCTTCCGGCCCAATCGGCGGGCTCAGGACGCGGTCGCCGAGATCTACAACTTGACCACCAACTCGTATGAGTGGGTGCTCGAAGCGGATATCACGGCGTGCTTCGACGAGATCTCGCACTCGGCTCTTATGGGCCGGCTGCGGCGTCGGGTCGGAGACAAGCGCGTCCTGGCGCTGGTCAAGGCGTTCCTCAAAGCCGGCATTCTCGGTGAGGATGGCGTCACGAGGAATTCCTCTACCGGCACGCCACAGGGCGGCATCCTCTCGCCGCTGCTGGCCAACGTCGCCCTTTCGGTCCTCGACGATCACTTCGCCGAGGCCTGGGCGAGTTTCGGTCGGTACGGCTCGTTTCGGCAGAAGCGACGCGCGCGGGGCCTGCCCACGTATCGACTCGTCCGCTATGCGGACGACTTTGTCGTGCTCGTGGCAGGCACTCGGGGCGACGCCGAGCAGTTGCGGGCCGAGGTTGCGGCCGTCCTCTCGCCGATGGGCCTGCGCCTATCGGAGGAGAAGACGGGGATCCGCCACATCGACGAGGGCTTCGACTTCCTCGGCTGGCGCATCCAGCGTCAGAAGAGACGAGGTACGAAGGACAAGCGATGCATCTACACCTGGCCCGCCCGGAAGGCGCTTGCCTCCATCAAGGCCAGAGTGCGGACGGTCACTCGACAGGGCACGAACCACCCGCTCGCCCATCTCCTGCGTCAGCTCAACCTGATGCTGCGGGGTGGACCAACTACTTCCGGCACGGCGCATCGTCGGCGACCTTCAGTTACCTGCACCAGTTCACCTGGCGGCGGGTTGTCTGCTGGCTCCGATCGAAGTATCGCCGGGCCAATTGGGGAGAGCTCCGCCGGCGCTACCTCCCAAGGTGGTGGCCGACGGACGGCGGAATGGCGCTGTTCGATCCGTCGCGTGTGGCGATCACTCGCTACCGCTTCCGGGGTGCAGCCATTCCCTCGCCGTGGGAGCAGGTATCGATTGGGGCCGCCCGATGACCGGCGGCATGGTCATGTGGAGAGCCGGATGCGGTGAAAGTCGCACGTCCGGTTCGGAGGGCGGGCCAGGGAGACGGACCGGCCGAAAGGCTGGCACCGCGCCTTGCGCCCGACCCTACTTCGCCAGCGCCGAGGGCAAGAAGGGCGGCCAGTTCTATACGCCCAGCCGTGTCGTCCGCGTGCTCGTCGAGATNNGGCGGCATGTTCGTCAGCAGCGAGAAGTTCATCGAGGAGCACCGCGGCCGCGTCGGCGACATCAGCATCTACGGCCAGGAGTCCAACTACACCACCTGGCGCCTGGCCAACATGAACCTCGCCATCCGCGGCATCGGCGCCAACATCGCC
>PMXQ01000030.1 GCA_003171065.1 Chloroflexota bacterium
TCCACCGGTCCCTGTGACCGTGCCCTGGATCGCGTAAGTCGTCGAGGCGGGAACTGCCTGTGCCGCATCGGTCGTGGTCGCCGCGATAGTCGGGCTCGGGATCGCGACCACTGTTGGGACGGCGCTTGGGCCCGGAGTTGGGCCGGTAGGAGTGGCCCCGAAGGCTGCTGAAGGGAGCCCGGCGCTCACCACCAGGCTCAACAGAACAGAGGCGCCCAAGCTCCTCACGCGCGGCAGCGCCATTCCTCTCCTCGCCTTCTCCGGGCGCCGATGCGCTCCCGCACGCCGCAGCCCGGGCTCCAAACCAGATCGTCGGTCGTGGTCTTCGCAGTCGACATCGGGCCAACATCGCCGAGACGCGCCAGGATGGCGACACAGGCCCCGTGCCTCGGACATACGGTCCAATCAGATTATCGCACCGTGGTCTCGCCCCACCCAAACGGGGCGGGCTGCCTCCCATCGAGCACTCTTCCAGGTCTTCAACTCGAAGTCTTCAACGCCAAGCTCAGCTCAGTCGCCCTCAAGCAGACCGGCGCCGTGCCCTGGACCGACAATTGGCAGATGGCCCTGGGGCCAACCACCCTGCTGGCGACCCAGGACGGCTCCCGCTTCTGGATGGGTGTGACGACGCTCGGTTGACCGTTACGAGCCCGAATAATGCATCCGTCCCCCCAACACGATGGCAGCATCCTCGCCGCATCGATCGATGGCGCCCTATGGACAGGAACATGCTTTCCCGTGTCGTCTCCCGCCAAGCAGCCGAAGGCCCCGGCTTCAGTCGGGCCTTCGAGCGTCTGCGAGGGTCCGATAGGGCGAAGGCCCACATGCGATCGCCCTGAGCTTCCTGAAAGGAGATCGGGATGCGTAGTGGGAAATGCCCGCCGCCCTCCGTTTGGTCTTGGCGCTGTAGCCAGGCTGCCACCGCAGTCTGGAGGGCAGGTCGTGACGTGCCGCGGCCCGCGCTCTGGTGCCGTGGCCCTGGGCGCTGGTAGCGGCGCCGAAGTTGGCCCCGGATGCCGTGGCCGAAGTGGCTTGAGGACCGCACGCGGTAGTATGGCCGCGTAGAGCCGCCAGGGCCTGGAGGTCGCGAATCATGGCCGTTGAGCTCGGGCGATCCCCCTCGATCGCGCCCCACCAGGGAGTCTCGATCTGGAGCCGCCTGTACGGCTTCGGCAGCGTCTATGCCAAGACTCTGCGCGACTCCCGGTTGGCTTTCATCATCGCCGCCGGCCTGATGGGCGGGATCGTGCTCGTGGTCGGTGCCGCAATCCCCACCGAGTACTCGACCCAGGCCGCTCGCGAGGAAATGGCAAGGCTCGCCACCGACCTGGGTTCTGTCGCACAGGGTATGGCCGGAAAGCCCGTCAACGTGGGGACCCTCGGTGGCTACATGCAGTGGAAGTACGGCCCGGTTCTGCTGTGGGTGGCAGCGATCTGGTCGATTCTCGCCCTCTCCGGAACACTGGTGGCCGAGGCTCAGCGCGGCAGTCTCGAGTTCGTCGCGGCCTCACCGTTCGGCAAGCGCCGCATCGCCCTGGAGAAGCTGGCGGCGCACCTGACCGCTCTGGTCGGCGCCCTGGCGGTCCTGGCGTTGGCCTCGTGGCTGGTGGCGGCCGTCTTCGGCAAACTCCCCGGCGACGCCATCCCGCCTGAAGCGGCGATCGGCTTTGCCCTGTGGGTGGGGCTGATGGCCCTGTTCTTCGGCGGCCTCGCCTTTGCGCTGGCGCCGTTCCTCGGACGCGGCGCGGCAGCCGGGATTGCCGGATTCATCATGTTCGCCGGCTGGATCCTGAACGGCTACCAGGCCACCGTGTCCATCTTCGTGCTGCCGGCCAGCCTGACCCCGTGGTCCTGGACCGCGAACCATCTCCCGCTCGCCGGCCAGTACGACTGGCTGCCGCTGGTGCCGGTCGCGATCGGCGCGGCCGTGTTCCTCGCGATCGGGGTCGAGGCATTCTCCCGCCGCGACCTCGGGGCCTGGAGCGCGATCAAGCTGCCGGGCATGCCGGTACTGGCGCTCGGGTTGGACGGGCCAATCGGGCGGGCATTCGGTGAGCGGCTGCCCGTGGCTATCGCCTGGGGCTCCGGCCTCGGGGCCTTCGGATTCGTCATGGCTGCCGGCAGCCGCTCTCTTGCCGATCAGTTCGCCCAGTCTCCCGACCTGGCCACGACCTTCCACAACATCTTCCCGAGCTTCGACATCACCACCGCCGGCGGGTTTCTCCAGCTGTTGGCCCAGCTGGAGTTCATCGTGGTCGGTTTCGCGGCCGCAACGCTGGTGGCCGGCTGGGCCTCCGACGAAGCGTCCGGCCGGCTCGAGATGCTGCTCGCGACGCCACTGACCCGCGCCTCGTGGGCCATCCGCAGCGGCATCGGCGTCTTCCTCGCCGTCGCGCTCATGACGGTCGTTCTTGCCGTCGCCGTCGGTGTCGGCGCCGTCGTGGCGGGCAGTGATGGGCTCGCGCCGATGACTGGCTCGATGACTCTGGGGCTGTACGCGGCCGCGCTGGCGGGAGTGGGCTTCGCGATCGGTGGGCTGTTCCGGACCTCGATCGCGGCCGAGATCGTCGCCCTGGTCGTCGTCGCCACGTACCTTGTCGATCTGATCGTCCCGGCGCTCAAGCTGCCCGATTGGGTTCATCAGCTCGCCCTCACCGCACACATGGGCCAGCCGATGGTCGGCCACTGGGACGCCGCCGGAATCGTCGCCTGCCTGGTCCTTGCCGCCGGCGGGCTGGCAGTGGGTGGATGGGGGATGGGCCGTCGCGACGTCAACACCTGACGCCGGTCTGCGGTTGCGGCCGCACTGAGGCGGCCTGACTCGGGCGGCTGACACGCCCCAGCGCGGCCGACACGCCCGGGTGGCGTATGGTCGGGGCGAGAGGAGTCAGCCCGACACTTTACGGGTGAAGGTTCGGGGCGGACTATCTGAGGTCGAGGAGCGTCGGGTCTCGGCATAGCCTGCTCTGCGATGCGCCTATAAGGGTCCCAACCCCGCGCTAGACTCTGCCTCTGGGTGGCCGACAGTACCCGTAATCGCGCGAGGCGCCGACGAACATGCGCTTCGACTTCTTCCGTCGCAATCGCCGCACCGTCACCTTCTTGCATCCGCGTCGCGGTTTCTGCGAGGTCATGGCGGCGGCGACCCAGGAAGCTGGCGCGGCGGGTGTTGGCAGCCTCGACGTCCTAGTGGCGACGCTCGACATCCCCAAGATTGCACGCCTGGTGACGGGCCTCGGCGCCAGCCCCCAAGCCATCCAAGTCGCCGCCCGGCAGGCTCGCACTGACCGCGACCCACGGCCGGGGCTAACCGACGATGCGAAGGCCGTCGTTGAGGCTGCCTCCG
The DNA here is from genome assembly GCA_003171065.1 of Chloroflexota bacterium. Classification (GTDB taxonomy): domain Bacteria; phylum Chloroflexota; class Limnocylindria; order Limnocylindrales; family CSP1-4; genus Fen-1039. Next base: position 3,347 of record PMXQ01000030.1, read on the forward strand.
CGCCGAGCACTCATCGCTCAGATCCCGACGTTCAGGACCTACTGGTCGGGCTCGCAGTTGCTGATTGCCAGGCTCGGCAGGTGCTTCGCGCTCACGGGATCGACGCGGAACGGCTGATCGTGGCGAGTCGAAGCACTCACCTGGATAGTCCCGGCTCGTGAGGAGTCAGACCGACACTTTGCGGGTGAACGTAATCGGGCCGATCGACGCGTGTGCCAAAAGAGCCTGGGGCGCCAATTCTCACCCGGTCGACGCCACAGTCACGCTGCGAGCAGGGTCATACTTCGCGCGCAGAGGGTGGCACCGCTCATAGCTGACGGGGAGTAGCAGGTGACTTGGGTCGCACAGGGTAGGCCACGTGTCGGTTCGGGCCTAGCCGTGCTACTGATCCTCCTGATGGCCGGCTGTTCAGCAGGCTCAGCCACTGGATCTCCGACACAGAACGCCACTCCTATTCAATCGCCGCGTCCGAGTTCGAGTCCGACGCCCGCCCCGACCCTGACGCCCTCTCCGAGCGCCATACAGACTCCGCCACCCACGTTCACGGCGACAGGCTCCATGACGACCGCGAGAGTCGAGCACACGGCCACACTGCTGTCCGACGGCCGCGTCCTCATAGTCGGCGGCGGCGCAGGAGGTGACAGTTACCCGCAGCCCCTCGCCTCCGCCGAGCTGTACGACCCAAAGACAGGCACCTTCACCTCGACCGGCTCGCTCCACGACGCTCGCGAGAACCACACTGCGACCCTGCTCCTCGACGGCCGTGTCCTTGTCACTGGCGGAGTTGGCTTCGCGACCTACTCTGGGAACTGCGGCGTCTGCACGGGTCTGTCCGCCATCGCCTCGGCGGAGCTCTATGACCCGAAGACCGGCAGGTTCAGCCGGACCGGATCCATGCACCAGGCCCGAAACAACCAGACGGCCACGTTGCTTGAAGACGGCCGGGTCCTGATCGTCGGTGGCCAGAACGGTGGCGCTCCACTCGCCTCCGCCGAGATCTACGACCCCAAGACCGGCAAGTTCAGCTACACCGGATCGACCGGAGTCGTTCGGGACGAACACACAGCTACACTGCTCCACGATGGCCGGGTCCTTGTGACGGGCGGCATCATCATCCCAGGGTCGTTAGATACTTCCACGGCGGAGTTGTACGATCCCAAGACGGGCAGGTTCAGTCCGACGGGCGCCATGAGCGTCGCTCGCGAGTATCACACCGCCACTCTCCTCGCCGATGGTCGCGTTCTCATAGCGGGCGGCGCAGATGGCGCCAGCACGCTTCCCAGCGCGGAGCTCTACGACCCAAGCACAGGCACGTTCAGCCCGACCGGCGCAATGACCGACGTTTCTCGTGCCGGGCACACTGCGAACCTCCTGGCATCCGGACTGGTCCTGATCGCGGGTGGCGAGGATTACACGGGCGCTCTCCGCTCAGCTGAGCTGTACAACCAGGCCACTGGCACGTTCTCGGCCACCAACGCTATGTCCACCGTGCGCCAGGGCCACACTGCCACCACTCTGGCCGACGGCCGGATCCTGATCGCCGGAGGCGGCCCCGTCGACTTCCCCTGGGCAGTCGCCTCGGCCGAGATCTTCCAGCCCTAGGGTTCCCGCCTCCGGTCCCCCGTCCCTTCGCCTGACGTTTGCCAGCCGGGCCCGACGGCCCGAGTTGTCGGCGGTTGGTCAGGAGTAGAGCCGGCGATTCCTACCACTCGGATGATCACTCCGAGCTTGATCGGGGTTGCCCTGACCTGAGTGGTGGGAGCGTTTCGCCTCGACTTCAGGCGAGCGGGAGGGCTGCCATCCTCGCGGTGGGCGGCAGGTCCAGCCTGGGCCTCAAGGAAGACCTGAGAGTTCTCAATGACGTGTGTAAGCCCGAAGCATCGGCCCAAGGAGGTAGCTGTAAGAGTCGCTGCGACTGAGGTCAAGGAATCGTTCACGCACGAAGAGGCGCTCGCCGTCGCGACTGAGCTCGGGATCGACTTCAAGGCGCCAAAGTGCGACCTTGAGGCTGGAGATCGAGCGCGAACACGGGCTCCGAAACGCGAAGACGAACGTCACCGGGAACGACCGGAACATCAGCGGAAAGATCGCGCTCGCTTCACCTGAACGAGCTCCCGGCCTACTGCACCGGCCTGGCCGTCCTCGAGCGCGAAGCGGCCGCCAACTTGAGCGCGCAGGAGTAGCGCACGGATCATCGCGACCCGCGTCTTCCACCGGGGGCCAGCTCCGAAGGCACAGTCGTGAAGGCCTGGCAGTGACGCGCGCTCGCCGGCTGGCGTCACGCTGATAGTCGCAAGGCCTGGCCCGCCGGCGAGCCGACCAGCAGGTCACGCTCGATCCCGAGACGCATCCGGTACAGGAGCGAATGGTCGGCCGCGTAGTCGGGCATCCGGGCACGATCTTGGGTTGGCCGTTGTGCCTCTTCGCGACGTAGGATGCCCATGCACGAACGATCAGCGCCGGAGACTTCGGCGAGGCCGCCAGGCGGTCGGGCCGGCCTCATGTCGTCTGAGCGTCCAAAGTGGCGAGCGCGGCTCCAGCCCTGTCATCTAGGGGGCAACATGGCCACAGTCATATGGTTCTTCGATCAGCTGTACGTGCCCAAGGAACTCAGATTTGATGAGTTCGCCGTTCTTCCGTTGAGCGCAGAAGACTGCGCTTTGCGCGAAGCCGCGAAGTCGTTCGCGGCCACCTTCGGACGCGAATTCACATTCGCGAGCTGGCAGACTCCAATTGTCGATATGGTGGCCATAGTCCAGCAGGGAGTCCAGGCGGCGGCAGTCGATGAAGCACTGTCGGCCACAGCGCCCAGAGCCATGGCGGTCGCGTCCGCCCTCGTGTACAGCCAGTTCGGGCGCGGCAGGCCGCTGGGTGCGTTCGTCGATCTCGGAAACGGGGAGTACGAGGCGAGATACGTTCATGCCGACTACCGGAAGATAACGGATGTCCCCATCGTCTCGGAGCAGGAGGAGTTGCTCAGAATCCTGGACGCCTTCACCGACCACCCACAAGCGAAGGTACTTGCCGATCTCTTCTCCGAAGCATGCCGGGACACGAACCCGTCCGCTGCCATCGCTCGCCTCTGGGCGATTCTTGAAGCGCTCGCGGAGCGCTTCCCGGGGCGAAAGCACCAGAAGGTGGCAAGGGCTCTGTCTCATCTGGGAATCACCAACCCCGTGGCTAGGGGCGGCACGCTGACTCAGCGGGCCTACAGGGTTCGAAACAAGCTGATGCGTGAGGGCAGGCACGACGTCTCTGGCCCGGCCCGGGACCTTCAGGCGGAACTCGCGGACCTGGTGTGGCTGACGCTCCGCCGCGCGGACTTGCGGGAGATCGATCCGACGGGAACCTACCTGCCCTGAGAGTGCCGGTGAAGCCCGGCGCGGCCGGAACCACACCCTGGCTCCACGGCTCTCGTTGCCTGCCCATAAGTGGCCAGGGCGAGAGGGGCGGAGCCCCCGACCTCATCGTCCCGAACGGGGCCGCTGCCACGCCGCGCCGCGACCCTCTCCAGGCGCCAGCTTACGGGCCACTCGATGATTCCAAAGGACCCGGTACGCCTGTGGCGCGGTCGGAACGGCGAGGTCAGTCGCCGCGGTGGCCGCGAGACTCGATGCTGAAGGTGCCCCAGTGGCCCGTGTACGGGAGCCAGTCCTCGTCGACGCGCTCGACGATCGAAGATGCCGGACCCTCGTGGAGAGCCTCCAGCAGATCCTCGAGATCCGCGCGCGGGCCTTCGACGACGACTCGGACGCTGCCGTCCTGGTCGTTGGCGACGAACCCGGTCAGGCCCCTGCGTATTGCCCGTGCGGCCACGAAGTAGCGAAAGCCGACGCCCTGGACGCGGCCGCGAACGTTCGTCTCGAGGCGGACCAGCTCGCCCGGCTTGCTCATCGGCGGGTCATGCCGCGCGGCCGGGCCGGGGCCAGGCCAGCGCCAGCACGTCGAGGGCCAGCTCCGGGTTGACGTTCTCGTCGATCTGGGCCTCGACGGTCGCCAGCTGAGCGAGGAAGGCGGGCACGGCACCCGCGGGGATCGTGGGCGCGACGGCGGCCAGCTCGTCGAGCAGCTCCGGGTCGTGGAGCCCGCGACGACCGCCCAGCGCCGCGACGGCCAGATCGCGCCCGACTGAAGCCCAGATGGCCAGCAGCGCGGAGGCGGCTGCCCGGCGATCGGAAGCAGAGGCCTTCGGCGCGGCCGATTCCGCGGATGCGCCCGCGTCGCCTTCGGCCCGTTCGTCGTTCGGCTGAGTCGCGGCCGCGGCCGCGGGCTTCTTGCGCCGCCCGGCGGCCCCGGCACCTGCTTCGGCGACCCCGGCGCCCGCCCCGGCCTTGCGCCCCTCGCCGAGCGCCGCCTCGAGCGCCGCCGCCGAGCTCATCAGCGTCCGCACTGAGGTCAGTCGCTGGTTCCGGCCCGCCGTCAGCAGGTCGAGCAGTCCGCGGGCAATCTCGCCCCGCAACCGGGCCGCTTCGGGGGCGTGGGCGTAGGCCAGAGCCAGACCGGGGCATCCCGCGGCGAGTCGGGCGAACCGCGCGGCCGAGGGGGCGTCGGCGGCGCCGAGCTCTTCCAGCCACCGTTCGATCTCGCGCCCGGCGACCGGCCCCAGACGAACGCGCACGCAGCGCGATCGAACGGTCGGCAGCAGGCACTCCTCTTCGTCGCCGCAGAGGATGATCGTGACGCCGGCCGGCGGCTCCTCGAGCATCTTGAGCAGCGCGTTCTGGGCGTCGTCGTTGATCCGGTGAGCCTGCTCCACGATCGCCACCCGCGCGCCGCCCTCCACGGGGAGGAGCGCCAGCTCGCCGATGAGGTGGCGGATCGTGCCCGGCTCGGGGTCGGTGGCCTTGCCGATGCGAACCTGGCCGCCGGGGCCGTCCGGTGCGAGCCGGTGCAGGTCCGGGTGATTGCCCGAGGCCACGAGCCGGCAGCCCCGGCACGCGCGGCACGGACGCGCCGCCCTATCCGGGTGGACGCAGAGGAGCGCCGCGGCCAGGTCCAGGGCGAGCGTCGTCTTGCCGCTCGAGGCCGGCCCGACGAGCAGGACGGCATGAGGCACGGAGCCACTCACCATGGCCGCGATCGCGGCCAGCGCTCCGGGCTGGCCGCGCGTCACTGCATTCTCCATCGGCAGCGGGCCCGACGTCACGACTGGGCGGTGGGCGCGCGCCGGGCGGCTACTCGCCGGCCGGCTCGCCGGCTGCATCCGCGGGCGCCTCGCCCTCGGCCGCGACCGGCTTCTTGCGGGCCGGAGCGCGGCGCTTGGGCGCAGCTGCCGCCGGCGCTTCGCCGCCCCCGGCGACCTCAACGGAGGCCTCGATCGCGGCTGGCTTGCGCCGGCTGCGGCCGGCCGGTTTGGCGGAGGCTTCGGCAGCCACGACGGCGGCCTCGGCGGTAGCTTCGATGACCTCGGCCGGAGCGGCCTCAGCCCTGCGGCGGCCGCCGCGTCGGGCGCCGGCCCTGGGCGTCTCGCCGCCCACGGAAGCGCCGGTTTCCGACGGAGCCACGCTCGGCGGCTCGGCCTGGCGGCTCAGCTTCGTGGAGAGTTGGGCTCGCAGAAGCTCCTCGAGCTCCGGCGGGACCTCGCTCCACGGCTCGGCCGAATCGCGGCCGCTGCTGCGCGGCGCTCCACCGCCGCCACGATGTTGCTGCGGCTGCGGCTGGCGTTGCGGCCGCTCGTCGCGGCGGCGCTGCGGCTGCGGCTGGCGAGCCGGCTCCGGATACCTCGACGAGGATCGCCCGTAGCGTTCCCGCTCGACGGCAGAGGCATAGGCGCTGCGAACACCCCGGCCACCTGTGCCGCGGCCCTGGCCCTGACCCTGACCCCGCCCGCCCCGCCGCCGTTCGGCCAACAGGTACTCCGGGATCTCAGGCTCGGCGAAGTCGTCCTCATCCGAGGGTGAGATCGGCGCGAGGCGCTCCGGCCGACCGGCCATGCCGATCTGAGAGTCCCAGATCGATCCGAACTGGTTGGGTCGGGTCGCCGGGGCGGTCGCCGGACTCTCCAGCTCGCCTGCCTCCCCTTCTTCTGTCGCTTCGGCGCCCGGCGCCAGATCTTCCCGGCCTCGGCCGCCGTGGCCGCGACCGCGACCGCCGCGGCGCCGGCGGCGCCGGCTGCCTTCCGTCGCCTGAGCGTCTTCGCCGCCCTCAGCCGCCTGGCTCACGTCGAGGCTCTCGGCGACATCCTCGCCATGCACTTCGATGGCCTCGGAGTCGGCGCCGGCCGTCTGCGCCCGCGAGAGCTTCTCGCCGGGCAGCGCCACCAGCCGCGCGGAAGCGTCACGACCGGCGCCGCGACCCGTGCCGCGTGGAGTTCGTTCGCCCGTCGCCGCCGCAGCCACGGCCTCCTCGCCGTCACGAGGCCCGGTCCGTCGCCCACCGCGCCCGCGCCGCCCGCCGCGACCCTCGGTCTGCTTGTCGGGGACCTCGGTCATCGAGAGGTCTTCCTCGTCGCCCGCGACGCGCCGCCCCGAGCGGGTCGACTCGCGGTCTACGCGGGCGAGTTGAGTGATGTCGTAAAAGACGTCGGCAGCCTCGATCAGGTCGGAACTGGTGTTGCCCCGGAAGCTGATGACCTCGACGCGCACGCCCATTTCCTGCACTGCCCGAATCGCAGGCGCGAAGTCTCCGTCCCCGCTCACGACAATGGCGACGTCCAGGTTTCGAGCCGTCTTCATCATATCGACGACCAGCTCGATGTCGAGATTCGCCTTGACCTTGCCATCCCCATACTTGCGAATGTCTTTGCTCACGACCTTGTAGCCGTGCCGCGCAAGGAAGCTATGGAAATTCCGCTGATTCTCGTTCTCGGGGTCGAGCCCCGTATATGCGTATGCTCGGACGAAATCGCGTCCGGCCACCGCGGCTTTGAGGAGCGTGACGTAGTCGATGTCCGCGCCCGCCGCCTTCGCCGCGTAGAAAATGTTCGCCACGTCCACGAAGACGGCGACGTTCTTGCTCACAAGTGACTCCTTGATGTGATGGCCTGACGGCCCTTTGCCGTCGGCCTTGGCCCGTGGCGCCGGCGCTCCCTGGCAGCTCGGCTGCGACGGTATTGCTAGCGGTTAGCCGGTGCCCTGACCGGGACTTCCGCTCGATAGGTGGTGGCCTGGTCCGAAGCGAAGCCATGCCGGATCCAGCACGCGCGCAATTCGGCGTTCTCCGGCAGGGTGATTTCCACTGCGGTGCAGCCCTTTCTTCGTGCCGAGGTCATGATCTCGACGATCAACTCATCGGCTACTTTCTCGACGTTGTGGCCTGGGGCTACGACCAGCACGTCGACCGTGCCTACGAACCCGCCGGCCCGGACCGATGGTCTCAGGCCGAGCACCGCACCGCCGGCTATCTGACGACCCGCCTCGGCTACCACGACGCTCGCGTTCGGCATGTAGATGAGCTGGCGCAACAGGCCTATTGCGTCCAACGGAGTGCCGGCGCCGGGCGCAGCCCCCATTTCCACGCAAAGCGCATACAACCGATCGACATCGGTGATACGGGCCTGCCTGACCAGGTACTCCACTCGAATGCACGAACCTCGTGGCGAGATGGCGATCGCACTACCGCTGCAGCCACGACGTCATAATTGGCGCGATGGCCGCGCGCATTCGTGCCGACTCTCGGGCGGCGAGCTTTCTTGGGGCTCGACAGCCACGCCAGAACGGGATTGGCGGCCGCGCTCATGCGTTCGGCTCGCCTTCTTCTACTATACGCCATCGCTCAACGGAACTGTGGAGCTCCCCGACCCGTTTCGCCGTGCATCGACGGCTAGAAGCGCCGGCGAGCCTCCCAGAGCTCGAAGACACCGCGGGCAAAAGTGAGCAGACCGATGGCCGCCAACCAGAAACCGGGCCCTCGAAGCGGCTGGATCGGCGGCGTCTGGCCGGCATAGAGAAGCAGCCCGTCCTGCAGCATCTCGACGATTCGGAGGCAATACGCAACGAAGGCGACTCCGAGCAGCAGCACATATGAGATCGGCCGATCGATCGCGATTGGCGCCTCGGCCGCATACGGCAGCGTGATCAGCAGCAGCGTCGCCACGGCCGCAAGGAACAGCAGAAAGCCACGACCGTCGGAGATGCCGACCGCGCTTTGGGCCGGCAGCTCGCCCTGTCCGCCACCTAGCTGCCACCACTGCAGCAGGGTCGATGCGATGATCACAATGGCGCCTATGGTGACGACCCAGCGACCCCCTTGAACGGGATTGTGGTTCATCGACGACCCCCCTAGAATTCGTAGGCCTCGGGGCGGAGCACGCCCACGAAACGCAGGTTCCGATAAACCTCACCGAAGTCGAGACCATAACCGACGACAAAGGCATCGGGGATCTCGAAGCCGACGTAGTCGATCGGAATCTCCACCAGACGCCTGGCCGGTTTGTCGAGGAGGGCGCATACCTTGATCGACTGCGGGTTCTTGCCCCGAAGGTATCGAAGCAGGTAATTGAGCGTCAGCCCGGTGTCGATGATATCTTCGACGAGCAGGACGTCACGACCGTCGATCGGTGCGCTCAGGTCCTTGAGGATTCGTACGAGACCGGATGACTCAGTGGCCGTTCCGCCGTAGCTCGAAACCTCCATCAGATCGATTCGCAATGGAAGATCGATCTGGCGCATGAGATCGGCCATGAACGGCAGCGATCCCTTCAGGACGCTGACCAGAGTCAGCTCACGGCCGGCGTAGTCGGCGCTGATCCGTTTCCCCAGCTCGACCACCTTGACCCGAATCTGGTCCTCGGACAGCAGGATCTCCGCGACGTCCTCGTTCAGGTCCTGAGAGTGCTTCATCGCTACCTCTTACATCACGTGGCGGTCGAGTTGGGAGCGTAAGCCGTGGCGGCCCGGCGCACAGCGCGGCGGCGCGCCCCGCGGGAACGGCGATCGTGCGAGGCGCGGGGATCGAGCGTCGCAGCGGTGGACCCGGTGGACAGATCCAGCGGCCGCCCGACCGTGGGGTGTCTGGCAGCGGAGCTCTCCTCCCGCCCGGATTCCGGGTTCTGACGCGGCCCGACCTGCCCGAGCGTCCCGCTCAGCTCCGAGACGAGGGCCGAGCGGCCGTACTTGAGCATAAGGGCCCGGAAGTCGCGGGCGTAGAACAGCTTGATCCGGAGGTTCGGATAGAGCTCGCGCAGGCGGCGGACCTTGCGGTTCTTCTTGCGGACCAGGCGCTGCTGAAGCGTCGTCAGCTCGATGTAGAGGTCCAGCTCGGGCAGGAAGAAGTCCGGAGCGAAGCTCTCCAGGACATTGCCGTCGAGGTCCCACAGGATCGGGAAGACCTGCGGCTCGTACTCCCAGGCGACCTGATAGAAGTCGAGGATGCGGGCGAACTCGGCCTCGCTGGCGTGGGCGAAGGTGCTTCCGGCCAGGTGATCGCGCGGCGCGCCGGCATCGCTCATCCTGGTTTGTCCGTCTCGTCGTGGGCAGCGCCGCCACCCGGCTCGCTTTCATCGGGTGGGGCGCCGAACAGGCCGCGCACGTCGCCCTGGTACTCGGCCAGGTAGGCTCGCATCTCCAGGACGTCGACCTCGCTGATCGGTTGCCGCGCCCGGTGGGAGGCCTTCGGATCGTCATCTCGGTCGCCCGCCAGCGCATCGCCCAGGGTCCCCTCACCGAGCCCGTCCGCGTCATCATCGGTGGCCGGTGCGCCGGTGACCAGCGCCAGCGTCTGTGTCTGGCAGGCGAAGCAGACGAGCTGAACGAAGGCGATCTCCTGGCGCTGCGCGAGAACCCGTATGCCGTGGGCGGCATACGGTTGACCGCACCGTGTGCAACCGGTACCGAGCAGAGCCATGCGCAGACGCTCTTGCGGATCCACCTTGCAAGTCTACCGGAGCGACGCCATAGAGGCCGCCCCAGAGTCGCTGATAGATCCCCGCGGCACCGCCCCGACGTTGCCTCCATATACTCCCCGGGGGTATGATCCGGGGCCGGGAGGTCCAAGTTGGCGACAGACGATACGGACAAGTCGGGCGGTGCGCGCCCGCTGGCACGATCCGAGCGGGCCGGGCCGGCAGCCGGTGGCCCAGGCGGCGCCGTGGGCATCCTTCGGCCCGCCCCGGAGATGACGCTCGAGCCTGCGGACGAGGGCGACCTCGAGGGGTCCTTCCGCCACGCTTACTCCCGCGACCAGGCGACGCTGGTCAGGCGTCTGCGCCGCATCGAGGGCCAGGTGCGCGGCATCGAGCGAATGATCGAGCGCCGCGAGTACTGCGTCGACATCCTCCAGCAGACGGCCGCCCTGCGGGCCGCCGTGGATTCCGTGGCGCTGTTGATTCTGGAGGACCACATCCAGGGCTGCGTCAAGACCGCCGCCGAACAGGGCGACGCCGATCGCTACATCGAGGAGGTGCTCGATGTCGTCCGCCGAGCGCTCGGCAAGCCGGTCCGACCACGCGTCTGACGGCTCACTCGAACGCGCGCCTGGGAGCGCCCGGGGGAGGCAGCCGGCCCCGTCCACCGCGCCGCGCTGTGTGAACCACTTATCCACGAAAGTGGAAGACTGGCAATTCTTGGTGGAAAACCGCGTTGACGCCGCACAACGCCGGACCTATCTTCCGACATCCGCACCGCTGCTGCGGCCCGTCGATGGGTAACCGCGTTCGCGAGGGGTCTGGGGAAACCCGGCCGAGGACCGAACTGGCGTGGGAAGACCTAGGGACGCGGGGTGCGCTAAGAGTCGACGCCGGGAGCGGCGTGGCCCAGAGTGCCGGGGGGTCTGAGACGGCCCCGACTCCGGTCCGCGATCCGCTCCCGGCGCGTGTCTCGGGCCTTGCGCCACTCCCCGGGGAATACGGAGACGTGCTGTGCGCTGGCCTGTCTGCCGTCGTGGGCGGGGACCTGCCGGCGGATGCGCGGGCCGCGATCGACGACCACGTCCGCATGCTCCTTGCCTGGAACGAGGCGATCAACCTGAGCGGCATCCGCGAGCCGGAGATGATTGCCCGGGAGCACGTCCTGGACAGCCTTACCGCCCTCCATCTGCTTCGGCGAGCGGGGATCGCGGAGTTCGTGGATCTGGGGAGCGGCGGCGGCTATCCCGGCCTCCCGCTCGCCATCGCGCTGCCGGCGCGCCGGGCGCTGCTGATCGAGTCGGTCGGAAAGAAGGCACGCTTCCTGGAGGTTGTGATTGCGGCCCTCGGGCTGGCCGACCGAGTGGCCGTGGCGGCGGCCCGGGCCGAGGCCATCGCCGCGGATCCGCGCCACCGGGGCCGCTGGCCGGCGGTCGTTTCGCGCGCCGTGGCGGACCTGACCGAGCTCTCCGAGCTTGCCCTGCCGCTCCTCACCGAGGGCGGGCTGCTCGTGGCGTGGAAGCGGCAGCCGCTGGACGAGGAGCTGTCGCGGGCGAGGAGAGCGGTGCGGCAGCTGGGCGGCCGCGTGGTCACCTGCGAGGCGGTGGCCGTGCCGGGCCTCGAAGACCACGTTCTGGCGGTTGTCGAGAAGGTTGCCGCAACTCCCCCGGAGTTCCCCCGCGACCCCGTCGCCCGCCGGCGCCGGCCGCTCTAGCGGAGCAGCGGACATGCGCATCGCGGTTCTCTCGGACATCCACTCCAACCTGCCGGCGCTAGAGGCAGTGCTCGCCTCGGTCGGCTCCGTGGATGCGATCTGGCAGCTCGGCGACGTCGTCGGCTACGGGCCCAATCCCGGCGCGGTCGTCGCGCGTCTGCGGGAGGCCGGCGCCATCGGGGTCAGGGGCAACCACGACGCAGCCGCGGTGGGCGACCTCACCATCGAGAACTTCAACGCCGATGGCCGCCTCGCCCTGGAGTGGACCCGCGGCAACCTGGGCCACGAGGCACGGACCTACCTGGCCGCCCTGCCGGAGGTTCTCGTCCCCGACGGGTTCGACTTCACGCTCGCGCACGGAAGCCCGCGCGATCCAATATGGGAGTACCTGACCAGCACCTGGGAGGCGAGCGAGAACCTGGCCGCCTTCGAAACGAAGTACTGCCTGGTCGGCCACACCCACGTCCCGCTGGTTCTCCGCCAGAAGCGCCACATGGAGCGGTTGTCCGCAAGGCCGGAGAGCCGCCTCGAGCTCGACGGTCGGCGCGCTTTCCTCAACCCTGGCAGCGTCGGCCAGCCCCGAGACGGCAACCCGATGGCGAGCTACATGCTCCTCGACACGGCGGCCGGGCACGCCACCTGGCGGCGCGTCCAATACGACATCGAGGCCACGCAGGCGGCGATGCGCGGTGCGGGTCTGCCGCCACGGCTGGCTCGCCGCCTCAGCTTCGGCCAGTGAGGGCGAACGCGGAGAATCGAATTCGGGCCGGGTGCGAATCCGGCGCCCGCACGACCCCGGAGGCTGGGCGTCGTGCTAGCCTTGCGCCGGTCCCACGACGCAACGAATGGTGCGTCGGGGCCGGTGTCGGGGCAGTGGAGCCGACCCGGCCGATGGCCGCCTCGAAGCCCAGGTCCGAGTGCCGGTCCGCAGCCGGCTCGGTCCGAGCCCGCAAACTCTTCGCCGATCTGAGCCCGCATCAGAGAGGAACAACCGGTCGATGACCGCTCCCAACTCGCCGCTCCGGGGCCGGAAACTCGGCGACCGGCGCGTGGTGGTCGATCGACCGCATTCCGCCTACTTCCGCTACGCCGGCGCGGGCGTCATGATCGCCAAGGCCGCCGCGAGCGCGCCCACGACCGCCTTTGGCCGCCGGCTGGCGCGCGTCCGGGCCTTCGTCTTCGGGAAGCCGCTTTCTAGCGCCCAGGAGATCGAGGAGCGGCTGTCCAAGAAGCTGGCCCTGCCGATCTTCAGCTCGGACGCTATCTCGTCCTCGGCCTACGCGACCGACGAGATCCTGCGCGTCCTGGTTCTCGCCGGCCTGGCCTGGATGACCTGGTCGATCGCGGTTGCCGCCGCGATCGCCCTGATGCTGACGATCGTCGCGTTCAGCTATCGCCAGGTGTGCCGGGGCTACCCGTCTGGCGGCGGCGCCTACGTCGTCGCCAGGGAGAATCTCGGGCCCAACTTCGGCCTGATCGCCGCGGCGGCGCTGATGGTCGACTACGTCATGACCGTCGCCGTGTCGAGCGCCTCGGCTCTCGCCAACCTGGCGACGGCCTTCGAGGCGATCGCGCCGTACAAGGTCGAGCTGGGTGCGCTGGTCATCGTCCTGGTGACCGCAGCCAACCTCCGGGGCATCCGTGAGTCGGGCAACATCTTCGCCATTCCCACGTACATGTTCGTGGGAATGGCCCTGCTCACCGTGGGCATCGGCCTGGTGAACACGGCCACCGGCGCAGCGCACCACCTGAGCGCACCGCCGTTCGCGGAACAGCCGGGCGTACAGGCCTTCACGATGCTCCTGCTGCTCAAAGCCTTCGCAGGCGGCTCGGTGGCCCTGACCGGCGTAGAAGCCATCGCCAACGGCGTCCCTGCCTTCAAGCCGCCTGAGGCGAAGAACGCCGCCAACACCCTGATCGCGATGGCCCTGCTGCTGGGCGTGATCTTCGTGGGCCTGACTTTCGTCGGCCTCCAGTACGGCGTCATGGCGACGACACCCCAGGGTCCGACCGTCCTCGGACAGGTGGGCAGCGCCGTGTTCGGTTGGGGCTTCATGTTCATCCTGCTGCAGATCAGCGCCGCCCTGATCCTCTTCCTGGCCTGCAACACCAGCTTCAATGCCTTCCCGCGCCTGGCGGCCATCCTGGCCCAGGACGACTGCATGCCGCGCCAGTTCGCCTTCCGGGGAGACCGGCTGGCCTTCTCCTGGGGAATCGTCGTCCTGGCTGCGGTCGCCATCGGCATGCTGTACGCCTTCAACGCCTCGGTCGACGCCCTCATCCCGCTCTACTCGGTCGGCGTGTTCATCTGCTTCACGCTGTCGCAGGCCGGCATGGTCGTCCACTGGCGCAAGGAACGAAGCTCCGGGTGGGCCTGGCGGAGCGTGGTGAACGGCTGCGGCGCAATCCTGACCGGCGTGGTCTTCGTGGTTGTTGCCTCCGAGAAGTTCTTTAGCGGGGCGTGGATGGTCCTGATCTTCATCCCGTCTCTGATCGCCATGATGATGTTCGTCAGGCACCAGTACGCCTCCTCGGCGCGGCAGCTCACAATGCGGCCGGGCGCCGCAGTCCCGCAGCCGCACCGCCACAACCGCGTCGTCATCCCGATCTCGGGCGTCGACCGGGCGGTCGTCCAGGCGCTCAACGTGGCCCGCTCCATCACCACTGACATCCGCGCGGTCTACGTCTCGGACGACCCGAAGCACAGCGACGCGATCCGCGAGCTGTGGACGCAGGCCGTGCCGGACGTGCCTCTGGTACTCGTGGAGTCGCCCTACCGCGCCCTGATCGCTCCCGTCGTGGCCTACCTCGACGTGCTCGACCGCTCCTGGCCCAACGAGCAAGAGAAGCCGATCACCTTCGTCCTCATCCCCGAGTACGTGGCTCGTAGCTGGTGGGAGCGGATGCTCTACAACCAGGCGGCCAAGAGGCTGCTGGCCGCGCTGCTGGGCCGGCCGCACACGGTCGTAATCAACGTACCCTACCGGCGCGACGACACCCGGCCGCACGCCGGGCCAGACGAGCAGCCGGCCGGGACGCTCGTCGCGGCGGACAACGGCCAGCCCCACTGACGTACGTGGCTGCACTCACATGAGCGGCACCGTGCGCTGCCCGGATTGCGAGGCTGTTGTCCCGGACGTTCCCGAGCTTCGGGCCGGTCACCGATATGTCGGCGCGGCACCCGGCTGCTGGGCGGCCTACACGGAGCTGCTCGGACGTCAGCTGTCCGACCCCGCGCTGGCCGAGGCGCGAATGCTGGCCGTCGACGCGTACATGGCCCAGCATCCCGGCGCTCCCGGCCGGCAAGCGAGCCAGTCGGTCTGGGTCCACCTGATCGGCCTGTACCTGACGCTCGAGCGCGGCTACGACGGCATCTCCTCCGCCAGGGCAAAGGCTCTGGCCGCCGCGCCCGAAGCCTCGTTCGAATGGCTGGAACCACCGGCTTCGTACGGCTCGTCCACGGTGCTGGATGTAGTGGCAGCTGCGACCGCCGACGAGCACCGCGACGCCGTCCGGCGTTGGGCGATGTCCGTGTGGGGGGCCTGGGGAGCGCATCAGGCGGCGATCCGGACCCGCGCGGACGATGTGCTCGGGGGCACCCGAGGCCGGTGATCGGCTCTTGCCCGCCAGGTCCGATGGTCCAGAACCCCGGGCCGAACGGCCGAGAACCGAGGCGACCGAACCCGGCGATGCGCTGACCTTCGGCCTCTCTACCTGCGCCTGCCGGTGGTATCGTTCCCGGGCGGAGGCGGCCCCAACCGCCACCACCGAGGGTCGAGATCGGAGGTCAGGTGCCCGAGGCGAATACGCCCGTCTTCCGGCGCGCCGTGATTGCCCTGAGCGGCAGTGCGGTCGACGCCGGGATCGTACGTCTGGCTCTCGAGGTGACCCGCCACACCCACGCCGAGCTGATCGCCGTGCACGTGGTCGAGCTCGACTGGACGCAGCCGCTCGACGCCGACGTGGCCGAGCGCTCCGAAGAGGCCCAACGCGTCCTCGATGCGGCGGAGGGAATCGCGGAGTCGCTGCACGCCAAGATGGAATCCGTGCTGGTTCAGGCACGGGACGTGGGCGCGGCGATCGTCGACGAGGCCGCGGCCCGAGAAGCCGACCTGCTGATACTCGGCCTGCCCTACCGAACCCGCTTCGGCGGCGATTTCGCAATCGGGCGGGCCGTCCCCTACGCATTGAAGAACGCCCCCTGCGCAGTGTGGGTGGTGCGTGAGCCGATGGGCGAGGAGTCGCGATGAAGATCGTGATCGTGGGCTGCGGTCGCGTCGGTTCGACGCTGGCCGAGAACCTCGACGCGGACGGCCACGAGGTGATCATCTTCGACATTCGGACGGCCGCCTTCGACCGCCTGCCGGAGACCTTCAAGGGCGCCGCTATTCGCGGCGACGGGACCGACTCGGAGGTCCTCCGCCGGGGTGGCGCGGACGGAGCCGACGTATTTCTCTCGCTGACCGAGGGCGACAACCGGAACGTGATGGCCGCCCAGGTTGCCACGGAGTCGATGGGCATCCCGCAGGTGATCGCCAAGATCAACGACCCGGTCCGGGCCGCGGCCTACGCCGAGCTGGGCGTGGTGACGCTATGCCGGACGAACCTCATAGTCGACACCGTGGCGAAGTATCTGAACCTGCCGATGTCCACCGGCCCCGGTATCGACACTCCCGAAACCCCAGGCCACGAGCATCCGCATCCGACTTCGCGCGGCTTGCCCGTCGCGGGGGAGGCAACCGGGGCGGACCCGTCGCCGGTTGCGCCGCCCGCCAGGACGCGATCTTCGGCCGATCGAACTTCCGGTCATCAGCCTGCCGATACCGAGGCCGATCCCGTCCGGGCACAGCGCCTTGGCTTCGGCCGGTGGCGCGGCTGAGCGCGGGTAGGAGGCAAACGTGTTCGTCATCGTCGTAGGCGGCGGCAAGGTCGGGTACTTCCTGGCACGCGAGCTCATCCAGTCGGGCCACGAGGTCGCCCTGATGGAGCGCGACCGCGCCCGCGCCGCGCAGATCACCGAGGAGATCGGGTCGATCGTAATCCCGCACGACGGCTGCGAGGGCAAGTACCTCGCCGAGGCCGGGGCCAATCGCGCCGACATCGTGGCTGCGGTCACGGGCGACGACGAGGACAACCTTGTCATCTGCCAGATGGCCAAGCATCATTTCGACGTCCCGCGGACCATCGCCCGGGTCAACAACCCCAAGAACGAGAGCCTGTTCAAGCACCTGGGCGTGGACGAGATCGTCTCGCCGACGCGCATGATCCTGGGCTCGATCGAGGCGGACATCCCGGTCCACGAGCTGCTCCACCTGGCCGTCCTCGGCGGTGGCGAGCTCGAGCTGGTCGAGGCTCAGCTGCGTGAGGGCTCACCGGCAGTCGGCCGCACGGCCAGCAGCCTGTCGCTGCCGGAAGGTTGCTCGATCTTCGCCCTCATTCGCGACGAGCGGGCCCTGTCGGTGCGATCCGACACGGAGCTACGGGTGGGCGACAAGCTCATCGGCATCGGCCGCACTGAGTGCGAGACCGAGCTGCACCGGCTCCTTCTGGGCGAGGACGACGCGACGGCCTGACCCCGAGCCCGGCCGTGGCCGCGTCGGTCCGAGCGCGCAGACCGCCGCGACGACCGAGCTGTTCAGGTCCACGAGCACGAGGCCGACGATTGCCAGGGCAGCACCCGGGTACCACAGGCGCGGTGGCTTGTGGCCCTCGAGCCAGAAGGCGAACGGTACGCTGATCATCGGCGCGATGGCAACGATCGGCTGGACCAAGCCGGCGTTCATGGTTTGCTTGGCCCGGACCGAGCCGGCGACGGCGAGAATCGGGCCGAAGAGCGAGTTCAGGCTGCCCCAGAAGAGGGGCCGAGTGGTGAGCTTGCCGCCGTCGGAACTCAGTACAGAGTTGGTCGAACCGTCGGCCGCGGCGAAGCGCATCTCCTGCGCCAGACCCAGCGAGCGGCAACGTAGACGACGAGGGCGGTGAGGAAGCCACCGACTAGACGCTGGAACGCGACCGTTATGACGTCGGTTGGCGGTCGCGCGCGCAGTCACGCGGTCGGGTGCGTCGTGGTCGATGGCCAAGGTTCGACGGTCTCCGTCTCCGGGTGTGGCGCCG
>PMXQ01000051.1 GCA_003171065.1 Chloroflexota bacterium
TCCACGACGAGCGGGACATCCTCAGGCAGACTGGGTCGCCAACAGAACCTTGAACAGATCAATGTTCTTGATTGCCCAGTGCGTGCGCGATAACTCCACGGAGTCGATAGAAAGTTCGCGCGTCAGTCTCTCAAGCGTCGAAAACGCCAAGGGGGCAATAGTTCCATCAAAAGTGTAGTCGATCTGGATGCGTGAGCCCTGACTACGAACTCGGCCTATCGTCCCAACACGCGCGTATTTAGCACCTTTACCTCTGATCTCGGTCGTGAAGAGGGCAGGGGCACCCAGCACGCGGTCGAAGTCCAGTGCTCCGTCGGGGCTACGGGGTATCAGCTCGGCATCCGTGAACTCAAAGGCCCTTTCCAGAGCCAGGAAATCCCGCCCGTCCGCCCATCCGTCGTACTTGACCAAGAGATGGAACATTCTGGCTCCGTGTCAAGCTAACGCCGGGCGCTTGAGACCATCTCGGCTGACAAGGACTGACCATGGCTGACGTCTCGACGTCCAAGACTCGTCGGCGCCTAAGTTACGCCAAAGCGAGCCCAGGTGACGCACTCCTACGTCTCGGTGCTCGGGCCACGCCGATCCCGTGAGCCGTCGCCTCTCTGGCTTGGGTCGTCGCCCATTGTGACCCACAGCTCCGGCGTCGGAGTCGATACCCTTCGAGGGGATTGGCTCCGTGATCAGGACAGCCAGCAACGCTCTGATCCAGATTGGTAGCTGGCGGAACCCCGGGACCACCGTCTCCCCCAATGTGAGCCCTGCGGACTGAAGCGTATCACCAGCCATGGGGACCTTGAGGGCCAGGGCGGCGACCTCGCGCTGACCGCACGGGACGAGGGGCCACGCTGGGGGGTGCCCCAATGGCGGTTGGCCCGGAAACGCGGCTAGCTTGTTATCTCGGCCTCAAGTCCGGTCAGGCCCACCGCGAACTGCTCCCGTTCGGCCGACGCCGGGCGTGGCGTCACCCGCGGTCCTTTGATGCGTCATCCTGCAGTGGTTCGGATGACAAAGGGAGACAAAGCGTGAGAACCCGTCCGGGGGTCGGCAGGGTCCGCAGCTGGCTAAGGCGAGCGTTCGTCGGGATGGTTCTTGCGATGGCCATCGCCGACTGCGGTGGAAGCCCGGCGTCGCCCTCGCCGAGCCCGAGCCTGACGGTCAGCCCGGGCCCGACGATCAGCCCGAGCCCGACGTTGGCCCCAACTCCGACGCCCTCGCCCACACCAGCACCCACTCTCGTCCCGACCCTCAGCCCGACCGGCACCTTCGTCGCCACCGGCAGCATGACCCAGCCCCGCATGGATGCCACGGCCACGCTCCTGCCAGACGGCAAAGTCCTGGTCGCCGGAGGCAGTGTCGTTCCGGTTTCCCAGGTCGTTGCCTCTGCTGAGCTCTACGACCCTTCGACGCACAAGTTCACTCGGACAGGCTCGATGGCTACGGCTCGCTCGAATGCCGCGGCCACGCTTCTGGCGAACGGGCGCGTCCTGATCGTCGGTGGGGATGGCTGCCGCAACCTCGCAACATGCCCCGAGCCCGATTCTCTCAAGTCGGCCGAGCTGTACGATCCGACGACCGGCAGGTTCACGCCCACCGGCTCGATGTCCGAAGCGCGCGCCAATGCCACGGCCATCCTCCTGCCGGACGGCCGGGTCCTGGTCCTTAGTGGCGGCAGCCTTCTGGTCGAGGTGTACGACCCCACGACCGGCAAGTTCACGCGGGCGGGCTCGTTGTTGAACCAATACCAAGACGTGAGGGCGCTGCTGCTGCCCAACGGCAAGGTGCTGGTGGTGGGCGACGGCCTACCCGGTCTGGGTGCTGAGGTGTTCGATCCGGGCAGCGGCCTATCCAGCTCGATCTCCGTCCCGCTTCCGTCGGGTGCGGTCACGGCCGACATCTACGTGGAGACGGCCACGCTGCTCCAGGACGGCCGCGTTCTACTGCAGGTCTTCGACTCCGACTCTGTGGTGAACTACCTGATCACGTACGATTCCGTGACAGGAACGTTCACGCAATCTGCGTCGATCGATGCCCCCGTGGGTTGGATTCCGACAGCCGCAGCGCTCCTGCGCGATGGCCGAGTGTTCTTCGCTGGGGGGTGGATCGCAGACCCGCCTCACTCCGGTGAAGGTTACACTGCCGACTCGGCGGGCCTGTATGACCCGGCCAGTGGCTTTCACCTGCTCAGCTCCAAGATGATCCAGGCCCGAGACGACCTAACGGCGACAGCCCTGCCCGACGGCACCGTCTTGATCGCGGGCGGTATCACCGACTACCAGAAGGCCTTTTCTTCTGCCGAGCTGTTCGAACCGTGATCGTGGCGCCGGAACCGATTAGCTTGTTATCTCGGCCTCAAGTCCTCACGCCCCGACCACTTGTCTTGGGTCGACGAGCTGCGGCGGTCGCCCCGAGCCTACCCCTTGGCCTTGCCGAGTTCCGTGAGCACTGAGCGGAACGGCTCTGCGTAGCCGGTGAAGCCGGCAAAGAGACGCCAGACCTCCTCCGGCGGGCGGCCCGACCGCATCAACCCCGCGCTCCAACTCTTCGCATTGGCGCCAGTCCGTGGACCGAAGCAGCCGTAGCAGCCCCGGCCGTAGGTGGGGCAAAGCGCGTTGCAGCCGGAGTTGGTGACGGGACCCATGCAGGCCTCGCCGGAGGCCACGACCATGCAGACGATGCCCTTGCGCTTGCACTCGCGGCAGACCACTTCCTCGCGGATCTGCGGCCGGCGGCCCACCAGAACGGACGTCAGCAGCTCCAGGAGCTGCCCGCCGTCGATGGGGCAGCCTCGCAACTCGGCGTCGACCTTGACGTGGTCCGAGACCGCCGTTGCCATGGCCAGCGACTCGACCCACTCCGGGTGCTCGTAGACCGCGGCGCGGTAGGCGTCGTGGTCCGCCCAGTTGCGGAGGGCCTGAATGCCACCGGCCGTGGCGCACGCCCCGATGGTGACGAGCACGCGGGCCTGCTTGCGCAGGGCCTTGATCTGGTCCAGGTGCTCCGGAGCGCTGATCGAGCCTTCAACAAAAACGACGTCATACGGCCCGGGGGAGTGGTGAGAAGTGGCCTCGGGGAACTCGACGACGTCGAACCGGCTCACGATCTCCAGGAGCTGATCCTCGAGGTCGAGGAGCGTGAGCTGGCAGCCGTCGCAGGAGGCGAACTTGGCGACGGCGACTCGGGGTCGGACGGCCTTTCCGGTCGATGCCATCAGATGCCCTCCCGGGCATAGAGGTCCCCGAGCTCACTCAGACGGAACACCGGACCGTCCTTGCAGACGAAGTACGGCCCCGTCTGGCAGTGGCCGCACAGCCCTATGCCGCACTCCATGTGGCGTTCCAGCGAGACGTTGATCCGCTCGGTCGGGACGCCCTTGGATATGAGCGATTGGACCGAGGCCTGCATCATCCGCTCCGGTCCCACGACGAAGGCCGTGATCTTGGAGCAGTCGCACGACATCATGTCGAAGAGAGTGGTGACGACGCCGACCCGGCCCTTCCACTCGGGCCCGGCCCTGTCCACCGTCACGGCCACGTCGATGGCCTTGCTGGCCGACCAGGCAACGAGGTCGTCACTGAAGAGCTGGTCCTCCGGCGTGCGGGAGCCGTAGTACAGCGACACCGACTCGAAGCGGTCGCGGTTGGCCACGAGCGCCTCGACCAGGCCGCGCAGCGGCGCGAGACCGACGCCCCCGGCGACGACCATGGCATGCCTGCCGTATGCGTCTTCGATCGGCCAGAAGGTGCCGAGCGGCCCGCGAAGACCGACCTTGGCGCCCGGGTGCAGGTTCGCCAGCGCGGTGGACGTTGCCCCGACGGCGCGGATCGTCAGGTCGATTCCGTTCGCACGGAACCGCGAGATCGAGATCGGGACGGCCGGGAAGGCCGGCAGGGCGACCATGACGAACTGGCCCGGGCGACCCGAGAGGAAGGCCGGGTCGAGGTCCGTGAGCGACAGCGTCGTAGTGTCTCCGGTCTCCTCGCGGACCGAGGCCAGGCGAGCGATCGAATAGCTGCCGGGGCTCGCGGCCACGGGCTCGACCGCGACCGGCCGCTCGATCGGCTGGATGACCGGAGCGATCGCCTGGAGCTCCTCGCGGACGTCTATCCGGACCGGACACCAGGTGATGCAGCGGCCGCAGCCCACGCAGCCGAAGCTGCCGAACTGGTCCATCCACGACGAGAACTTGTGGGTCAGCCACTGGCGATAGCGGTCGCGCGGGCGGGCGCGGAAGTCGCCGCCGGCGACCTTGGCGAAGTTGATGTCGAAGCAGGAGTCCCACAGCCGTTCCGTGACGCTGATCCGGCCCTCCATGTCCGACCGTTCCGTCACCGATGTGCAGAAGCAGGTCGGGCACGACATCGTGCAGTTGCCGCACTCGACGCAGCGCTCCGCGACGACACCCCAGCGCGGGTTGTCCAGCTGGCGCTTGAGCCGCTGGTCGATGCCGGCGATCGGAAGCGTCTCGCCGATCTGAGTCCGGACGGCCTCGACGACGTCCACGGCGGCGCCGGTCTCGGCGTGCGTGGGCTGGCGGGTGGGCAGGTGAGCCACGATCGCGGCCCCGGCCGGAGAGCCAGCCTGGATCACGAAGCCCTCGTCTATCTCGGTCAGGAGGATGTCGTAGCCGGTGCGAACTTCTGGCCCAGTCCCCATGGACGAGCAGAAGCAGGTGCTCGAAGACGTGGTGCATTGCACGGCCACGATCAGCGCGGCCTTGCGGCGGGCTCGGAAGTCCTCGTCCGTGAACGGGCTGCCGAGGAAGACGCGATCCTGCATGCCGAGGGCCGCGATTTCGCAGGCGCGAACGCCGAGGAAGGCCAGCTGCGGCGCGACGGTCTTGGGCTGCTCGAAGCCGAAGCTGCCGGAGCGGTGAGCCGTGGCGATGGGGAGGATCGGCGGGAAGGTGAAGCGCTTCCAGGGCGTGGGCCCGACGGTGTAGCCGAAGACGCGCTCGTCCGCCCGCTCGGCCAGGCGGTATTGTCCGGCCGACTGCTCGTCTCTGACGCCGGCCGGCAGATCCGCAGCCGACTGGATCTCGTCGTTGACGATGGCTCCATCGCGGACGGTTGGGCCGATCACAGTGCGTCCCGCTTTGCGCAGGGCCTGGATCAGGGCATCCAGGTCAGAGCGCGCCAGGAACCACTGCCTGGCCACGGCCGTCGGGCTAGCGACAGGGTTGGTGATCACGGATCCAGAGACCTCCCGGGGGCGGAATCACAGGCTGGTGCGAACGCCGCCCTCAGCGGGCGAACAGATCGAGAAGCTGGAGTCGGGTCGCCCGAAGGCGCCGACCGACAGCGGACAGGACGCGTGGATACAGGCTGGCTGCCAGGGCGTGGTCTTCCTTCAAGGCCGCGCGCAGCGTGGCGCCTTCGATGACGAGGGCCTTGCTGGGCTCCGTCGCAACGACAGTGGACTGGGCCTTGGTTGCGGCGAGGATGGCGGACCAGCCGAAGATGTCGCCGGGCTCGACGCTCAGGATCGTGACCGGTCCCCGCTCAGGAACCATTTGCCGCAGTGCGAGGCGGCCGGAGATCAGGATCCCCATCTCGATGGCTTCTTCGCCTTCGTGGAGGATGATCTCGTCCGCCTCGAACTCCTGGACGGTGCCGAGCTTGGCCAGGCGTTCCTGAGTCTCGGGCGCAAGCTCGGAGCCAAACCATGTGTTGTTGAGCATGACGATGACCGAGGCGTGATCGTCCATAGCTGGAGGATGCCCGCAGGCGCGGAGGCGCGGGAGTGCCATCAGGTCGCGGCGGGCGGGCCATTCGGCCCCGCCGGTTGACCCTTGCGGTCGCAGGGTTCGCCCCGACGCCGCTAGACTGCACCGAGTCTCCGCATCGCAGTGGAGTGGCGATGGAATCCAGAAGGCGTGTCGTCGCTGGGCTGACGGTCGCGGCGGTGGCGCTCATCGTCGCGGGCGTTGCCGCGCTCGCGATCGACTCCGGATCCGCCAGTGGGCCGTCCACAGCGTCCGGCACTGTGCCGGGGACTCAGCCCAACTCATATTCATTCGGCACGCCCTCGCCAAGCGCGACTGCGCCGACGCCGTCTGGGTCGCCCGACCAGACGCCCTCCGAGGTTTCCCCATCTCCGTCCGCGGTGCCGACGTCCTCCGCCCGCACGACAGGCTTCGTGATGCACGGGGCGTCGATCGTCTACTACACGGCCGACGGAACGGCCGTGCCGATGGAGCCGGTCCCGGGCCTGCGCACGGCTCTCGTCGAAGGCCGGGCGCGGTACTACGCCCTGTCACCCAACCCCTACGGTCTTCGGGCGGGCTCCTATGCCGGCGAGTTCATGCCGAACGTCACCATGCAGCAGGCTGACGGCTCGAGCGCGCAGACGGGCGGGATCGTGCTCCTCGGGGCCGTTGCCAATCGACTCATCGCCACCAAGCTGGCGTCCTACTCCGTCCAGGCCGACCGCTGGATCGTGGCCCTGCCGGTGGACATCAGAGGCGCCAGCCAGCCGGTCGACGTCGTGTTCGATCAGTTCGGCCTGCACGGCTGGTCGGACACGCCGCGGGTCTCGGTCCGCTTCTCCGGCCAGCTGCCCGTTGTCAACATCATCCCGGCCAACGCCGGCTACCACGTGCTCGTTGAGCAGCTGGGGGTCACGAACTGGCAGGTCATCGACCCGACGCGGCTCGGTCTGTCAGCCACGTCGCTGGACCCCAATCACCTCATGAACGAGCTGCTGGTGTACGGGACCGGGACCCCCAGTACGCGCACGGACGTCACCGTCAATCGCCGCGTGCCGGTGGGCCGGGCGATGCTCTCCGCGACCAACGAGGTGAGCGTCTCGCTGGTGGTCCCCGGCAGCCGAGCCGATCTGGGACCCGATCGGGTCCTGACGGTGAATGACGTCCCCGTCTTCGTCGCGTCCTCCTAGCCGCGTCCTCCCTGGCCGCGTCCTCCCCGCGGAGGGTTCGTCCGCCCTCCGAATCCGACCTGGGAATGATCCCGGTGGTGGGCCCGATGACTAGACTGGACGCGGCCACAGGGCGAAAGCGAGGTAGGGCGATGAGCAACCGGTGGGACGATCGGGATCGCGACAGGGAGCACGGCGGGCTCGCCATAGGCGTCCTGCTGATCGTGCTGGGGGTCCTGTTCCTGGCCGGCGAGCAGTTCCATGTCGACTGGGGCCGATACGGCTGGCCGATGTTCGTGATCGTGCCCGGCGTTGTGTTGCTGGTACTGGGCCTGGCCGTCCCCAACGAAGCCGGACTGGGCATGGCGATCCCCGGTGGAATCATCGCCACGGTCGGCCTCGTCCTGGCGTTCCAGGATTCGACCGACACCTTCGCCAGCTGGTCATACGCGTGGGCCCTGGTGGCCCCGGGATCGGTCGGCGTGTCGCTCTTCCTGTACGGGCTGCTGCATCGCCGACTCGACCTGCTGGACGCCGGCCTGCGTACGGCCGCAGTTGGTCTGGGCCTGTTCGTGGGCTTCGGGCTCTTCTTCGAGAACGTGATCGGGGTAGACGAGGGCGGTTCCACCACGGCCCTGCGCGATGCCATGCCATTCCTGGCCGTGGCGCTGGGCGTGATCATCGTCGTGCTGAACATCCTGCCGCGACCGCACAGCGGCAGCGACAGGCCCACCCCGTCCGACACGTGGCACAACGGCGGTGGGTCAGTTCCGCCGGCGCCGTAGGGCCCGGCTGGGGCCTGAGAACGCGTCGCTCGTTTCGGCCCGGATCGGGCCGGCAGCTGAGGCAAGCCCCGGCGACCCGCCAGCGCTAGCGGACCTCTACTACCAGGAAGTCCATCGATCCCGCGGGGATCTCGACGCGGATTTTCTCGCCGGCCTTGCGGCCCATCAAGGCGCGCCCGATCGGTGAAGTGAAGCTGATCTTGCCGGCATTGGCGTCGGCCTCGGCCGAGCCTACGATCGTGAAGGTCTCCTCGCCGTGGCGGTCGGTTTCGACGACAACCGTCGACCCGAGGTCGACCACGCTGCCGCCTTCGCTGGCGGAATGGATGATCACGGCGTGCTTGATCATCTGCTCGAGCTGCTGGACGCGGCCTTCGAGGAAAGACTGCTCCTTGCGGGCGGCATCATAGTCGGCGTTCTCGCTGAGGTCGCCGAGCTCGCGGGCGGCCTTGATCCGGGAGATCACCTCGGGGCGGCGGCGCGTCGTCAGCTCCTCCAGCTCGGCACGCAGGTTGGCCAGACCGTCGGCCGTCAGGTGGGTCGGGGCAATCGCCATGCCGACCGGAGGCGCCGCCAGCCGTCGCGCGCGGGTGGTCGGCTCGGCCCTGGGGATCGGTCGCCGGCGGGGAGTATTGTCCCGAGAGGAGACGGGCCTGGCCGGCGCCGGCTTGCGCGCCCCCGGTGTACTTGCGGTGGCGGTTCGTGCTCGTGCGCCGCGTGACGAGCCTCGGGTCGGCGGAACCTCCTCCGGGCCATCGGGGAGAACGGTGACATGGGTCGACCTGGCCGGGGGGTTGCCGGCACTCTCGTCGTGGAGGGGCGCGGTCAGGCCGTGGGCCCGGTGTTCTCCGGACGGGGT
Organism: Chloroflexota bacterium; assembly: GCA_003171065.1. GTDB lineage: Bacteria > Chloroflexota > Limnocylindria > Limnocylindrales > CSP1-4 > Fen-1039. The sequence continues at coordinate 8,521 of PMXQ01000051.1, forward strand.
GACCAGCACGCCGTACGGCAGCGCACCGGCCGCCTGGACGAAGCGGTCGATCAGGGCGTCTTCCCACAGCTCGGCGTCCGGAGTGGGGGACCACCAGATCCGTGTCCGGTTGAGGTCGTGGAGCGTCCTGAGCCAGTAGCCGGAGGGCTGCGGCCGCCGCTCACCCAGGGGCGTCTTGTACATGCCGGACAGGCGCGCGCCGACGGACTTCTGGCTCGACCCGATGTAGAGGATCACCTGGTTGGGCAGCCAGAACGAGGCCAGGCGCGTCTGCAGCTCCGCGACCGTTGGGTGCTTGCCGTCGAGGCGCAGGTCGGGCGCGCGCTCGAGCCATTGGCGGACGGCGGTCGGGTCGATGGAAACCTTTGGCTGCGCAGCCGGCAACTCCACGATGAAAACGCCGGGCCGGCTCGGGACGACGGGTCGCCCCCACAGGATCGGGCCTTCTATGGGCAGCTCGAGGGCGCGCAGGAGGTCATGGCCGTTCAGGATCGTAGTTGGAGAGGGGGAAGTCGTCACCTGTGAACCGTGCCTTGCGGCAGCCTGCTTGTCAAACGCGACCCCTCGCAGGCCCGCCACGGGTGCGACGAGTCCCGGCACATCAACGCGGGCTGACTCTTGTTGCGGGTGGAGTCAACCTCACCATCGTGAATCCCTCGTCTGTCGGCTATGCCTTCATCAGCCCGACGGCCGTCGCTTCCCCGATCACCACTACGCTCAACGCCGCGGCCGGCATTCCGAGGCCAACGGCTTCGATGTCGCTCTCGGAGCATCGGGCCACGTCGCTCTCGAATGGGCCGGCACTACCGGCCCAGTCGCCAACATCGCTCTCGATATCGCCGAGTATTGGAAGTAGCGTCCCACTCCTCGACTCTTCGGACCCTCGCAGACGCTCGAAGGCCCCGGCCGGTGCCGAGGCCTTCGGCTACGTGGCGGGCGACGAGCTACTTCGTGAGCGTAGGATCTTCGGGCACCGGGATGCCGAGCAGGAGCGGCAGGCCCATGCGGTCGGTGTAGATCGGGCGATAGCGATCGACGTTGTACATCGTGGGGATGTCGATCGAGCGCGGGCCCAGGTCCGGATTCGGCAGCGGGGAGTGGCTGTACTTGCCGCCTCGGATGGCGACCATTCGGCCGCTGACTCCGTCGGCGATCAGGTTCATGGCCACGTTGGCGAAGGTGATGCCGACGATCGAGTCGACCGCGTCCGGGTCGCCTGAGCGAAGCTCGTAAGTCAGCTCGCTGGCAAGGGTCTCCTGGCCCGAGCGGGCCTGGATCTCCGACGCGAGCACTTCGGCGATGTTGGCCTTGTGGCGGTGCCCGAAGGAGTCGGCCGGGCCGTACTCGGCCAGCTCGCCGCCCTGCCAGACCGCGCCCTCCGCGGCGATGGCGAAGGAGTACTTGCTGGGGTTGTTGAGCTTGTCCTCGACGAGGAGCTCGACCAGGTGATCGAGGTCGAACTCGTACTCGGGGATCAGGCAGCGGGCGCTGGTGACGTAGGCCGTGTACAGGGCCGTGAATCCGGCATCGCGGCCGAAGATGCGGAAGACGCCGATCCGCTCGTGTGAGCCGAGCGTGGTCCGCTGCCGGTTGATCGCTTCCTTCGCCCGCGTGACGGCCGTCGAGAAGCCGATGCAGTACTCCGTGCCCTGAACGTCGTTGTCCATGGTCTTGGGCACGGCCACGAGCTTGACGCCGTTGTCGGCGAGGACCTGGCTGAAGCTCAGGGTATCGTCGCCGCCGATCGGGACCAGGTAGTCGAGGCCAAGGCGCTCGATGTTCTCCAGGACGATGGGCGTGAAGTTGTAGACGCCGTCCTTGACCTCGAGCTGCTTCAGGCGCTCTGACGAGACGTGCGCCGGCAGCCTGCCGGCCTTCATCTTGCGGGCGTTCGTTCGGGAGGTGTGCAGCCAGGTGCCGCCGGTCCGATCGATCGAGCGGGTGTTGGTCCGATCGAGCGGGATCACGTAGTCGCTGTCCAGCCCTGGGCCCGGCTTCATGTGGGTCAGGCCTTCCCAGCCGCGCCGGATGCCGTAGACTTCGTAGCCAAGCTCGGTTGCGCGATAAACGACGCTCTTGATGACGGCGTTGAGTCCGGGGACGTCGCCGCCTCCGGTCAGGATGCCGATGCGCGGGGTTCGAGTCATGCGTGCCTTCCGTGGATGAGGGCGCGGCCGGGGCAGCGACCGCGACGTTCAGGCGCAGCCGATTCCGGCCGCGATGGACCCGTCCGATTTGCCGGCCCATTTTAGGCGACGCGCGAAGCGGCGCGCGAAGCGGCGCGCGAAGCGGCGCGGGCGCCGGGTGGGGTGGTCCGCGGCCGGGTGGGGTGGTCCGCGGCCGGATGCCGGCAGCGGCGCGGCCGGGTGGGGTGGTCCCGCAGCCGGATGCCGGCAGCGGCGCGGCCGGGTGGGGTGGTCCGCGGCCGGATGCCGGCAGCGGCGCGGCCGGGTGGGGTGGTCCGCGGCCGCCAGCTAGGGCGCGACGATGCCGCCGGTTGCGGCGCCCCCACGGTGAGCCCGCCAGGCGAGCCGCCGGAACTTTCCAGATTCCCATCAGGACGTCACGCGGCGAACGGGGCCGGACGGATTCGTTCGCGAGTGCCCCGCGCGGCGGCGGATTCGGCCCGCGGGCGCCGTCGCGCGCCTTCTTCGCGCGGGATTCGGGGCCTGGCGCAATCGAATCGACCGCCTGGCCGCGTTCTCCGCTTCGGTCTGGGCCGCGTGCTTGCCTGATGTCGGTTTGATGGGAATACGGCAAGTGTGCTTATCCGGTTGTCTCAGGTAGCCTCAACGGGTGGTATTCGGGGTCTATGGCGGCGGCCCAGTTCCACAAGACGATCTCCGAATTCCAACAGGGGTTCCAGACGGGGGAGGCCTGCGAGGATTACTGCGCCGAATGCCGCTGGCCCAATGGCTTGTGTGCCCGACTTCCGGTAGCACCGGGGCCTGGTCGATCGTGTCGCGACGACTCCGCGAGTGCGTGAGCTGCGGTCGCCAGGTGTCGGTGACAGCTGGGACGATCCTCCATAGGACAAAGACCGATCTACGGCCCTGGCTCCTTGCGGCGTTCTTGATGGTCGCCGACAAGCGGGGCTTGTCCGCCCTGTCGCTCCAGCGCCAGATCCGGGTGAAGCGATACGACACCGCCTGGACGATGTCCATCGAAACCGGGGGCACTAAGTGTTGTGGCTACCTGAAGCAACCGGATAGGCACAACGGCAAGAATAGGCCGCGCCGCTTCTTCCTCAGGCCCGCCCGCGCCCCGCGCGTCACTCGCCCCACCCGCGCCGCGCCGTCCCGCCCCGTCCCGCGCCCGCCCCGCCCCGCTATCGCTCGAACCGGTACCGCAGGAACAGGTCGTCGCCGGCGCGGCGGACGGCGAGCAGCTTCGACCAGCGGCCGTGACCCTCGCCGAAGCTCGTCCCTTCGACCAGTGCCAGGCGGTGCGCATACGTGTCGCGGCCGACGATCTGCGGCGCCACTGTGAGGAACAGCTCGTCGATGAGTCTCGCGCGCAGCAGCTCGCCAAAGAGATGCGGGCCGCCTTCGCAGAGTGCCAGGCGCGCCCCGGTGCCTCGGACCAGCTCCAGGATCGCCCCGGCCGGGACCCGCTCCTCGGACCCGACCGCCTCCACCTTCATGTTCGCGGGAAGCGGCCGCGCGCCGAGACGCGCCGCTCCGGCGGGGGTCGTGGCCACGATCACCGGAACGTCCGGCGCGGAAAGTCCGGGGTGCGTGGGATCGAGGTTGCCGCTGGCGGTCACGACGATCGTGGTGGGCTGGGCCGATAGCCACAGCTCCGAGCGCCACGCGGCGAAGTCGGCAGCGAGGGCCGGCAGGAGGTAGCCGGCCGTCCAGCGGTGGCGGTTCCCGACGCGCACCGTCCCGGCCCCGACGATCACGACGTCCGCGAGGCCGCGCAGCAGGGCCATCATGAATCGGTCGGCGTCGGAGAAGCCGCTGATCTCGCCCCCTCCGGCGGCCGGCTCGCTCGGGCCGAGGGCGACCGCTCCATCGACGGTCGACACGAAGTTGGCGATGACCGTGGGGCGCTCCGGGATTAGCGTCACTGCCAGCTCGCCCGTGAAGCGTGCGGCCAAGGTCGGGGGCAGCAGCCCGCCTCGAGCATCGACGCTGTCGGCGGGCACGGTCTCCGGGGCGTGCCAGAGCGGCTCGAGCGCCAGTCCATCGCTTCGGCCTGCCATCGGCATCGCGCTCCCTGTCAGGCCCGGTGCGCCGGTCGCGCTACTCGCGAACTCCGCGTCCCAGCCCCGCCAGATCGTAGAACTCCGAGCGGAGCGCCGCGCTGGATTCGTACGCACCGCGGAAGGCGGTCGTGCGCGTCATCGGATGGGTTTCGCGGACGCCGCGCATCTGGGTGCAGAGATGGTGCGCTTCCATGTACACCGCCACGCCGTGCGGTTCTGTCAGCTCGGCCAGGGCTTCGGCGATCTGGTAGGTCATCCGCTCCTGGACGCCGAAACGGCGAGTGGCGATGCGAACCAGCCGGGTGAGCTTGCTGACGCCGATGATGTGCTCGTGGGCGATGTAGCCGACGAAGGCATGGCCGACGAACGGCAGGGCATGGTGCTCGCACAGGGCGGTGAAAGGGATCGGCCCCTCGACGACCTGAGACAGTTCGCAGCTGGCGCCGCCGTAGCATTCGGTCGGGAAGACGGTCACGAGCTTGGGGTCGCCGTCGTAGCCCTCGGTCGAGTCGAACAGCGCCCGAACGAACCGGCGGGGCGTGTCGGCCGTTCCGGGCGTGTCGAGCTTCAGTCCCATCGCCGACAGCATCTCGCCGATGTTGGCCTCGTATCGGGCCCAGTCGTCCGGAGAGATGGCCGCCCGGCGGCCACGAGCCGCCTCGTCGTCGAACTCGATCGACAGGCCGGCCGCGTGGTGGTGGACCACTCCGTCGAGGTCGTCGTCCGAATGCTGGTGGCGGTCCAACCGCAACGGCGCGATCTCGCCCGCCTTGCCGGCTTCGTTGTGCGTGGTCATCTCGGCCTCCCTGTCCGAACACTATGACTCTTTACCGCAACTCGGCCGTCGGGCCGGCTGGTCGGGTCGCGGCAACGGGAACGGCCGGACGCCGGTCGGCCGGCTAGAGCAGCCGGAGCTCGGTGGCTTCGTCCGTGTCGATGCTTCGGGCGCACGTCGGGCAGTACCAGCGCGCCTCCAGCGGAGTGCCGCAGGTCTGGTGCCGGAGGGCGTCCGACGAGTCGGCCCGCGATCCCCAGTCGGCCAGGAGGCGGAGCGCTCCGGCGAGCTCGCGGCCTTCGGCCGTCAGCTCGTAGCTCAGGCGGACGGGTCGCTGTGAATACGGCCGGGCCAGCAGCACGCGCTCGCGCTCGAGGCGCTTGAGTCGGTCGGAAAGGATGTTCGGGGCGATGCCGGGCAAGGCCGTTTGCAGGTCGTTGAAACGCCGCGGGCCGTCGAGGAGCGCCTCGACGACGAGCAGGCTCCAGCGGTCGCCGACGCGATCGAGTGCGGCCTGGAGCGGGGAGGGCGCTGCTTCTTCAGACACGGCGCCATCGTAACGAGTCCGAGGCTTGCGCGATCACGTCGGGCGTTGTAACTTGCAACTCGCTAGTTACTATCGCGGACGACACAGATGGGCGCCGGGCTCAAGGGCGCGACTCCCAAGGAGCAATTCGAATGGGCGCACTGGACGAGCTTTCGGCGGCGGTGGCAAAGGTGGCCGGGCTGGCGGGCCCTGGCGTGGTCGGGATCGGCGGGCGGTGGCGGCGCGGCTCGGGCGTGATCGTGGCGGAGAATCGGGTGCTGACAAACGCCCACAACGTCCACGGCGACGAAGCCACCTGCGTTTTTGCCGATGGCCGGCGCGCTCGGGGCAGGCTCCTGGGCGAGGACATGGACGGCGATCTCGCCGTGCTCGAGGTCGACACGGCCGGTGCGGCAGCTCTGCCCTGGGCGAACGCGAAGTCGGCGCCGGCAATCGGGTCGATCGTCTTTGCCGTGGCGAGCGCCGCGGCGGGCGGCATCCGGACGACGGTCGGAATGATCACCGGCGTGGAGCGTTCCTTCCGTGGCCCGGGCGGCCGGCTGATCGGCGGCAGCATCGAGCACACCGCGCCGCTGGCGTCGGGCTCGTCGGGAAGCCCGGTGCTCGACGGCGACGGGCGCCTGCTTGGGATCAACACCCAGCGGATCGGCGAGGGGTTCTATCTCGCACTTCCGGCGGACGAAAGCCTGCGGGCTCGAATCGACGCATTGGGCCGGGGCGAGTCGGCCGTTCGGCCGCGGCTCGGGATTGCGGTGGCGCCCGGCCACGTCGCCCGGCACCTGCGACGGGCGGTGGGTCTGCCGGACCGCGACGGCGTCCTGGTTCGCGGGGTCGAGGAAGACAGTCCGGCCGGGGCGGCGGGCATCCGCGAAGGCGATCTCATCGTCTCGGCCGGCGGCGCTCCGATCGAGGATCCGGACGGCCTGCATGAAGCCCTGGCGAAGGCCGGCTCCGGCAAGCTCGACGTCGGCCTGGTCCGCGGGGTCGAAGAGCTGACGGTCGCGGTCGACCTGGGCGGCCCCGTTTCGGCCGGTGAGGCGTCGGGCGGCGAGGCGTCCAAGCCGAACTGATCGAAGCCGCGCTCCACCAGCCGCGGTGCGCCATGATTGGCGCATGGCGGAGAAGGGCGCGCACCGGAGCCTCATCGGGGTAGACGTCGGGTCGACCCACGTCAAAGCTGTGCTCGTGGCGCCGGGGAGTGGCGTGGTCCACGTCGCGCGGCGCGACACGCCAACCCACGCCGTCTCGGGCGGCGGGGCCATGCACCGGCCCGAGGAGCTGCTCGGGGCCGTGGAGTCGGCCATCGCCGAATGCGTGGCCGCGTCCTCGGCGGCGCCCGGCGCGGAGGCCGGCGGCGCGCCACCCGTCGCCATCGGCATCGCCAGCATGGCCGAGGCCGGCGTTCCACTCGATGCGAAGGGCCGGCCGGTCGGCGACATCGTGGCTTGGTTCGACCCGCGGCCGGCGCCCCAGGCGGAGTGGCTGGAGCGGCGCGTCGGCGCCCCGGCGCTCTTCGCCCGGACGGGGCTTCGGCCGGAGGCGAAGTACACGCTGCCAAAGCTGCTGTGGCTCCGCGAGGAGCGGCCGCGCGAGTTCGCCCGGCTGCGGCGCTGGGCGGGAGTCGCCGATCTGGTTGCGCACCATCTCACGGGCACGCTGGCCACGAACGCTTCGCTGGCCTGCCGGACCGCGGCCTTCTCCGTGGCCGAGCGGCGCTGGGATGAGGAGCTGCTCGCGCTCGCGGGGCTTGCGCCCGAGCAGATGCCGGAGGTGCTGCCGCTGGGTCGTTCGGTCGGCGGGCTGACCGTGGCCGCGGCCACCCGGCTCGGATTGCCCGCCGCGACGCCGGTCGCGATCGCCGGCCACGATCATCTGGCCGGGGCGTTGGGCGCGGGCGTCACGCGGGCCGGTGACGTCCTGGACTCGATGGGCAGCGCCGAAGCGACGCTCCTCGTGACGCGGGCGCCGGCCCTCGCCGACGAGCTGCGCCGGAGCGGCTTCTCGTCGGGCTGCCATGCGCTGGATGGCGCATGGTACGTCGGCGGCGGGCTGCAGGCTTCGGGCGCTCTCGTCGAGTGGTTCGTCGATCGGTTCATCGCGCCGCCGGCCGGCAGCGCGGCGGTCGCGGCAGACGGTGGGCCGCCCGGCCCGGACCGCTACGCCGCCTTCCTCGCGCTGCTCGATCGAGCGGGTCCGGGTCCGGCACAACCGCTGGTTCGACCGTATCTGCGCGGCCGAACCGCGCCGCATCGCGACCCGTCGGCCACCCTCGAGTTCGAAGGTCTGTTCGAGACGCACGGGCTCCCAGAGTTCGCTGCCGCGCTGATCGACGGCGCCGCTTTCCACGTGCGTTGGATGCTCGAGGAGCTGGAGCGACTCACCGGCGCGCGGCCCGGCCGCGTCCGGGTCATCGGCGGGGGAGCGCGCAACCCGCGCTGGCTGGCGGCCAAGGCGGCCCTCGGCCCGGGCCGGTTCGAGGTCGTGCGGACCCAGGAAGCCGCGGCCCTCGGAGCGGCCCTTGTCGGCGGGGTCGCCGCGGGCGTGTACGGGACGATGGCCTCGGCCCTCGCCGACGCCGCCCACGCCGAACGCGTCTCCGTCCCGCCTGGCGTCCGTGCCCGCTACGACGCCGCGTATCGCGAACGCTGGCTACCGGCCGTCCTGGTCAAGCTCGGTTGATCGGGTAGGGCGGCTGCTCCCAGGGTGCGCCAAGCGAGTCAATCGCCGCGGGCGCCCGCCGCGCCCGTATCTTCTGCCGACACGGGGGGCGCGGCACGCCAGGGCCGCAGGCTGTCTGGAACACCAGGAGGATCACTGTGGCGCGCGTAATCCATTTCGAGATCACGGCGGACAAGCCCGAGCGGGCAGTCCGTTTCTACGAGCAGGCCCTGGGCTGGAAGATCCAATCCTGGGGCGGCCCGTCGCCCTACTGGCTCGTCTCCACCGGCGCCGACGTGGAGTTGGGCATCGATGGGGCGATCAGGGACCGGGCAGGCGCGGGCCAGAGCACGATCAACACCGTCTCGGTTCCGAATCTGGAGGCGGCCGTCGAGTCGGTCCGCGCGGCCGGCGGCGCGGTCGTCGGCGAGATCCAGTTGATCCCCGAGGTCGGCCGCTTCGTCTACGTCGCCGACACGGAAGGCAATCGCTTCGGCCTGATGGAGACCATGCCGCAGGACCTGATGCCCGATCTCGGCCCGCGCGTCGTCTAGGGCGTGAAGGCGCTCGCCTCCGAGTGGACCAGGTCGACCAGGTTGCCCAGGGCGATGTTGACGTCCACGACATGGAGGCCCCAGCGCGGGCTTCCGACGCTCGAGACGCCGGGTCGGTGGTCGGTCGTGCTGGTCGTTCGGTCGATCTGCAGCCAGGTCGCGCCGCCGGCCGTCTGGCAATGGGCGGAGAACTCGTCCGGGTAGGTCACGAACGGCGTCTTCGCGGCGACCGGCGACTTCGGTGCGCCCGTGCCCAGCAGGGCCGAGAGATCCTGCGTCGGCATGTAGGGCGTCAGGGCGGCGCTTCCGCCTCCCGGCGCCGCCGGGTTCACGCACAGCACCTGCAGCGTCTCGGACGAACCGCCGCCGAATATGTTCAAGGCCGAGTCCGTCCGGCCGAACAGCGCGTTCGCCGGCGGAGTCGTGTTGAAGCTCGAATAGGCGACGACGCACCCGATCTGAGTCGTGGATCCGCAGGCCGGGATGTTCGCGAAGTCGCCGCCGACCGTCTTGCCGGTCGGCACCGTCACGTTGCCGCCCAACAGCAGCGCCGAGACCAGCAGCCGGCGGGTTTCGGGCGTCGAGTCGACATCGGCCTTCAGCAGTGCCGTCAGGATGAACGCGCCCTGGGAGTGGCCGATGAAAACGACGCCCCGGCCGTGGTTGTAGTTGGCCATGTATTCGTTGAAGGCCGACTCGACGCCCTGATACGCGACCAACGCGCTGGTGACGCTGATGCTCGCCGGCTTCGCGATCGCGGCCAGGGTCAGCTGCGGGTACATCGGGGCGTAGACGTTGCAGACCTGCGAGAACCGCGCCGCCTGGGCGATAGCGACCGCGCGCTCCTCCGGGTCGATCGCCAGGGTCGCATTCGTGCTTTTCTGGCGGCTGACGGTCGGGTAGACGTAGAAGCAGTCGATCGGCGGATCCTTCGCCGGCGCGGCCGGCTCAAGGCTGGTCGAGCCGTTGGCCTCGATGACGGTGGCGTCGAGGTCGCCGGCGCAGGGGTTGTCGACCAGGCCGGGTCGACAGAGCCACACGGTGTCGTCGGGCAGGGAGGGTGCTGGCGTGGCAGTCACAGCGGGCGTAGCGACGGCACCGGGCGTGGCGGCACCGGGCGTCGCGGCAAGGGTCGCGCCGGACGTCGCGGTGGGGGAGGCTGCCGGCCCTGAGCCGCTCGCGGACGGAGTGGCCGCGGGACCGCTGCATGCCGCGGCCGCCATGGCGAGGACGACGAGAAGGAGTCGTGGGAGCGTACTGCGCATGAGGGCATGGTCAGCCCAACCCGCGGCATCTGTCCAACACCCCATGCACGGCGTGCGCTCCGGGCGTCGGTCGTGCCTCGGCGAAGCCGGACCGGGCGTTCCGGCGGGCAGGTTCGCCTCTCGGTCCGGCCCAACGCGACGGCGCCGATGCCCAGGCGTGCGAGCGTAGACTGAGGCCATGAACTGGTTCGTCGACCCGCGCAAGATGCGCCTGCCTGCCCCCAACGATGTCCTGCCCGGCCGCTCGGATGTCATGCCCGTCCCGGCCCGCCATGCCGTTCTCGGCTCGCCCCTTCGGCCGCCTTACCCCGAAGGCTCCGAGATCGCCGAATTCGGCATGGGCTGCTTCTGGGGCGCCGAACGCGTCTTCTGGCGAACGCCCGGCGCCATCTCGACCTCCGTCGGCTACGCGGGCGGTTCGACCCCGAACGCGACCTACGAGGAGGTGTGCACCGGCCTCACCGGGCACATCGAAATCGTTCGCGTCGTCTTCGACCCCAGGCGCATCTCATACGGCGAGCTGCTCAAGCTCTTTTGGGAGGAGCACGACCCGACGCAGGGGTTCCGCCAGGGCGGCGATCACGGGACGCAGTACCGCTCGGCGATCCTCGCTCACGGCGATGCCCAGCAACGTGAGGCCGAAGCCACCCGCGACGCCTTCCAGGAGCGCCTCACGGCGGCCGGCAAAGGTACGATCACTACCGAGATCCGCCCCGCCCCCGACTTCTACTTCGCCGAGGAGTACCACCAGCAGTACCTCGAGAAGAACCCGAACGCGCAGTGTGTGACACACGGGACCGGGGTCAGTTGTCCGGTGGGTCTCTTCAAGGGCAAGAGCTGAGCCCGGGTCGGCGGCATCATTCGACGGAGTTGGCCGGTCCAAGGCCCCGCTCTCGGCCACCCCATGTCCCTGGTTGCAGGCTCGCTCGACCGTGTTCTAGACGACCTGCTCGAGCGTGCCGGTGGCGAGAGTTAGCCAACAAGCACGATCCGCGGATGGCGTGCGCCTCGCGATCCCCTGGCCGATCAAACTCAGTGTCCCACCAGGATCACGAGCACGACCACGATCACGACCACGGCTGCCACGACCGCACCCGCCGGAATGCGGAGCCCCACAGCCGCGCTTGGAGGTCCGATCCCGCCCAGGGTGTTTGGGATGTTCTGATCGTGGAGCACGTTGACGGGCGGCCCCAGTTGAGCCTGGTTCTGCGTCGGTGCGGGCATAGCTTCCTCGATGCGTCCATTGCGGCCTGAGGCATCCGGGAACGCGGGGCTGCCAAGACCACCGCCGGGAGCGCTCTGGCCGCTATTTCTCATTCATTCTAGGCTGGGTCTGGCGGCGGCCGCGAGGATGGGAACCCCAGCCTGGTGGTGGCCTGCCTCCCAGAGTCGGCGGCGCTCCTGTAGCGCTCTGTGAACCGAGGCCAGTTTCTGGTCCACTGGCCGCATGTCGGCTCCGCGTGCGCCGGCACGGTGATCGCCCGCTTCGCCATCCCCACGCCGGCGCTGCCAGCCAAGGGCGTCGACCTACTCGGCGAGGTGCCGATGGAGGACCGCGACACCCGACCTGTCCGAGTACATGCTCGGCATGATCGCCGCGGCCGGCCAGAACGGCCAGTTCCGCACCCCCGGCCATCGGCCATCGGCCAGCGGGCGATCGAGGGAGCGGCGGCGGAGGGCGTTGGCATCGACTGCTTGGCTACGCCGATCACGTACTGGGCTAACCGGTGGGTCACCGGACTCGAGCGAATCTGGGCAAGCGGCAAGCTTGACGAAAGATCGTTCAGACCGAGGCTGCCGGGCTGTCACTGTCCAGCGATAGCGACCGGCGCCGATCTCGGTGCACCGGTGCACCGAGATCGGTTGCGACGGCTTCTATGGCTTCCGCGGGTGACACCCGTGTCAGATCGCGCTGGATGCAGGCTGGATCCCCTCCTTGTGGTGCTTGCTGGGCGCGTGCATGCGGGGTCATCGGGGTGTCGTTGGACGCGAGCAGGAAGCGAGTCGGGCTGATGGGCTTGCCCGCCTGGGGGTATGGTGTCCATCGGACGAGCAGGGAGTGGACCACGGTGACTCGTCTCTTGCTAGATGCTGATCGCGGCAGAGAGCTGTCCGAACGGGGAAGGAGCGGATTAGGTGAAGTCGTTCGTGGCGTGTGGAGTTCACACTGAGGCGCGTCGGGCGATGTCCCGGCTCGTGGATGTCGTTCCGGTGGCGCTTCTGCTCTGTGGCCTATCCACCGTCTGGGCCGGGCCGCTGGCCACACCTGCGGCCGCAGCCGCGCCGACGGGCGTCGTGGCTTCGGGTGCGTCCTGGACGGGCCAGGACGCCGCCCCGATCGGTCCCTCGGGCGTCGCCACGATCTCCTCCGGTAGCGACCATGACCTCACCCTGCCGCCAGACGGCACGGTCGGCAGCTGGGGCGACGACAACTACGACCGGACCACCGTCCCGGCCGTCCTCTCGGCCGTCACGGCGATCGCCGCCGCCGGCACCAACCTGGGCGCCATGGCGCAGGCTGTCGGCCGGCGCTCCGTTGCGACCGCTGCGCCCAACGCCGGAGAGGTAAGTGCTGCCGCTGTTTGTCCGTCGTCGATCAGTTTTGGACAGACGATCCAGTGCTCGATCGACACGCCCGCCGAG
>PMXQ01000070.1 GCA_003171065.1 Chloroflexota bacterium
CAGATCCCGGCGGGGCACGTGCTACGGACGATGTGGGCGTCGAGCTCGTCGCGGAAGTACCGGACGAGGCTCAGGAGGGGCAGCGTGGAGCGGCGTTCGTGGTCGCACAGGCGGCTGGCCACAATGTCTGCGGAAAGGTCGTTCAGGCGCTCGATTTCGTCGCCGCGGGGCTGACCCTCGCAGAAGCGTGCCCCGATCTCGGCCATGCGGCGCAGCCCGATCCGGCAGGGGATCGTCTTGCCGCAGGCCTGGTCGGCGCAGAAGCGCGTCAGCACGGAGGCGAGGTCGACGAGGCAGCTGCGCTCGTCGACGACGACGATCGACCCGGAGCCCATCCAGGCGCCTGCGGCCTCGAGCGCCTCGAATTCGTAGCGGGTCTTCTGGGCGTCCGGCGGGAGGATGCCGCCGGACGGGCCGCCGACAAGCAGCGCCTTGACCGTGTGGGGCGCGGGAACGCCGCCGGCCAGGGCCACGATCTCGCCGATCGTCGTGCCGAGCGGGACTTCTGCCAAACCGGGATTTGCGACCGAGCCGGAGATCTGAACCAGCACCGTGCCCGCGCCGCCTTTGGCCCCCGCCTCGAGGTAGGTGCCGGGGCCGCCGGTGATGATTCCCGGGACCACGGCGAATGTCTGGGCGTTGTGGACGAGGGTCGGCTTGCCGTACAGGCCTCTGGTCGTGGTGTACGGGGGCTGCTGCTCGGGCTGGCCGCGCCGGCCCTCGATCCCCTTCAGCAGGACCGTCTCCTCGCCCAGCATGTATGCGCCCTGGAGTGGCTTGACCTCGACGTGGATGTCACGGCCGCGGCCCAGGACGTCGTCGCCCAGATAGCCCGCAATCTCGGCTTCACGAATCGCGGTTTCGAGCGTGGCGATGGCCTCGGTGGCATCGGCGTGCAGCGCGACGATGACGTCGGAGGCTCCCACCGCGACGGCGGCGATGGCCGCTCCCTCGAGAACGGCGTAGGGGTTGCGCTCGAGGAGGACACGATCGGCGAAGACGGCGGGATCGGACTGGAAGGCGTGAACGACGACGTAGCGGCGATCGGCCGCGCTGAGGGCGCAGGAGCGCCACTTCTCGCTGGTGGGGAACCCCGCCCCGCCACGGCCGCGCAGCCCGGAGTTGGCCAGGGCCGCCACGATCTCGCCCGCGGTCATGTCCCTGAGCGCCTCGGTCAGCCCCTTGAAGGCGCCGGCCGCGACGGCGGCGTCGATGTCCGTGACGGCGGCGCCACTGGCGCCACTCCCCGTGGCCGCGGGCAGCAACAGGTGGGGCCACGTGTCTGGCGTCGCCAGGACGTTCACGGTCGTCATACCACGGTCCTCCGTGCCAGGGAGCGGCTCCACGCGGCGGCGCTGGTCTCGGTCACGTCGGGCTGGGGCTCGCCGTCCAGCGCTACGAGCGGCGAAGCCGCGCCGGGGATGTGGGCGGGCAGCTGCTCTAGCGCCACGCCACCGGCCGGCCCGCTGCCGAGCTTCGTCCCCAGCCCCTCGCCGATAGCGTTCGCGATTCGGCCGGACCCGGCGAGCAGGCAGCTGGTGCAGCGGCAGACCGCGACCGTTCGGGCCCGTTGCTCGAAGCTCAGGTGGCTGTAGTAGGTCGCCGTCCCGTACGCCAGCGCGTACGAGGCACCGGTCACGTGGCTGATGTGCTTGATCGCCGCGATCGGCAGGTAGCCGTACGCGGCCTGGACCTCTTCGAGGATCGGCATCATATTGCCCGGGTCGTAGTCGCGCGCCGCGAGTATCTCCTCGACCGCGACCAGATCGATCGGCTCGAAATGGGCGAACGCCTGGTCCGGCACCGGCCGGCCGGAGCGCCGCAAGGCGGACTCTTCACGCCTCTCGCCGTACGTCTCGGCCGGACCCCAGTGGGTGTAAAAGCGGCTCTTGGTGTCGTGGCCGCCCATGTCGATGCATTCGACCGGACAGGCCTGGGCGCACTGGAAGCACGTCTCGCACTTGAGGTTGCCGAACTCGTCGTACAGCAGCTGCAGCCGGCCGCGGAAGCGGACGGCGATGTCCGGCCTGGTCTCGGGGTACTGGATCGTCGCCTTGGGCGCGAAGAAGCGGCGCAGCGTCAGCGCCATTCCCTTCGCGATGCCGAGGCCGGGGATGAAGCTCATCGCGGGGTCACCGGTTGGTTGAGGATGATGATGGCGGCAGCCGTCACGAACAGGTTCAGGAGCGAGGCGGGCAGGAGCCATTTCCAGGCGAAGCCCATCAGCTGATCCACCCGGACGCGCGGCAGGGTTCCCCGCATCCAGACGAAGGTGAAGACGAAGAAATAAGTCTTGGCCATGAACCAGAAGATGCCCTGGACCCAGTCGAAGGCGATGAAGCAGGCCAGGCCGACCACGGCCGTGACGCCGGCGCCCGCGATCAGGAAGCCGAGGCCGAAGGCCGCCGGGGCACTCCACTCCCGGCCGCCGATCAGCCAGATCGCCGCGCCCAGGATGTCCGTGGCAACGAGCAGGACGACCAGCACGATCCCGACCCAGAGGATGCCGATCCCTGACGCGTCGAGCCAGTTCAGGTTGTAAGGCCAGGGCCAGTTGAACGGGGCCGTCCAGCCGCCGAAGAAGATCGTCACCAGCAGCGCCGAGACGATGAAGACGTTCACGTACTCGGCGAAGAAGAAGAAGCCGAAGCGCATCCCGGAGTACTCGGTGGCGAAGCCGGCGACGATCTCAGAGTCGGCCTCGGTCATGTCGAACGGCGTGCGGTTGGCCTCGGCGGTGGCGGCGATGAAGAAGATCAGCACCGCCAGGGGCTGCTTGAAGGCGAACCAGTCGAGAGCCGAGCCCCCCTGCTTCAGGACAAGTGTATTCATGCTCATGGTGCCCGCGAGCAGGACCACGCCCACTACTGAGATGGTCAGCGGGATCTCGTAGCTGACGATCTGCGCCGCCGAACGGAGCCCACCCAGGAGCGAGTACTTGTTGAAGCTCGCCCAGCCCGCCATGAGCAGACCCAGGACGGAGAGGCCGCCCATGGCGAAGAAGTAGAGCAGGCCGATGTTGAGGTCCTGGCCGAAGAGGCCGGGCGCGAACGGGATGACGAGCAGGGTCATGACGCTGGCCAGGAACGTGACGACCGGGGCCAGCGTGAAGACCGTGATATCGGCGCCCGTGGGAGCGAAGTCCTCCTTGGAAAGGACCTTGAAACCGTGGAGAAGGCTCATCGCCGTGCCCCACGGGCCGATCCGGTTGGGGCCAACCCGCAGGTTCATGCGGGCGATGACCTTCAGCTCCATGTAGATCAGCACGAAGGCGGTCGGGATGGTCAGGACCAGGATGCCCACGACCGCGACGGCGAACCGGACCAGCGGCAGGTTCGCCCCCAGGAAATCCATCGTGGGCGGCAGGATGAAGACGATTCCCACGACGGTACCGATGGCCAGCAGCACGGCCAACGGCAAGAGGATCGCGGTAAGGCGGGCGGTCAGGGACATGCGGGTCCAGGCCCGAGTGGCGAAGGTCATCGGCCGGCCCTCACTTGTCGATCCCGCCCAGGACCGGGTCGAGCGAGGCGACGATGGTCATCGTGTCCGCCAACAGGTTGCCGGGCAGCAGCGTTGGCACCGTCTCCAGGTTCATGAAGCTCGGGTCGTGGATTCGGAAGCGGAACGGCTGGTCCGAGCCGTCGCTGATCGCGTACACGCCGAGCATCCCTCGTGGGCCCTCGCACGCGCCCCAGGCGCGCCCGGGCCGCGGGCGGAGCAGCCGTGGCAGCTTCGCCATGACCGGGCCGTCGGGCATGTTGTGGAGGCACTGGTCGATGATCCTGATCGACTCGCGAACCTCGTCCACTCGGATCAGGTAGCGAGCCAGCGAGTCGCCCTCCAGGCGAGTGGGGACGTTGAAGTCGAGCTCCGGGTAGACGCTGTAGGGGTGCGCCCGGCGGACGTCGAACGGGACGCCGGCAGCACGCAGGTTCCCGCCCGTGACCCCAAAGCGGAGGGCCGTGGCCCGGTCCAGGACGCCGACGCCCCGGGTCCGCCGGACGAAGATCTCGTTCTCGTTCAGCAGCCCGGCGTTGGCCTCGGTCTGCTTCCCGGCCCGGCTCATCCAGTCGCCCAGGCGGCTCATGAACTCGTGATGGAGGTCGCCGTTCACGCCGCCGATGCGGAAGTAGTTGAAGAGCATCCTCGCGCCGGTCAGGGCGGCGAGCATCTCCACGATCTCGTCGCGCTCGATGAAGC
>PMXQ01000004.1 GCA_003171065.1 Chloroflexota bacterium
CGGCTCTGGCTGGCCGACATCACGTATGTCTGGACCGTGGCGGGCTTCTGTTATGCCGCCTTCATCGTGGATGCCTTCAGTCGCGCGATCGTCGGGTGGCGAGTGGCGGCGACGCTGCGGACCGATCTTGCCCTTGACGCGCTCGAGATGGCGATCTGGGCCCGCGGCGCAGACCTCGCCGGTCTCGTCCACCACAGCGATCGGGGTGTCCAGGGCGGGCTCAAGGGGTCGTCGCAACACTGCCTTGTTCCGCCGAGTGTAGAAGCCCGTCGAGGGCCTCGGCGGGTGTCTTCCAGTAGAGCGTTTTGCGGGGCCGGGTGTTGAGCGCGAGGGCGACGGCGTCGAGATCGGCTCGGGAGTGCCGGGCCAGATCGGTGCCCTTCGGGAAGTACTGCCGCAGCAGGCCGTTCGTGTTCTCGTTGGAGCCGCGCTGCCAGGGGCTGTGCGGGTCGCAGAAGTACACCTGGACGCCGGTATCGACGGTGAAGGCGACGTGGCTCGATAGCTCCTTGCCCTGGTCCCAGGTGATCGAGCGGACGAGCTCGGCCGGCAGATCGATGATCGCCTTCCTCATCGCCTCGTTGATCTTCTCGGCCGCGCGCCCATCAGGCAGGTGCAGAAGCAGGACAAAGCGGCTGGTGCGCTCGACGAGCGTCCCGACCGCGGGCCGGCCAGCCTTGCCGATGATGAGATCACCCTCCCAATGGCCAGGAACCGCACGGTCCTTGACCTCAGCGGGACGCTCCGCTGATCATCACCATGTTCGGGATCTTGCCGCGGTGCTCAATCTCGGTCCGTGAGCGGCGGGAGGCCCGCCCGGTCCGAAGGCAGCGGTGGAGCTCCCGGCGCAACTCACCGCGTCCCTGGACGAAGAGCGAGGCATAGACGGTCTCATGGCTCACCCACATGGCGGGGTCCTTCGGATACTCGAGCCGCAGCCGCCGGGCGATCTCTTGGGGCGACCACCACTGCTGGAGCCATTTCTCGACGGTATCGAGGAGCGGCCCTGCGCCGAGCTTGGCCTTCTTGGGTCGACGAGATCGAGCATAGGCAACATGGTGCGCCATGACCGCACGGTATTGGGCGCGACCGCCGTTGGCCGCCACCTCACGCGAGATAGTCGATGGCGACCGCCGGAGCCGACAGGCGATCACGCGCAGCGAGTCGCCGACCAAGAGCCACCGGCTGATCTCCTCGCGCTCAGCGAGCGAGAGATGGCCGACTCCCGGCGACCAGACGATGAGGGCCGATTCGCGCCGTCCTTGTCCGCGCGTCAGGCGCTTGACGGTGCGAAGTGAGCACCCGATAGCCACCGCGGTCTCACGAACGGACTTGCCTTCGCGACGCATCTTGCGAGCTTGCTGTCGCTGCTGATTGGTCAGCTGCCGAGTCAAGGGAACCTCCGCTTCGAGTCAACTCATCGTCATTGACTCGCCACCCTGTTGCGAGGATCCCTTGAATCCGCCAACTCTTTTGATCACCGGAACTGGCCCCACCCCCGGCCCCAGCTCCCTACGCTCGGTCCAATCCGCCGAACGCTCGAACGGCTGAATTGTATCCCCTCACGTTCCGCGAGTAGCTCACAGAGGGGCGTGTCGTTTGCCCCAGCATAGCGCCCCGTTGCAAGTGCGACCACGCGACGCGCGATGTCGTCGCCGACCCGCCGCTCACTGCGCCGTCCGCGGTTGCCGTGGACCAGCCCGGCAGGCCCGCTCGCTCGGAACTTGCGCAGCAGACGCCAGAGCCGACGTTGGGAGCAACCGAGCGAAGCGGCGGCATCACCGGGCGAGAGGTCGCCCCCGACTACTCGGGTCAGCACCAGGGCGCGACGCTGCTTGTGGACGGACATCGTGATCGTCTCCATAGCTGGAGAATGACGAAATCACTGAACAGTTGGCACTGACAGATTCACAGACCAACGAGAAGATGGACTTCGACCATCTTGCCGGCGTAGGCGAACCGTCGCGGAGCCGCGGGCGGTTGGATCGACTGGCCCCCCAGGCGGACGGTGTTGAGTCGGTACTTCAGAGCAAAGACGCGATCAGGGTCCAGCCCGACCGGCCATGTACGCCAGGTCGGGACCGGGTCGGCGGCGGGCCCGCCGAAGCGGCGGTTGAACTCAGGCAGGAACCTGGCCAGGACTGCGTTGGCGCCGGCCCGATCGGTCGCGCCGGCCAGGCGCAACTCCAGAGGGAGCCGATCCTGCAGCGTCCCCCATAGACGCTCGATCCGACCCTTGGTCTGGGGCTTCCCGCGGCGATCGACACGACGCCGATCTCGGTCAGGGCTCGTCCCACTTGGCTCAGAGCTCGCTCTTCGCGAGGGCGGCGCGGAGAGTTCAGCTCAAAGGGATGAAGCAAGGGCGCGATCCATGAGTGGTTCGGTGCGAATCTTGGAACAGCGCTGATGCTACGGTCATCTACGGTGGTATCGTGGACGCCGACAGTGCCGAGGGCATCCTCGCCCAGCCGTGGGGTGAACGGCATGTTCCTCGGCCGGTGGGCGCTCTATCCAGACGAGTTCGAAGAGATCGCCCACATGAGGCCCGTCGGCCACTCGAAGGCGCTTAGGAGCCAGGTCGCGGCGGTGGATTCAATGCTGTCACCCCCGACTCCCAAGAGCGCGCTGGCGACGAAATCACATCCACTCCAGACACAGCGCCCCAACAGATGAGGCAAACCAAGACCGACCATTGCGGTTAGCCTCGAAGTCACCGAGAAGGAAATGTCGGTCCCCACGAGGTCGTCGCAAGCAAACATCTTGCCGCAGAAACACGGAAGGGAGACGACGATGTTGCTTGAGGCGACCGCAGAGCGGACCCGCGACCTGCTGCGAAATGCTCGGCCCATGGCATCCGCTCGCGGCCGTCTCGTTCGGTTCCATGCCCCCATCGTGACAAAGTCACTAGCCGCCTAGCGCGGACCGAATCACCCGCCCTCCGCTCACTTCCCAGGCACTCTTGACAACGCGGAGAAGCAGGCCCTATCCTGATTCCCTTGCACATAAGTGCACTGTTTGTCACTTTTGTGCAAGGGTAGCGGTGGATGTTGTTGTGGCTCCACCCCGTTGATCTGGAAGGGAGGTGTCGTGTTGTGGTTGGTGGTCCCAGAGCCTTCGCGTTTGCGGGCAAGGCGGATATCTTGTCCGGCGGATCGTGGCAGATGCCCGCAGGAGGGCAGGCGGTTGGCCTTGGGCAGGCGGCGTGCTCAGATACTGACTTCGGCTTGATCAGGGTGGGCCGTACAAATCAAGTTCGGCGGGTGGAATCGCCGCCGAAGCAGGGCCGGCAGAGACGAACACCCACATGAGCGCTCATATAGGGAAGCGTGACTGACCTGGTGGTCGGGTGAGACCTAGAGGCGATCCAGTTCGCCCCATGGAAGATCGAAACAACAACAGAAAGCAGACCGGACAACAGATGGCTGTCTCACAGCGTGCTACTGGGCGGAGACGTCCTCAACCGAACACCGGTTCGCAAGATGGGTCGGCTCTTCTCGCCGCCATGTCCGCCGAACGGCTCGCGGCGACTCTGGCGTTGATGTGGCGAATTCGCGCCTTCGAAGAGAAAGTAGAAGAGTTGTTTAGCCTTGGGCGCGTGCACGGCACGATGCACCTTTCCATCGGGCAAGAAGCTGTGCCTGCTGGCTGGGCATTGGCTCTCCAGGACGACGATTACCTAATCAGTCACCACCGCGGCCACGGGCACGCGATTGCGAAAGGGGCGAGGCCTGAGGTCATGATGGCTGAGCTTCTGGGCAAGAGAACAGGCTACAATCGCGGTCGCGGCGGATCTATGCATATTGCAGATGTGAACCGGGGCAATCTCGGAGCGAACGGAATCGTCGGCGGCGGAATCCCAATCGCAACCGGGCTCGGTCTTGCAATCAAGATGCGGGGCGCTTCAAACCTGTGCCTGTGCA
>PMXQ01000101.1:0-8625 GCA_003171065.1 Chloroflexota bacterium
ATGCAGTCGCGCAGTGCCGCCACTACCGGCCGCCATCCGCCTGGTACGTCCGCATCGAGCAGCACCACGTCCGGGTTCGAGGCAGCGCAATCGCGCGCCGCGGACTCGGCGGAGGTCGCCTGAGCGACGATCGCAAAGCCATGACGCGAGAGGTGATCGCACAGAGCCTCGGTTGCCGCGCGGTGCTGACTGACGATGAGCAGTCGACGCAAGGGCAGATTGGTATCGGCGAGCATGCGCATAGCGTGCGCGCTGGAGCCTCTCCACCCGTAGCGACAGGGCTCCCTATTGCCGGGGGCCATATGGCCCGCACGGCGACGGGACGGGTCGGGAGCGCCCCGCCCAAAGGAGGGGGCGGCTGAGGTAGGGCGCCGTGACCGGTGAGGGTCCGGCAGGCGGCCGCGACGCCGGCCCCGGGGATGGCTTCACCCGGCCGCGCGTCCGGCTCGGGCACGCCCGGGAACGCTCGGCGGGGAGTCTTTGTTGCCCGCCGCGGGGGGCCGTTCGGCACTGCGCAGGGGTTGGCGCCGACCGCAGACTTGCTCGCGTGACGAACGCCGGAGGGGACGCCCGGCGTTCGTCCTTTTTTTGCCCGGCAGCAGCCGGCGCATGCCTTCGTTGGTTCCTGCGGTCCTCGCTCACGCACCCTCAGGTGCGCTCGCTGCGTGCCCGCCTGATCGCCGCCATCTGGTCCAGCTTGCTTCGGGTGAGAGCTAGAGAAGTTGGAACGGCCGGTGGTCGGGCGCGACCGCTGTTAGGGCGGTCTGGACCTTCCCACAGACCGCTCGTCGGACGTGGCCCGAGCGCGACTCCTGCCGCCTGTCGCATCGCGCCGCCTGACCACCTGCCGCAGGGCCGCGATCGGATGGCCAACTTCCACTCCAGGCAGGTTGGACCACAAAGCAATGCCGCTGGCGCGGCCCGCACTCGAGATGGCCGCAGAACGGCGGCGGGGATCGACCGTTCGTGGCGGCCCGATCGGATCGGCGACTCAGCCCCTACAGCTCGTGGTACTGCTTCGCGTAGGACGTGAGCTCGTCGCGGAAGTCCGGGTGGGCGATGGCGATCAGGCGCTTGGCCCGCTCGCGGAAGCTCTGCCCGAAGAGCTCGGCCACGCCGAACTCGGTCACGACGGTTCGAACGTGCGAACGCGTCGTCGTGACTCCGGCCCCTTCCTTGAGGGAGGCTGTGATCCGCGAGACCGTGCCGCCGGCCGCGGTTGAGGGCAGGGCGATGATCGCCCGCCCCTCCTCGGCGAGGGCCGCGCCGCGCATGAAATCCATCTGCCCGCCGACGCCGCTGTACATGCGGTGGCCGATCGAATCGGCACATACCTGCCCCGTGAGGTCGACTTCGATCGCCGAGTTGATGGCCGTCATCCGCTTGAGGCGCCGGATTACCGCCGTGTCGTTGGTGTAGTCGACCGGCCGCATCTCGACCATCGGATTGTTGTCGACGAACTTGTAGAGGCGCTGCGAACCCATCATGAATGTGGTAACGATCTTGCCGCAGTTGATCTCCTTGCGGTCGCAGGTCACCACTCCGCGCTCGACCAGGTCGACCAGCACGTCGGTGAACATCTCCGTGTGAACTCCGAGGTGCTTCTTGTTGTAGAGGCCCGGGCCGACGGCGTTGGGGATCGCGCCGATGCCCATCTGCAGGGTCGCCTCATCTGGCACGAGATCGGCCACGAACCCGCCGATCTTCAACTCGATGTCGCCGATGGCGCCACCCGAATACGTGTAGGGCGGCTGGTCCACTTCCACGCCGAAGTCGATCTGACTGACATGGACGAAGCTGTCGCCCAGGGTGCGCGGCATGCTCGTGTTGAACTGGGCGATGACGGTCTTGGCACACCGGACGGCGGTGAGCATCGTGTCGACCGCAGTGCCGAGAGAGCAGAAGCCGTGCTCGTCGGGCGGGGTCATGTTGAGAAACACTGCGTCCAATGGCAGGATTCCGGACTCGATCAGGCGCGGGATGTCCGATAGGAAGACGGGGATGAACTCGGCCCGGCCTTCGTTGATCGCCTGGCGCGCGTTCGGCCCGATGAACACGGCGCGATGGAGAAGGTGACCTGCCATCTCCGGCGCGAGGTGCGGGTGAGGGCCCTCGCAGTGCATGTGAACGATCTTGACGTCCTGGAGCAGGGGGGCGCGCCTGCACAGCGCGTCGAGGAGCACGGACGGCGTCGCGGCGGAGCCGTGCATGAAAATCTGCTGACCTGACTGGATAACGGAAACGGCCTCATCGGCGCTGACGATACGCATGACGCGGAGTTTAGAGGCCGCGCCAATCTGCGTGAGGGCCGAACGCAACGGTCGGAGATGCCGGGCGGCCCGGAGGGGCAGCGCAGAGGCCGGCCGCCTGAGCCAAGGACTTGCCGGCGCCCGACGGGTTGGCCTATACGCCGCCCTTGAGCCTGTGACGGGCGACGAACGCGGCCGCCTGGGCGCGGCGCTCCAGGTTCAGCTTCGAGAGGATCGAGCTGACGTAGTTCTTGACCGTCTTGTCGGACAGGAAGACCTCCGAGGCGATCTCCTTGTTGGTCTTGCCTTCGGCAACGAGCAGCAGGATTTTCTGCTCCTGCTGGGTCAGCTGCGCCATCTCGTCGGTGTACGTGCCGGTGGCGATGCGGCGGACGCGGTCGAGCACTTTCTCGGTGACGGCGGGGTCGAGCAGCGACTCGCCCCGGCCGACGGATTCAAGCGCGCTGACCAGGTCGCGGCTGCGGATCTGCTTGAGCAGATAGCCCGAGGCGCCGGCGATGATCGCCGAGAGAACCGCTTCCTCGTCCGGGTAGCTCGTCAGGATCACCACTCGTGTGGCCGGGAACTCGGCTCGGATCTCGCGGCAGGCCTCGATCCCGGAGCCATCCGGCAGGCGCACGTCCATGACGACGAGGTCGGGCTCGAACTTGCGCGCCATCTCCACGGCCTCGGCGGCAGTTCCGGCCTCGGCCACGACCTGGAAATGCTCGCGCCTATCGAGGAGTGAGACGAGGCCCTGGCGTACGACCTCGTGATCGTCGACCACGAGCAGCCTCAGCGGGCGTGCATCGATCTGGTCGCTCATGCGTCTCCTAGCTGGCTGGCGTCGGCGCCAAGCGTCTCGCGCTGCGCCACGTCCACGATGATACGCGTGCCGCCACCGGGCGCGCTTTCGAGCACCAGATGTCCACCTACCGCGACGGCCCGGGCGCGCATGTTGATCAGGCCCTGATGGCTCGGGCCGCGCTGCAGGTCGGGCTCGAAACCGACGCCGTTGTCGCTCACGGTCAGCCTGATGGTGCCATCGTGGGCCTCCACGCTGACGGTTCCTCGGGTGGCCTTGGAGTGGCGGGCGATGTTACTTAGGGCCTCTCGGGCGATGGAGAGCAGCTGGCCGGTCTGGTCGGGCGAGAGGTCCACGTCCTCGACACCGTAGGTTTCGACGTCGACGTCGACCATGCTGTTGACCCGGAACTCGTCGGCCAGGGCCGCCAGGCCGCCCAGCAGGCCGGCCTGTTCAAGCAACTCGGGGCGCAGGCCGAAGATGAAGTTGCGGATGTCGCGGATCGACTGGTCGAGCGAATCGATGGCACGTTCCACGCGGGCCCGGGCGACGTCGGGCTCGTCCTCCATCAGATCCGGGACGTCCTCGAGCGAGAGACCCACGGCGTAGATGCTCTGGATGATCCCGTCGTGGAGATCGCGGCCGATCCGCTCGCGCTCCTCGACGATGGCCAGGCGTTGAACCTGCTCATGGAGCCGAGCGTTTTCGATGGCGATTCCGGCGTGCAGGGCGAACATCTCGACCAGCCGCTCGTCGTCCTCGGTGAAATCGCCGGAAGGCAGCCTGTTGGTCAGGTACAGCCGCCCGATGGATCGGCCCTTCGCCCCGATGGGAACGCCCAGCAGTGAATGCATCGGCGGGTGATTGGCGGGGAAGCCGTAGCGGCGGGGATCCGTGGCAACGTCGTGAATCCGCAGCGGATGACTGGCGGCGGCGATCACGCCGAGCAGGCCGTGGCCGTGCGGCGGCGCGCCGATCCTCTCGCGCTCTGTCCGTCTCGATGCCGCTCGTGATGAGGCGCTCGATCCCGCCTTCCTGATCCACTGATGCCCAGGGCCGCGTACTGGGCGTGGGCCAGCTCGCGGACGCGGTCCGTGATCAGCTGCAGGACCCGGTCCAGGTCCAGCACCCCGGCGATGCCGCGGGTGGCGGCGTCGAGGGCGGCCAGTTCGTCCGTTGCCTGACCCGCACGCGCCTCGGACCAGGCCGCTCCGACGACGATTTCGAGGCCTCGGGCGCACTCGTCGACCGAGAAGACCGCCGCAGGCGGGGCATCGAGCTGCAAGCGTCGCCAGCATCCGATCTCCGAAGCGGAGCTCGTACGTGCGCAGGCCGGCGGTCTCGACGCTCTCGTCGAGCAGGCTGCCGGCGCGCAGCTCGACTTCGGCGAGCGGCGGCGCGTGGAGGTAGAGGTGGCCGCCGCCGAGCCCCGAGCCGGTCACGACCCGCCCGAAAGCCTCGGCCAGGCGACTCGTGAGTGCAGCGGCGTTGGGATCGCGTCGCCAGACCTCCAGCGCCGCGGCCACATCGCGCAGGCCGAGCAGGCCAGTTGAGTCCTGGCGCACCTTCGAAGCCGGGTTGGATGCGGTCATCACCGGCAGCCTAGCAGGCCGCCAGTTTGAACGTGGGGCACGCATTCTTGCTGGCATGGCGTGCGAAACACGGCGCGAGGGCGAGATGGCCCGCGGCTGCGTCCGCCGGCCCGCGCCGTTCGGGCCCGACACGTCCGCCGGCCCGCGCCGTTCGGGCCCCGGGGACCTAATGCCCGCGGGAACGGGCCGCATGTACCTTGGCCCTCCCCCGGGGCGCGCCCACCATCCAAGCGGACCGGCGCGCCCCGCATGGCGCCGGATTGAGCGTGATGCCCCGACTCGAAACGATCCTGCTCGCCACCGACGGCTCGGCCGCGTCGGAGCCGGCAAGCGAGCAAGCCATCGATCTCGCCATTCAGGTGGAGGCGCGACTCCTAGTCGTGAGCGTCCTCGCTTCGGCTCGCCAGCCGTCCGAGGCCGCGGCCGCCCACGGATCCTCCACCGGCGAAGCCCCCAGCGCCGAGCCGCACGACGCCGACTCGCGTGACTTCATGGCGGCCAGGGCGCAGAGCATCGTGCAGCGAGCCCGTGCAGCCGGGGCCAACGCCACGTACCTGGTCTGGGAGGGCGAGGCCGGCGACGCGATCGTTGCGGCGGCGGACTCGGAGTGCGCAGACCTGATCGTCGTCGGATCGCACGGCCGCAGCGGCGTCAGCCGCTTCTTCATCGGCAGCGTCTCCGACTTCGTGGTCCGCCATGCCCACTGCCCGGTGATGGTGGTTCGGGGCAGGCCCGAGGCGCCGCGGCGCTAACACCCCGCGCCCCATCGGCGGATAGCTGGCCCTGGGCGCGTCTCGCGCTGGTTAGCTTGTGATCGCAGATTCGAGGACGAACCGGACCCGGCCGTTCTCCGCCTCGACCACGTACACGTTTTCAACAACCTTCTTGTCCCTGTCGTTCTCGATCAGCTGGAATCCGTATTGGTCCCCGCCGGGCATGGGGAAGCTGGAGTAGATGACGACGTCACCGCCGAAGGCGTAGGGACCATTCACCCCGGAGTTGAAGGCGAAGTTCTCCTCGGGGTCATAGACCAGGCCGAGGAATCGGACGTTCGACAGATCGAAGGCCCCGGTGACGGTGAAGTCGAGCGGATGCCAGTAACCGGAATCGTCGAGGAACTCGGCCCACTCGTGGCCCGAGTCATACGTGCTGCCTTCGTTGAGCACACCCCAGACCGAGCGCGCCGGTATGCCGGCCGCGCGGGCCAGGGCGACGAACAGGCGCGACGAGTTGATGCACATCCCGTAGCCCAGGGCGAGAGTCTGGGATGCGGGGTCTGAGAAATCGCCAGGGTAGGTGCTGTACGCGACGCGGCTGATTACGAATTGCTGGATCGCCTTGGCCTTGTCTATTCGACTCGACTTGCCCCTGGTCAGCTCCCGGCTCTTGGCCAGGATCGTCGGGTAACCCCAGTTGAGGTATGCCGATTGGCGCAGAAAGGGCCCCGTGTCCGCAGAGCCTTGCGCAAAGAGCTGGACGGGCTCGGCCTGGCGAGTGTATTGGACCGCGATTCGGCTGGTGCCCGTGAGAGAAGAAAGAGGGATCGAAGTCCAGTAGCCCCCCAGTCCGTCGGGCGTCAGGGCCGGATCGACGGGTTTCCCGTTGATGGTGACGTCGACGCTCCCCTTACCCACGAAGGATCTGCCGACCGGGATTCGCAGGACTCCACTGGCCGGAAAGGCGCGTGTCCTGACCACCCTGATGAAGTCGTCCGAGACCTTCGCCAGACTCCACGAGAGGATGCCCGCAGACGGCGCAGATCCCAACATGTCGCGACCGTCCGCCGAGAGGAACCCATGGACTTCGTAGCCCGCAGCCAGAACGGCGTCGAAGGCCATGCCGTCGAACACGATATCGCCATACGACGAGCGATCGAGGTTGGCCAGCCGAAGCCCGTTGCCTTTCTGGGTGACCAGGAGGTCCCAGGAGGGCGCGAATGTGGGATCAGGGCTGGTCCGGAGTTCCCAGGTGCCTTGCAGATCGAAAGGAGGCGTGCCGGCGGACGGCCTCGCTGTAGGGCTCGGAAGGGCAGTTGCGGACTGACCTGGTGAAGCGGGGACCGTGCCACAGCCGGCAACGAGGAATACGGCCACGCCAGTCAGCGACAGTACACCTCTGTAGTGCATATCCCCATCCATCCCGCTGGGTGCCGTGCCAGCGGCAGCCGTTGCGCCTCAACCCCGACGCCGCTTCTTTTCGTCCAGGTCCAATCCCGATGGCGGCGATTATACGCAGCGCGAGGGTCGGTCTCGTCCCAGGCGCGCGAGAATCTGCTGGGAGGATCCGTCGAATCCAGGCGTCCTTCGTACATTCGGCCCGCGCACTGGCTCGTTCCCATGGTCAGGGCCGCGGTCCCTTCGACGTCGCGGTCGCGGCCTGGCTCTCGCGCTACTCCCCTACCTCGTGTAGGCGCCCTCGGGGTCCAGCTCCTCGCGGATGAGGCGCAGCTCTTCGGGCGTGGGCGCTAGCGTCGTCGCCAGTGGTTCGGCCACTTTGGGCTCCCAGCCGATCGTGTCGCGAATCTGGTCGAGCGTGGCGCCGGGATGGATCGAGTCCAGGCGCATCTCGCCCGAGTCGTCGAAGTGGTAGATGCCCAGGTCCGTGACCACGACCGATGGCCCGCGCCCGAGCCAGCCCTCCTCGCGCCGGATCCGGGCCGCCGCCTCCGCCCCGCCGAGATTCCCCGGTGAGGTCCGGAAGTCGATCCGATCGACGAACGAGCGCTTCGACTGGCGCATGATCACGAAGACCTGACGGGCGTTGATGGCGATCTCGCACGCTCCACCCGAGCCGGGCAGTCTGGTCTTGGGGTGTTCGTAGTCGCCGATCACAGTGCTGTTGATGTTGCCGAAGCGGTCGATCTGGGCGGCGCCGAGAAACCCCACGTCGACCAGCCCGCCCTGGAGGTAGAAGCTGAACAGCTCGAACATCGAGACGACGGCGGTGGCGCCGGTGACAACGGTCGGGTCGCCGATCGACAGGGGCAGACGCGCCGGCTTCGCGCCGAACGCGCCCGACTCGTAGACCAGCTCGAGCGTGGGGGCGACGGTGAGGCGGGCCAGGTTGACGGCGATGTTCGGCAGCCCGACGCCGACGAAGCAGACGCGCTGATCGGCCAGCTCGCGCGCGGCGGCCACGATCATCATCTCGGACTTGCTGAAGGCGGGGGCCGGGACGCCGGGGACGCCGGAAGCGCCGGCGGCCGAGTTCGGGGAGACGCGCGGCTCGCTCATCGGTAGATCCCGTAGTCGACCGAGCCGGATGGCGCTTCGCCCGAGGGTCTCAGGCTTGCCACCCTTTCCGCGCCGAGCTTCTCGACGTACTCCGCTCGACCGCTGACGCCGTAGACCCACTCGTCCAGCCAGGCTTGAGTGGTGGCCGCCTCGCGGGCGATCGCGTCCCAGTCGCGGTAGAAGCGGTTGTCGCGGTCGTACGAGCCCTGGACGTACGAGGGGTGCGCCCCGAACGGCTCCACCACGACCGCGTCGACGATCAGGCCGGGGATGACGGTGCGGTTCGGGTCGGCGCGTATGACGGCCTCTTCGACCAGTTCCTCAACGACGACGATCACCCGCTCCGCGGCGAAGGCGGCTTCCTTCTGACAGCCGAGCAGGCCCCACATCTGAGTATTGCCCTCGGCGTCGGCCCGCTGGGCGTGGACGACGGTGAGGTCCGGCTTGAGCGGCGGGACGGCGTACACCGTCTCCTCGCCGAAGGGCGAGCGGATCGGACGGATGAACGGGTTCGCCTTCGGCAGGTCCGTCTCGAAATAGGAGCGCAGCGGGAAGAAGGGCAGGTTCGAGGCGCCGGCCGTGTACCGGCCGACCATGCCGAAGTGGCTGTACTCCTCCAGCTCGAGCGGCGCCGGATCGGCGTCCTCGACCCGGCGGCGGATCGCGTGCAGCCCGCCGACACCCGGGTTTCCGAGCCAGCTGAACACGAGCTTGCGCGCCGTCCCGGCCGCGACCATCTGGTCGTA
>PMXQ01000101.1:8666-17738 GCA_003171065.1 Chloroflexota bacterium
ACATGACCTTACTCATCGGCGCTTACCTGCGGCTTATCTGGAGCTTATCTGGCGATCAACCGACGATCATCCGCGCCTGCATCGCGGCTGCACAGAGCCTACTTCGCCGCGGCCTCGGCGACGGCCTCGCCAAAGAGCTTCAGCCCGAGGGCTGCCTCTTCGGCCGTGATGACGAGCGGCGGCGAGATGCGGACCACAGTGTGGCCGGCCTCCAGCACGAGCAGGCCGCGCTGGAACGAACCCCACTCGACGGCCGCGGCGCGCTCGTGCGAGTCGAACTCCACGCCGATCATCAGCCCGATGCCGCGCACGTCGCGGATCACGGACGGGAACCGAGCCTGGAGAGCGCGAAGCCCGGGCAGCAACTCATCGCCGCGCGCCTTCGCGTTGGCCATCAGGCCGCCCTCGAGCAGCTTGATCGTCGCGAGCGAGGCGGCGCAGGCGACCGGGTTGCCGCCGTACGTGGTGCCGTGGGCACCGGGTCCCCATTTCGTCATGAGAGAGTCGCGGGCGATGAACGCACCGAGGGGCATGCCGCTGGCGATCCCCTTGGCCGTGGCGACGATGTCCGGCTCGACGTCCCAGTTCTGGATGGCCCACATCTTGCCGGTCCGGCCGGCGCCCGACTGAACCTCGTCGGCGATCAGCAGGATGCCGTGCTTGTCGCAGATCTTGCGCAGACCCTGGATGAAGCCGTCTTCGGGGACGACGTAGCCGCCCTCGCCCTGGATCGGCTCGAGGATGATCGCCGCAACCTCTTCGGGCGAAACCAGCTTGTCGAAGAGCACGTCGTCGAACCACCGCAGGTCCGCGACGTGCCCGAACGGGGCGTGGAAGACGCCCGGGAGCATCGGCCCGAAGCCGGTGTGGTACTTCGCCTTCGAGGCGGTAAGCGACACCGAGCCATAGGAGCGGCCGTGGAACGCGCCGAGGAACGCGACCAGGTACTGGCGCCTGGTAGCGAAGCGGGCGAGCTTGATCGAGCCCTCGACCGCCTCGGTCCCGGAGTTGCCCAGGAAGACCCGGCACTTCTGTTTTATCGGCGCGATGCGGGCCAGCTCGGCGCACGTCTCGGCGTAGATCGGCAGGTAGAAGTCGGCGCTGTAGTGGAGAAGCTTGCCCGCCTGGTCCTGAATGGCACGAACCACCTTGGGATGGCAGTGGCCGGTCGAGGTCACGGCGATCCCGGCGTTGAAATCGAGGAAGAGGTTGCCGTCGATGTCTTCGATCGTGCAGCCTTCGCCGCGCACGGGCACGACCGGGTAGGCCCGCGGCACGCTGGGCGAGGTCCACTGGCGGTCGAACTCGAGGTGGGCGCGGGCCTTGGGGCCGGGCAGCTCGGTGACGATGTGCGGAACGGCGGGAGCCTGGGCGAGCTTGCCGGGAGCCTGGGTCACGGTGCACCTCGACAGAGTTTGTCGCCGCCGCCCGAAGGGCACAGCGGCCTCAGGAACGGATAGCCTTTATGCAGGCTGGATACTGGCCTCAGTATAGCCGAGCGGCCGAAGGTGTCCGAACGCCCGGCAACGAAGGACGGCAGCTGGGCGCCCGGCCGGAAGCCGCCTCAGTCGACCAGCGTCTGCGATTGCTCGCGCATGAACTGCTGGACGTAGTACAGGCCGCCGGAGGCCTTGCCGGTGGTGCCGGAACCCTTCCAGCCGCCGAAGGGCTGGATGCCCGGCCAGGCGCCGGTCGTTGCGCCGGCACGACGGTTGATATAGATGACGCCCGCCTCGACCGCCTCCTTGAAGCGCTCGATCTCCTCGCGATCCTCGCTGAAGAAACCGGCCGTCAGGCCGTAGATCGTGTCGTTGGCGCGCTCGAACGCCTCATCCAGCGACTTGACCTGGCCGACCGCAACCAGCGGGATGAACAGCTCGTCGCGCCAGATGCGATGCTCGAACGGCAGGTCCGCCACGATCGTGGGCGCGACGAAGAGGTCGCTCGGCATGCCGGCGGGCCGCTCCCCACCGAAGACGACCCGGCCGTCGCGCTTTGCCTCGGCAACCGCTGCCTCGTACGTGGCCACGGCGTTGGCGTTGACCAGCGGGCCGAGCCAGATCTTGCGGTCCGTCGGGTCTCCGATGGCGAGTGCCTTTGTCTTCGCCGCCAGCTGCTCCAGCAGAGCGGCGTAAACGGGCGCCTCGACGTAGACGCGGCTGCAGGCCGAGCATTTCTGGCCGGCGAAGCCGAAGGCAGACCGGACGATCCCTTCGGCCGCCTCTTCCAGATCCGCCCGGGCGCTGACGATGGCAGGGTTCTTGCCGCCCATCTCGACCACGACCGGCTTGGGCCAGCGCTTGCTGAAGGTCTTGAAGATCGAGTTGAAGCCGATCTCGAACGACCCGGTGAAGAGCAGCCCGTCGATCCCCTCGTTCTCCTGCAGCTCCGCGCCGACCGTGCCGCCGGGGCCGGTGACCATGTTGAAGACGCCGCGCGGCAGACCGGCCAGGTCCGCGACCTCGGCCAGCTTGACGCCGCACAGCGGGGCATCGCTTGAGGGCTTGTAGACAACGGCGTTGCCGGCCACGAGCGCGCCCCCCGCGGGCCCGCCGGAGAGTGCCATCGGGAAGTTGAAGGGGCTGATCACCGCCCAGACGCCGTGCGGCTTGAGCACGGACCGGGTGTGGACCGTCGGATCGCCGAGGTTGCCCATGGGGTGGTCGAAGCCGTCGTTGGCCTCGATCTGGTCGCAGTAGTAGCGGATCAGGTCGGCCGTCTCCTCGACGTCGCCGAGCGCCTCGAGCCGGGTCTTGCCGACCTCGATCGCCATCAGGGCCGCGAACTCCATCTGGTGCTCGCTGATCAGTTCCGCCATGCGGCGCATGACCGCGATGCGCTCGAGCCACGGGGTCCGGGCCCAGCCCGGGGCGGCGGCACGGGCGGCGGCGATGGCGTCTCGGACGTCCGTACGGGTGCCTTTCGCGAAGTGGCCGACGAGCGCGCCGTCGATCGGCGACCGCTTCTCGAAGGTTTCCCCGGCCGGGCGCCACTCCCCGTTGATGTAGATGCCGTGGCTGCCGCCGAGCTCCTTACGGGCGGTCAGGAGACCGGCGTCGTAAGAGGCATGCAACTGCTCGTTGTCGTTTCGCATCGTGGCGTAGGTGATCTTGAGCCGGGGCTCAGACGTCGCAGTCATCCGAACGCCCTCCTGGTGCCGGGCACCTGGGACCTGGCTGCGCCGCCTCGAGCCGCGCGCCCGCAGCAGGGCGCAGCCTCTGTTGGCCTTCAGTCTACTGCGACCTCCGCGGGAGGCCCCGTTCCGGGTGTCCGGTTGCCGGCAGCCGAACGGCCCTCGACATTGCCGACGCGCAGGAATCAGCCGGCGAGCGTCAGCCGGCGAGCGTCAGCCGGCGAGCGCGGCCACGACCTCCATGATCGAATCCGCGACGGAATCGGGCGCCCGGCCGCCTCGCTCCGAGACCACGCGGGCGAGCTCCGCGTCGCCGTGCTTGCCAGACCGGACGAACGCGCCGCGCAATCCGGCCTTCTGGGCGCCGCGGATGTCGTTCCACAGGTCGTCGCCGACCATTGCCACTTCCCCCGGGGCGAGGCGGGCGCCGGAGCCCTTCCGGTCCAGCATCTGACCAAGCCGCCGCACGCCCTCGCCGAAGAAGGTGCGCGATGGCTTGCCGGTCACGAGAGCCCGCCGCTGCGTGGCGAACTCTAGTGCAGCCACGTAGCCACCGGAGTCGAGCATCACCCCGGCCGGCGTGATCCACCAGCGGTTCTTGTGCATGGCCACGAATCGGGCCCCGCTTCGCAGAAGGGTGAACGCCGTCTGCACGTTCCGAGGCGTGAACTCGTCGCCTGCATCTCCAATCACCACGGCCGCGGCCCGGGCGCCGGGATCAGCCGCACTTTCATGCGTGAGTAACCTCAAGTCTTCGAATTCGGCCTTCGCGTCGGGCGCCACAAGCACGTAGATCGCCTGGTCCGCGAAGTGGCGTCGCGAATAGCCGGCTGCGGCCGAGGCGGCACTGACGATCCGGTCCGCTGGAATCGAAAGGCCGGCCCTGCTCAGCTCCAGGGACAGAGTGGCCCTGCTCACGAGCGAGGTATTGGTGGCCAGCACGTAAGGGATGGCAGCCGCATCCAGGGCCGCGAGCGCCTCCGCTGCACCGGGGATGAGGGCGTTCCGCAGCACCAGCACTCCGTCCATATCGAGCAGCAGGCCGCGGACGCCATCGAGCTGGCGGCGGAGATCAGGGTAGGGCGATGGCAGCGTCGTCACCTCACTGATGGTCGCACATGGATCGGGCCGCCGTGTCCGGGCCGCTGCGGGTACACGTTGCCGCCCTGGCGTCGTAGCGTTCTCGGTGGTCCGTTCGGCGATCCCGCGGCGCACCGGCGCGGCCTGCCCGTCACGCTCTAGTCGTTCCAGACTATTGATGGCCTGGGGCTGGTGCCTTAGCTTGTGAATCTCGCGAATCCATCGGAGGCTCAACCAATGGTCGACCGCAAGCGAACCTCGGCGGAACTCGTCCTCACGGCTAAAGGCACGGCGGACCGCCTCAGCAAGAAGGCTCCTCTCACGTTCGAGCCGCTCTCCCAACCAGACGAGCTGACTCCCGTTGTCATGGTCGACCCGCGCAAGACGTTCCAGACCATCGAAGGTATCGGCGGGGCACTCACCGACTCCGCCGCCGAGACCTGGGCCAAGCTTCCGCCGGAGCGCAAGAAGGAAGTCCTGACCGCTTACTTCGACGACGAGAAGGGGATCGGCTACTCGTTCTGCCGGACGAACATCCACAGCTGCGACTTCTCCAGCGATAGCTACACCTATGACGACCAGGCCGGCGACACGGAGCTGAAGAACTTCTCGATCGATCACGACCGGAAGTACCGACTCCCGTTCATCAAGGCGGCCCTGGCCACAGCGAAGACCCCGTTCAAGCTCTTCGCGTCGCCATGGAGCCCGCCCGCCTGGATGAAGACCAACGGCGACATGCTCCAGGGCGGCAAGCTCAAGCCCGAGTTGGCGGAGACCTGGGCCCGCTACTACGGCCGTTTCGTCAAGGCCTACGAGCAGGAGGGCATCGCCATCTGGGGCCTGACGGTCCAGAACGAGCCGCTGGCCAAGCAGACCTGGGAGTCATGCATTTACACCGGCGAGGAGGAGCGCGACTTCGTGCGCGACCACCTGGGCCCGGCTCTGGAGCGGGACGGGCTGTCCAGACTCAAGCTCATGATCTGGGACCACAACCGGGGCACGCTCTACGCCCGGGCCAAGGCCGTCTACGACGACCCCGAGGCCTCCAAGTACGTCTGGGGCGCGGCCTTCCACTGGTACGTCGGCGACCACTTCGACCAGGTCCGCCAGACCTACGAGGCCTGGCCCGACAAGAGGCTGGTCTTCAGCGAGGGCTGTCCCGAGCTCTACGACGCCAAACGCATCAACGGCTGGCAGTGGGGCGAGAAGTACGGCCTGTCCATGGTGATGGACCTGGGCAACGGCACGTCGGCCTGGACGGACTGGAACGTGCTTCTCGACGAGAGGGGCGGCCCCAACCACGTCGGCAACTTCTGCTACGCGCCGATACACGCCAACACCAAGACCGGCGCCCTCACGTACATGAACTCGTATTACTACATCGGCCACTTCTCTAAGTTCGTCCGGCCCGGTGCAAAGCGCATCTCCGCCGTGACCGACGACGATCGGCTGCTGGCCACGGCGTTCAAGAACCCGGACGGCCGCGTCGCCGTGGTCGTGCTCAACCTCAGCGATGAGACGGTGCCGTTCAGCTTCTGGATCGACGGAGCCGCGGCCAAGACAACCAGCCCGGCCCACTCGATCATCACCCTGGTCTACTGAGCCGCTTGGGGCTCGCCTCGTCGATCGGGCGGCGGCGCCCGGGCCCCGGCCCGGGCGCCGGGCAGCCGGTCCAGGCCGGGTCCGCGGCGGGCGGGGCCGGCGCTATCTGATTTCGACTCCGGGCGCGCGGTTCGTCACGGACTCGTTGCCAACGAATCACGCTCACGGCCGGCTGGGCAATCAGTTGTCCTGGCGCATGACCCGCCCAGAGTTGACCTCGATCGTCGATAACAGTCACGTGGCGACTGAACCGGATGTCTGGGCCTACCGCGCGTCGACAGCAGCCACCCGACGCACACGCGGCGTGCGCGGCCCACGTCGTGGCCCGCGCCGCCCGGCCCAGAGACGCGCTGAGGCGGGCTACGTCCGGCATCCCGGGCAGGGTATCCTTCACCGGAACCGCGCCCGCGTCCCCGCGGTCACCCGCCATCCCGGAGGCGACCATCCCGGGAAAGCCTTGACATCACCCGCCGGGCGTTGCCGGGCGGTCTCCGGAGACTTGGATGACCGACTCCAGACCTATTCACTGCGTGGTCCTGGTCAAGCAGGTGCCCGACACGCACAACATCACCGGGGAGGTGATGACCAAAGACGGCACCATGAACCGCAACGCCCTGCCGGCCATCTTCAACCCGGAGGATCTCAACGCCCTCGAGATGGCGCTCGAGATCAAGGGGCGCCATGGCGGCACCGTGACAGTCATCACCATGGGTCCGCCGAAGGCGGCCAACATCCTGCGCGAGGCCCTCTTCCGCGGCGCCGACAAGGTCGTCCTGCTGACCGACCGCAAGTTCGCCGGCGCGGACACCCTCGCCACCTCCGTCGCGCTGCAGAAGGCAGTCGAGAAGCTCGGCCAGTTCGACCTGGTTCTGTGCGGCCGCCAGGCCATCGACGGCGACACGGCTCAGGTCGGCCCGCAAACGGCCGAGAAGCTCGGCATCCCGCAGATCACCTACGCCGAGTCCATCATCGAGATCGCGGGCGGCAAGATCACCGCCCAGCGCGCCCTCGACTCCGGCTCCGAGATCGTGCGTTGCACCCTCCCATGTCTGCTCACCGTCGTGGGCTCGGCCAACATGCCCCGCCCCGCCTCGGTCCGGCGCCAGATGGAGCGCAAGCTCGCCGCCGCCCCGAACGAGTACCCGGCGCTGAGGAAGCAGTGGCCCGAGTTCGAGTCGGACCAGGAGCTCGAGGCCTACCTCACCGCACACGACCTGAAGATCCCCATCTGGACGGCCGAGGACATCGGCGCGACCGAGGGCAGCATCGGGCTGGCGGGCTCTCCGACACAGGTCCACAGGATCAACTTCGTGGTCCTGGAGAGCACCGAGAGCAAGACCATCTCCCCCACGCCCGAGGCAATCGCGGCGATGGTGGCGGAGCTGGTCCATGAGTACATCGTCGGGTAGGCGCGAGATGGCAGAGCAGAAGAGCATCTGGGTATTCATCGAGCACACCGACGACCACATCGCCGACGTCAGCCTGGAGCTGACGGGCAAGGCCCGCGAGCTGGCGGACCAGCTGGGCTACGAGGTCGTCGGCCTGCTGTGCGGCCACGACGTGGACGCCCTGGCCCAGGACGTGATCCACCACGGCGCCAACCGTGTCCTCCTGGCGGACCATGAAGAGCTGGCCCTGTACCGGACCCTGCCATACGCCCGCGTGGCAATCGCGGAGGCCCGGGCCCGCAAGCCCGAGATCTTCCTGATCGGTGGGACGCCAAACGGTCGTGACTTCGCGCCGCGCGTCGCCAGCGCCCTGCGCTGCGGGCTGACGGCCGACTGCACAGATCTCCAGATCGGCGACTACTACATCAAGAAGGAAGACAAGACCTACAAGGATCTGCTCTATCAGATCAGGCCAGCCTTCGGCGGCAACCTGATCGCCACGATCGTCAACCCGCACACCCGGCCCCAGATGGCCACGGTCCGCGAAGGCGTCATGCGCAAGCCGGCCGCCGACGCCGCCCGCCATGGAGTGGTCGAGAAAGTCACCCCGTCGTTCGAGCCCGGCGACTTCGCCCTCGAGGTCCTGAGCCGCCAGGTTCGAAAGTCCACGGTCAAGCTCAAGGACGCTCCGGTGATCGTCGCCGGCGGTGCCGGGGTCGCTGGCGCCGAGGAGTTCGCCCTCCTGCGCGACCTGGCCAACCTGCTCGGAGGCGAAGTTGGGGCGTCCCGAGCCGCCGTCGACGCGGGCATGATCGACCGCGCCCACCAGGTCGGCCAGACCGGGACCACGGTCCGGCCGCGCCTCTACATCGCGGCCGGCATCTCGGGCGCAATCCAGCATCGGGCCGGCATGGACCAGTCCTCCAAGATCATTGCCATCAACACCGACCCCAACGCGCCGATGTTCCAGATCGCCCACTACCG
This sequence comes from Chloroflexota bacterium, assembly GCA_003171065.1. Lineage (GTDB taxonomy): Bacteria > Chloroflexota > Limnocylindria > Limnocylindrales > CSP1-4 > Fen-1039. Next base: position 16,854 of record PMXQ01000101.1, read on the forward strand.
CATCGTCGGGGACGTCGCCGAGGTGCTGCCCATGATCATCAAGAGCCTGCGCGAGCGGTCCATGGATCAGCGAGATGCCGAATGAGCGAGAACTTCTTCTTCGACAACCCGGACCTGCAGTTCCGCCTCCAGCAGCTCGACCTCCGCGAGGCGTTGGAGTTCAAGGAGAAGGGCTACTCCGAGTCCGACCTCTACCCCGGCGCGCCGCGCAATTACCCCGACGCCAAGGACAACTACCGGATCGTCCTCGAAGTCCTGGGCGAGATCTGCGGCGAGCGGGTCGCGCCCCGGGCCGCCGAGGCGGACGAGGAAGGCGCGCATTTCGAGAACGGGGTGGTCACCTACGCCGCGGCCACGCTGGACGCCATCGAGGCGCTCCGCTCGGCCGAGCTCTTCGGGGCGATGCTGCCGCGCGAGTTCGGCGGCCTGAACCTGCCCGAGTCCATCTACCAGATGATGGTCGAAGTCGTGGCCCGGGCCGAGAGCGGTCTGATGACCGTCTACGGCCTTCAGGAAATCGCCTCCATGATCGATGAGTACGGCGACCCCGAGACCAAGGCCCGCGTCCTGCCGAAGTTCGCGCGCGGAGAGGTTTCGGGCGCGATGGTCCTTACCGAGGCCGACGCCGGCTCGGACCTGGGCGCCGTGGCGACGAAGGCCACGTTGGACGAAGCCACGGGTCAGTGGCACCTCAACGGCGTCAANNGACGCCCGCGGCCTGTCGATGTTCCTGGTGGAGAAGGACGAGACCGTCAAGATCCGCCGCATCGAGAACAAGATGGGCATCCACGCCTCCCCGACGTGCGAGATCCAATACAACAACACGCCGGCGATCCTGATCGGCAAGCGCCGCTTCGGGCTCATGCGCTACTCCATGAACCTGAT